>NZ_LIPQ01000186.1:6937-20127 GCF_001418135.1 Streptomyces aureus
CCGCGGTCGCGGCTCCGCCACGTGCCTGCGAACCTCCCGTGTCAGTCGGCCGGTGGCCCGGCCGACGGTCTGCCGCCGACCACCGTGACCGCCTCCGCGCCCGCGCGGCAGCCCGCCTCTGCGGCCTTCGCGAGGTCCGCGCCCGCGAGCCGGGCCGCCAGGAAGGCGCCGGTGAACGCGTCGCCCGCGCCCGTCGAGTCCACCGGCCGGACCGGGGGAGCCGTCACCCGCGCGGTCACCGAGCCGTCCTCGGCCACCAGGGCGCCCGCCGCCCCGAGGGTGACCACGACCAGCGGGAATCGGCGGCTCAACTCGGCCGCCGCCACCTCCGGTTCGGCATGCCCGGTGAGCGACCGGGCCTCGTCGGCGTTGGGCAGCAGGACCTCCGCGCCCTCCGCGGCCGCGAGGAACCGGTCCACCCCCAGCTCCGCCAGGAACCCCGCCGACGCCGGGTCCACACTCACCGGCACGCCCGCCTCCCGTGCGTCCCGCAGCGCCAGCCGGGCGGTCTCGCGGCTCGGCGCGGAGAAGAACAGGTAGCCGGAGAGATGCAGCCGGGCCACGCCGTCGAGCAGGCCCGCCGACCAGTCGTCGGGGGAGAGACGCAGGGCGGCGCCGCTGTCGGTGAGGAAGGTGCGTTCCGCCGAGGAGTCCACGAGCGCGATCACGGTGGCCGTCGCCGCCTCCGCGTCCGGGACGAGCAAGGGACGCACGCCCGCGCGCCGCAGCGCCCGTTCGTGCCAGTCGGCCGCGTCCGTTCCCACCCGGCCGAGGACGCGCACGTCAGGGGATCCGGAACGCGCCGCCCAGCAGGCCGCGTTGGCTCCGGCGCCGCCCGGCAGGGTGCGTATCTCCGCCGCCGTGTCGGTCGCGGGCGCCAGCGGGGTCCGGTGCCGGGCGACGATGTCCGTGACGACGTCCCCGACGACGAGCAGCGCACCCGCCGCCGGGCTCACCGGCCGCCCACGCCGGGCGAGGACCCGGAGTCGCGCGAGAGCTCGGACTCGCGCGAGAACCCGGAGTCGCGCGAGGACCCGGCGCCGGGGGCGGTCGCCGAGGCCCGTCCGGCCTCGGCGTCTGCCGCCGCGCCCGCGCCGTACGCCCCCGCGATCCTCGCCGCGAGCCGCACATTGCCCCGTACCGCCGCCAGGTTGGCCTCCAGGGACGCCCCTTCCGTGTGCACCGTCAGGTATTCGAGCAGGAACGGGGTCACCGCCTGCCCGGTGATCCCCTTCTCCTTCGCCGCCGCCAGGCCGCCCGCGAGCACCCGGTCGTGCAGCGCGGGATCCAACTGCTCCGCCACCGGCACCGGATTGGCCACGATCAGCGCCGCCCGCTGCTCGCCGAGCCGGTCCTGGGCCCGTATCACCTCGGCCACCGCCTCCGGGGTCCGCAGGTTCCAGTCGACCGGCTCGCCCGAGGAGGCGAGGTAGAAGCCGGGGAAGTGGTCCGTGCCGTATCCGACGACCGTCACGCCGAGCGTCTCCAGGCGCTGGAGCGTCGCGGGCACGTCGAGGATCGACTTGACCCCGGCGCAGACCACGGTGGTGCCGACACGGGCGAGCAGCCGCAGGTCGGCGGACTCGTCCTGTGTGTCGGTCCACTCCCGGTGGACGCCGCCGAGGCCTCCGGTCGCGAACACCCGTATGCCGGCCGCGTCCGCGAGCCAGGCCGTCGCCGACACCGTCGTCGCCCCGGTCACGCCGGTCGCCAGGGCCGGGGCGAGGTCGCGGTGCCCCAGCTTCCGCACCTCCGGGTCCTCGGCGATCCGGGTCAGGGCCGCCCGGTCAAGGCCGACCCTGGCCGCGCCGTCGACCACGGCGACCGTGGCGGGGACGGCACCCCCGGCCCGTACCAGCTCCTCCAGTTCCAGGGCCACCGCCAGGTTCCGCGGGCGCGGCAGGCCGTGGGCGATGATCGTCGATTCCAGCGCGACGACGGGACGCCCCTCGTGGAGCGCCTCGCGTACCTCTTCGGACACCTGTGTGGACATGTCCCATTCCTGGCGCGACCACAGGCCCCGCAAACCTCGGTGGCGAGCTCCGGCCACACCGTGGGGGCGCCTTCGGATTCCGTCACGGGGTGCCCGGCGGGGTCGTCCGGGGCAGCGGCGCCACCCGTCCGGCGCTGCGCCGAAGCGGTCGTGCGGATTTCGTCGTCGCGTCGGGTTCCGGGCATCGCGCCTGGTGGGAGGCGAAACGGAGGGCTTGCGTCCAGCCGGTCCCGGCCTCGGAGCGGCCTTGGACCCCCGCTACAGTCACCGCCCATGACGACACATGACCAGCCCTCCTTCGCCGTGCACATCCCCGACGCGGAGCTCGAGGCGGAGCCGCTCGACCCCGCCCAGATCGTCTCCGGTACGCCCGAGGTGACGGGCAAGGTGCTGTGGGAGTCCGCCGACGGCAAGCAGCTGCGCGGCATCTGGCAGATCACGCCCGGCGTCGTCACCGACACCGAGGCCAACGAGCTCTTCGTGGTGGTCTCCGGCCGGGCGACCGTCGCCGTCGAGGGCGGGGCCACCCTGGAGATCGGTCCCGGCGACGCCTGTGTGCTGCGCGAGGGCGACCGGACGACCTGGACCGTGCACGAGACCCTGCGCAAGGCGTACCACATCAGCCTCTGAAGTCCCGGTTGGGGCCACGGACCGAGGTCTGGTAGGAAACCTTCCTATCGGCTAGCATCCCGGGCAGCGGCTTGGCGCGGCGCCCCACCCCAAGGGGCGTGACGCGCTCAGCGAGAGCTCTGACCCGGCCGCCGAGCACCACCCCGCCGTGTGGCGCCCCGAATCGCCACCCGGCCGGTCGCCCGTGCCCGCACCCACGGCACGGGCGCCCCGGCCCGCTGCCGCGCGGCAGGTCCGTGGTGCGCCGCACCGGTGTCCAGCTCTCGCCGACCCCACAGGCCAGGGAGCCCAGGTATGCGCCTGAACGCCTCCGTCCCACCACGCCGCACCACCACCCCCCTCCCCTTCGTCCTCGCCGCCGTGCTGCTGCTCGTCGGCGGGCTCCTGCTCGCCCTCCCGGACCGGGCCGGAGCCGCCGCCGACGTCCTGATCTCCCAGGGCCGACCGGCCACCTCCTCCTCCGTCGAGGACAGCACCTTCGGACCGGAGAAGGCCTTCGACGGCGTCTCCACCACCCGCTGGGCCAGCGCCGAAGGCGTCGACCCCCAGTGGATCCGGGTCGACCTCGGCCCGTCTGCCACCGTCTCCCGCGTCAAGCTCGTCTGGGAGGCCGCCTACGCCAAGGCCTACCGCGTCGAGATCTCCGCGGACGGCACCACCTGGACCCGCCTCGCCAACGAGACCGCGGGCAACGGCGCCACCGACGACTGGACCGGACTCACCGGCCAGGGCCGCTACCTCCGCGTGTACGGGACCGCCCGCGGCACCTCGTACGGCTACTCGCTCTACTCGGTGGAGGTGTACGGCACCACCGGCAGCACGGAGCCGCCGACCGGCGCGTTCACCGTCGTCGCGGCGGGCGACATCGCCGCCCAGTGCACGGCCTCCAGCAGCTCCTGCGCCCACCCCAAGACCGCGGCCCTGGCCCAGCGGATCGCGCCGTCCTTCTATCTGACGATGGGCGACAACCAGTACGACGACGCCCTGCTCTCCGACTTCCGCAACTACTACGACAAGTCCTGGGGCGCCTTCAAGGCGAAGACCCGCCCCGTGCCCGGCAACCACGAGACCTACGACCCGGCAGGCCCGCTCGCCGGCTACAAGTCCTACTTCGGCTCGATCGCCTACCCGCAGGGCAAGCCGTACTACAGCTACGACCAGGGCAACTGGCACTTCGTCGCCCTCGACTCCAACTCCTTCGACGACGCCACCCAGATCCAGTGGCTCAAGGACGACCTCGCGCGGAACACCAAGGGCTGCGTCGCCGCCTACTTCCACCACCCGCTGTACTCCTCCGGCGGCCACGGCAACGACCCCGTCTCCAAGCCCGTCTGGCAGATCCTCTACAACGCCAAGGCCGACCTGGTGCTGAACGGACACGACCACCACTACGAGCGCTTCGCCCCGCAGGACCCCAACGGGCGGGCCACCGCCGACGGCATCGTCGAGATCGTCGGCGGCATGGGCGGCGCCGAGCCCTACGACATCGAGACGGTCCAGCCCAACAGCCAGAAGCGGATCAGCGGTCCGTACGGCGTACTGAAGCTGGACCTCACCGACACCACCTACACCTGGCAGTACGTCGGCACCGACAACCAGGTGAAGGACTCCGGCCCGACCTACACCTGCCACTGATGTACCTCGCGACCACCGGTCGCCCGGACGCGCCGCCCGCCCCCTCGGGGGTCCGGCGGCGCGTCCCCGGCACCGTCCTCGCCCTCGGCGCGGTCAGCCTGGTCACCGACGTCTCCTCGGAGATGGTGACCGCCGTCCTGCCGCTCTACCTGGTCCTCGGACTCGGCCTCTCGCCGCTCCAGTTCGGGCTGCTCGACGGCCTCTCGACCGGCGCCACCGCGCTCGTACGGCTCCTCGGCGGTGCCACCGCCGACCGCGGCGGCCGCCACAAGCAGGTCGGCGGGCTCGGCTACGCCCTGTCCGCCTGCTCCCGGATCGGCCTCCTCCTCGCCGGCGGCGCGACCGGCTGGATCGCGACCGCGATCGCCGCCGACCGGCTCGGCAAGGGCGTCCGCACCGCCCCGCGCGACGCCCTCATCACCCTGCACAGCCCGCCCGAGGACCTGGGCCGCGCCTTCGGCACGCACAGGGCCATGGACACCACCGGCGCCCTGCTCGGCCCCCTGGCCGCCTTCGCGCTGCTGTGGGCGACGGCCGACGCGTACGACGCCGTCTTCGCCGTCAGCTTCAGCGTCGGGGCGTTCGGCGTCCTGCTGTGGGTACTGCTCGTCCCCGGCCGGACACGGGGCGGCGAGAGGGCACCCGCCGTGGCGGCGGAGCCACACGCGCGGGGGGAGTCCGCGGAGCCACGCGCGCGTGGGCGGTTCCTCGGCGGGCTGCGCGGTGGGCTGTTCAGTGGGCTGCGCTCACCCGGATACCGGCGGATCGTGATCTGCGCCGGAATCCTCGGCGCCGCCACCATCGGCGACGCCTTCCTCTATCTGCTGCTCCAGCGACGGCTCGCGTTCGACGCGACCTGGTTCCCGTTCCTGCCGCTCGGCGCGGCCGCCGTCTATCTGCTGCTCGCCGTCCCCGCCGGACGCCTCGCCGACCGGATCGGGCGGCGAGCACCGCTCCTGTACGGGCACGTGGCCCTGCTCCTCGCCTACGGACTGCTCCTGGCCCCCCTGCCCGACCCCGTGGTCCTCCTGGGCGTCCTCCTCCTGCTCGGGGTCTTCTACGCCGCCACCGACGGCGTCCTGATGGCTCTGGCAGGCCCCTTCCTGACCGAGGGCCGGCAGGCGAGCGGCCTCGCCGTCGTCCAGACCGCTCAGGCGCTGGCCCGGCTCGGTGCCGCCGTCGCGTTCGGCGCCGTCTGGACCGCGAGCGGGCCCGAGACCGCGCTCGTCGCGGCGCTGCTCGCCCTCACGGCCGCCCTGTTCTGCGCCGCGCGGCTGCTGCCCACGACTCCTTCCGAGACCTCCGAGAGGAGCGACTGACCCATGTCCGACCTGACCGGCGCCCGCCCGTCCACCCGTACGCGCGTGTGGATCCTCGTACTCGCCCTTCTGCTGCTCGGCGGCGGCGCCACCGCCTACACGCTGCGCGCGGCCTCGGGCCGCGAGGCCGCGGTCGCCGGGACCGCCGACCCCGGCTTCACGCTCGACCGCGACACCGGCGCGCTCTACGCGCGGGACACCGCGAGCGGCCGCATCGCGCGCGTGGACCCGTCCGCGCCCGGCGGGCGGGTGGTGGGCGGCCCCTCCTGCGACCGCTTCCACGCGGCCGGGCCCACCGCTCTCTGCCTCCAGCGCAGGCCGGGCGTCCCGGCCCGCTCGTACGCCATCGTGCTCGACCGGCGGCTGCGCGAGGTACGCCGGATCGGTCTGCCGGGCATCCCCAGCCGGGCCCGGGTCTCGGCCTCCGGGAACATGCTCGCCTGGACGATGTTCGCGACCGGCGACTCCTACGCGCGGTCGTCCTTCTCCACCCGGACCTCGATCCTCGATCTCCGCACCGGCTACCTGGTGAAGAACGTCGAGCAGATCCCGCTCACCCTCGGCGGCCGCCGCTACCACGCCCCCGACGTCAACTACTGGGGCGTCAGCTTCGCCGCGGACGACAACCGCTTCTACGCGACCGTCTCCACGGGCGGCCGCACCCATCTCGTCGAGGGCGACATGCGGAACTGGTCCGCCAAGGCCCTGCGGGAGAACGTCGAATGCCCGTCCCTCTCTCCGGACGGCACCCGGCTCGCCTTCAAGAAGCGCGTCTCCGACGGCCCGGGCGAGCCGTGGCGGCTGTACGTGTACGAGCTGGGCACCGGGCGCGAACACGCGGTCGCCGAGCGGCGCGGCATCGACGACCAGGCGCTGTGGACGGACCGGAGCACCCTCGCGTACGGCTACGGGGGAGCGGTCTGGTCGGTCCCGGCCGACGGCACGGGCAACCCGCGGCGGCTGGCGAGCGGGGCGTCCTCCCCGGCGGTGCCGCACTGACAGACGGCGGAGCAGCACGGACCGACGGCGGTGCCGCATGGAGGGACGGCGGTGCCGCATGGACCGACGGTCCTACGGAGGTGCCGCACCGACCGGCCGTACGGAGGCTCAGGCCTTCCGGAGCGAGCCGCGGATCGCGAGCGCCGCCATCGGCAGCAGCAGGCAGGCGGCGATCGCGTTCAGCGGCCCGTAGCCGACCTGCGCCACGATCAGGCCCGCCGCGAGGCCGCCGACGCCGGCGGCGGTGTTCATGATGAAGTCGGAGAGCCCCTGGACCGCCGCCCGCGCGGCCTGCGGCACCGAGTCCGTGAGCAGCGCCGAGCCGGACACCAGACCCGCCGACCACCCCAGGCCGAGGACGAACAGGCCGAGGGCGGTACGGCCGTGGCTGGGCCCCGCCGTGCCCGCGACGAGCGCCGCCACGCCGATGAGACCGACCGCGAGCCCGATCACCGAGAGCCTCCCCAGCCGGTCGGACAGCCAGCCCATCAGCGGCGAGAAGGCGTACATACCGGCGATGTGCCCGCTGATCACGAGCCCGACCAGCTGGATGTCCGCCCCGTGATGGGTGAGGGCCACCGGGGTCATCGACATGATCGACACCATCGCGGTGTGCGAGCCGGCGACCGTGACCACCGCGAGGCGGGCCTTCGGGGACTCCCGTACGGCCCGCATCCCGGCCCGCAGGGAGCGTTCCTCAGGCGCCTCGCCCGCGCCCGTCTCGGCGAGCGCGCGGGCGGTGAGGAGGGGGTCGGGACGCAGCAGCACGGCCACCACGGCCGCCGCGATCACGAAGACCCCGGCGGCCCAGACGAAGGGGCCCGCGGTGGCGGGTATCCCCAGACCCGCCACGCTCTTCCCGGCCGGCGCGGCGATGTTCGGGCCGAGGACCGCCCCGATCGTCGTCGCCCACACGACGGTGGAGATGGCCCGCGCCCTGCGGTCCGGTTCGGCGAGGTCGGCGGCGGCGAAGCGGGCCGCCAGGTTGGCCGAGGACCCGGCGCCGAAGCCGACGAGGCCGAGGAGCAGCAGGGGGAAGCTCTCGGCGACCGCCCCGAGCACGGCGACCCCGGCGCCGACCGCGCCGATGAGGTACGCGAGGACGAGACCGGCCCGGCGGCCCCGCGAGGCCATCAGGGCGGCCAGCGGCATGGCGAGCAGCGCGGGCCCCGCCACGGTCGCCGTCGACGCGAGACCGGACAGGGCCTCGGAACCGCTGACGTCCCTGGCGAGCACGGCGGCGAGCGCGACACCGGTGGCGATGCCGAGGCCCCCGAGGATCTGGGTGGTGAGGAGCACGGCCTGGACCCGTCGGCGCAGCGCGGGGAGCTCGGCGTCGGAGACGGGAGCGGGGCCGGGTATGTGGCCGGGCAGGGTGGCGTCAGGGGCGCCGGGGGTGTGGGTCACTTACGTGAGTGTGCCAGCCGTCCCACCTGATGGGAACGCCTCCCGGCGAGGCCGCGAGCCCGCGGCCCGGCGTCCGGGAGAGGCCCTCAGAACAGCGGCGTCGGCAGTACGCCTTCGAGTGCGAGCAGCTGCCGCTTGGTCTCCAGGCCGCCCCCGAAGCCGCCGAGACCGCCGTCGCTCTCCACCACGCGGTGACACGGCACCACGACCGGCAGTGGATTGGAGCCCATCGCCGCGCCGACCGCCTGCGCCGCCCCCGGCTGCCCCACACGTCCCGCCAGGTCCCCGTATCCGACGACCGTGCCGTACGGCACACCGCTCGCCAGCTCGCGCAGCACCTGCCGGTTGAACCCGGCGGTCAGGCTCCAGTCCAGGGGCAGGTCGACATCGCCCGGCTCGCCCGCGAAGTACCGGTCGAGCCGGCGTATCGCGCCGGCGAGCAGCCCCGAGGCGCGCTCCACCGGCTCCGCGCCGAGCTGCGCCGTCAGCCGGTCGAGCATCCGGTCCCGCCGCGCCGCGTCGGCGTGGAACTCGACCCGCACGAGCCCCCGCTCGGTCGCGGCGAGGAAGAGCGGCCCGATGGGGCACTCCATGACCGTCCACTCCACCGGGACGGCCCGCCCCCGGCCCTCCGGTCCCGCTTCGATGTCCATGCCGCCCACGGTACGACCCGGCACCGACAACGGGGCCCGGAGAGCGGTCGCAAGATCACGGACCGGTCTCGCTCAGGTCTCACGAGCGGAAATTCCCCGGTCACGTGGTCGCGTGGCCCCCGGCGCGCCATAATCTCGCCCCGGTAGTACTACCCAGCGGTACCGACTGTTTTCGGACGACGTGGCACCAGGGGTGGAGGACACACGCTCATGCAGGGCACGGTCGACGGATTCAGCTACGGGATCGTCACTCCGGTGGCGGCCTTTCTCATGGCGTGCCTGGGCGGCGCCCTCGGCCTGCGCTGCACCACGAGATCGCTCCGCCACCGCGACAGCTTCAAGGCGGGCTGGCTCGCCCTCGGCGCCACGTCGATAGGCACCGGCATCTGGACCATGCACTTCATCGCCATGATGGGCTTCTCGGTCCAGCAGGCGCCCATCCACTACGACCTGCCCATCACCTTCGCCAGCCTGGGCGTCGCCGTCCTGATGGTCGGCATCGGGATCTTCATCGTCGGGTACCGGGGGGCGACCGCCCTCACCCTGGTCACCGGCGGCACCATCACCGGCCTCGGCGTGGCCACCATGCACTACCTGGGCATGGCCGGGATGCGTCTCCAGGGGCGTATCGAGTACGACACGCTCACCGTCGCGATGTCCGTGGTCATCGCCGTCGTGGCGGCCACGACGGCCCTCTGGGCGGCCGTCTCCGTACATGGATTTCTGGCCAGCCTCGGTGCGAGCCTGGTGATGGGCGTCGCCGTGAGTGGTATGCACTACACCGCCATGTCGGCGGTCAGCGTCCACCTGCACGGCACCGAGCCCGTCGGGGGCACCGGCGACACCGCCACCTCGCTGCTCCTGCCGATGCTGATCGGCCCGGCGGTCTTCCTCATCCTCGCCGCCGTCGTCGTCATGTTCGACCCGCTGCTCGTGATGGGCGACCCGGACTGGCAGGGCCCCGCCGCCCGCACCCCGCACCGCCCCGGCGTGCCCGCACCGCGCCACGTGCCGTCCTACGGCGAGCCCGCCAACTGGACGGCCCGGCCCGCTGGGCGCGGGGCCCGCAGGGGCGTCCCGCGGGGCGGTCACCGCTCCCAGGACTGGTGACGGAGGGCCGCTGCCGAGCCGATCACCACCCGAGTGTCAGTGCCGGGTCGTACGGTGGTTGCATGCGGCCCGTTTCCAAGATCGAACGTTCGGTGGCGCCCTTCGAGGTCGTCAGTGAGTACAAGCCCAGCGGCGACCAGCCCGCGGCCATCGCCGACCTGGAGCGGCGTATCCGCGCGGGCGAGAAGGACGTCGTGCTCCTCGGTGCCACCGGCACCGGAAAGTCCGCCACCACCGCGTGGATGATCGAGAAGCTCCAGCGCCCCACCCTGGTGATGGCGCCGAACAAGACCCTGGCCGCCCAGCTGGCGAACGAGTTCCGCGAGCTCCTGCCCAACAACGCGGTCGAGTACTTCGTCTCGTACTACGACTACTACCAGCCCGAGGCGTACGTGCCGCAGTCGGACACGTACATCGAGAAGGACTCCTCCATCAACGAGGAGGTGGAGCGGCTCCGCCACTCCGCGACGAACTCGCTGCTCACCCGCAGGGACGTCATCGTGGTCGCCTCCGTCTCCTGCATCTACGGCCTCGGCACGCCCCAGGAGTACGTGGACCGGATGGTCCCGCTCAAGGTCGGCGAGGAGCTCGACCGCGACCAGCTGCTCCGCCGCTTCGTCGACATCCAGTACACGCGGAACGACCTGGCGTTCACCCGCGGCACCTTCCGCGTCCGCGGCGACACCATCGAGATCTTCCCGGTCTACGAGGAGCTCGCCGTCCGCATCGAGATGTTCGGCGACGAGATCGAGGCCCTCTCCACCCTCCACCCGCTCACCGGCGAGGTCATCAGCGAGGACCGCGAGCTGTACGTCTTCCCCGCCAGCCACTACGTCGCCGGCCCCGAGCGCATGGAGCGCGCGGTCAACGACATCGAGCGCGAGCTGGAGGGCCGCCTCGCCGAGCTCGACAAACAGGGCAAGCACCTGGAGTCCCAGCGCCTGCGCATGCGGACCACGTACGACCTGGAGATGATGCGCCAGATCGGCTCCTGCTCCGGCATCGAGAACTACTCGATGCACTTCGACGGCCGCGACCCCGGCTCCGCTCCCAACACCCTCATCGACTACTTCCCCGAGGACTTCCTGCTGGTCATCGACGAGTCGCACGTCACCGTGCCGCAGATCGGCGCCATGTACGAAGGCGACGCCTCCCGCAAGCGGACCCTGGTCGACCACGGCTTCCGGCTCCCGTCCGCCCTCGACAACCGCCCGCTGAAGTGGGAGGAGTTCCAGGAGCGCATCGGCCAGACCGTCTACCTCTCCGCGACCCCCGGCACGTACGAACTCTCGCGCGGCGACGGCTTCGTCGAGCAGATCATCCGCCCCACCGGGCTCGTCGACCCCGAGGTCGTCGTCAAGCCCACCGAGGGTCAGATCGACGACCTGGTCCACGAGATCAGACTGCGCACCGAGCGCGACGAGCGCGTCCTGGTCACCACCCTCACCAAGAAGATGGCCGAGGACCTCACCGACTACTTCCTGGAGCTCGGCATCCAGGTGCGCTATCTGCACAGCGACGTCGACACCCTGCGCCGGATCGAGCTGCTGCGCGAACTGCGCGCCGGCGAGTACGACGTCCTCGTCGGCATCAACCTCCTCCGTGAGGGCCTCGACCTCCCCGAGGTGTCCCTCGTCGCCATCCTCGACGCCGACAAGCAGGGCTTCCTGCGCTCCGGGACCTCCCTCATCCAGACGATCGGCCGCGCCGCGCGAAACGTCTCGGGCCAGGTCCACATGTACGCGGACCGGATCACCCCGGCGATGGAGCAGGCCATCGACGAGACCAACCGGCGCCGCGAGAAGCAGATCGCGTACAACACCGAGAACGGCATCGACCCGCAGCCGCTCCGGAAGAAGATCAACGACATCGTCGCGACCATCGCGCGCGAGGAGATCGACACCGAGGAACTCCTCGGCAGCGGCTACCGCCAGGGCAAGGAGGGCAAGGGCGCCAAGGCCCCCGTCCCCTCGCTCGCCGCGCACGGCGTCAAGGGCAAGGGCAAGGCCGGCTCGACGGTCGAACTCGGGGACCGGCCCGCCACCGAACTGGCCGCGATCATCGAGGAGATGACCGACCGGATGCGCGCCGCAGCCGCCGAGCTGCAGTTCGAGGTGGCCGCCCGGCTCCGTGACGAAGTGGGAGAGCTGAAGAAGGAGTTGCGCCAGATGAAGGAGGCGGGACTCGCCTGACCGGACACGGCCCCGTGGAGTACCGGGTGGGTGGTCCGGCGCGCGGTCCGGTGTGTTGCAAGACCGACACAAAACCGGACCGCACCTCCGCGCTGTCAGTGGTGCTGCGTAATGTGCTCGACAACCGCACGCACCGGAACAGCGGGCGCGGGGAACGCTAACGAGAGGGGCAAACGCGTGTCGGTCAACATGACCAAGGGTCAGGCCATCAGCCTGGAGAAGCAGGGTGGGGGCAGCCTCAGCCAGGTGCGGATGGGCCTCGGCTGGCAGGCCGCGCCGCGCCGCGGTCTCTTCGGCAAGCGCACCCAGGAGATCGACCTGGACGCCTCGGCCGTCCTCTTCGCGGACAAGCAGCCGGTCGACGTGGTCTTCTTCCGTCACCTGGTCAGCGACGACGGCTCGGTCAAGCACACCGGCGACAACCTGGTCGGCGGCGCGGGCCAGGGCGGGGACGACGAGGCGATCCTCGTCGACCTCCAGCGGGTCCCGGTCCACATCGACCAGATCGTCTTCACGGTGAACTCCTTCACCGGCCAGACGTTCCAGGAGGTGCAGAACGCGTTCTGCCGCATCGTCGACGAGGCGAACGGCCAGGAGCTCGCGCGCTACACCCTCGACGGCGGTGGCAACTACACCGCGCAGATCATGGCGAAGGTGCACCGGGTCGGCTCCGGCTGGCAGATGACCGCCCTGGGCAACCCGGCCAACGGCCGCACCTTCCAGGACCTGATGCCCGCGATCCTGCCGCACCTGTAGGCAGGACCGCACCGCACCACCCACAGCTCCCGGCGGCAGCAGGCCACCGGGAGCTGTCCCGCATGAACCGCACCTGTGATGACGCCGAGAACGGCGAGAACGCCGAAAAGCCGAGGGGACAGAGTCGATGACGGCCGAGCTGGTCCGGGGGCAGAACCACCCCCTGCCCGACACCCGACTGGAGATCCGGGTGTCGGCCGGTCACCCTGTCCTCGCCGGCGCCACCCTCGGCGACGAGCAGGGCAGAGTCCCCGGCGTGGAGTGGATCGCCCATCCCGGAGCGCCCTCGCTGCCCGGGGTCGACGTCCCCGGACAGGCCGCCGCCGACCATCGCCTCGCCGTGGACCTGGAGGCCGTCCCCGGCGCCGTCCTCTCCGCGCTCCGGCTCCGCGAGGTCAACCTGATCACCCGTGAGGGCCTCCAGGACGACCCCACGGCCCATCTCGTCGAGCACCTCGCCCGCCGCCCCTTCCTCCTCGTCCTCGACAACTGCGAG
>NZ_LIPQ01000187.1 GCF_001418135.1 Streptomyces aureus
GCTCTCCAACCAGGAGATCGCCGGGCGGCTGCGGATCTCCACGGCCACCGTGAAGACCCATATCAACAATCTCTTCGCCAAGACGGGGGTGCGCGACCGGGCGCAGGCCGTGCGGTACGCATATCAGCACGGTCTGGTCAGGCCACCTGGGCGGAGAGTCACCTGATGGGGTGAACAGCGGGAGGAGAAGAGTCCGGGATCTTCCCGCTCTGTCCATCCTTGGGCACGCGGCCGAAACGGTTCGCTTGACAAGGAGAGTTGGCCGGTGGAGCAGGTGGACAAGCAGGAGGGGCTCGACGCTTCGGCGGTGCCCTTCGACGACCCCTGGTACGACGCGACGGCCTCCGGCCGGGACGAGCGCGCCGGGGCCGGGGCTCCCGGTGACGGCCGCCCCGACGCCGTGCCGCGACAGCGGGTCCACAGCGCGGCGGAGATCTATCTGGAAGTGCAGCGGAGCCCTGCCTTCCAGGAGGTGCGCAGCCGCTACCGCCGGTTCGTGTTCCCGGCCGCCCTCGCGTTCCTCCTCTGGTACCTCGCCTATGTCGTGGCGGCGACCGCCGCTCCCGGCCTCATGGCGCGGCCGGTCGCCGGGGTGGTGAACGTGGCGATGGTCGCGGGGCTGGGGCAGTTCCTCACCACCTTCCTGCTGACCTGGGCGTACGCGCGCCACGCGCGGCTGCGACGGGACCGGGCCGCGCTCGATCTGCGCTGGGACACCCAGGAGATGACCCGGGGGGTGGCGCAGCCGTGACCGCGAACCACCAGACCCTGGCGCTCGTACTGTTCAGCGTCTTCATCGCCGTCACCCTGGGGATCACCACCTGGGTGAGCCGCAACCGGCGTGGTTCGGCCGAGGAGTTCTACGCCGGGGGCAGGCTCTTCTCGCCCCTGGAGAACGGATTCGCCATCGCCGGCGACTACATGTCCGCGGCGTCGTTCCTCGGCATCTCCGGGCTGATCGCCCTCTACGGCTACGACGGCATGCTGTACTCCGTCGGGTTCCTGGTCGCCTGGCTGGTCGTACTGCTGCTCGTGGCCGAACTGGTCCGCAACTGCGGGCGGTTCACCCTCGCCGACGTCGTCGCCGCGCGGATGGCCGAGCGCCCGGTGCGGATCGCCGCGGGCACGTCCTCGGTGGCCGTCTCCGTGCTGTACCTCGTGGCCCAGATGGTGGGAGCCGGAAGCCTGGTCGCGCTGCTGCTCGGCGGCACCAGCGAGGCGGCCCGCTCCTGGACCGTGATCGGCGTCGGCGCGCTGATGGTGATCTACGTGTCGTTCGGCGGGATGCGAGCGACCACCTGGATCCAGATCGTCAAGGCGGTCCTGCTCATGGCGGGCACCATCGCGCTCACCGTCATGGTCCTGCTGCGGTTCCACGGCGATGTGAACGGCCTGCTCTCCACGGCGGCCGAACGCAGTGGCCACGGCCTGGACTTCCTCGCCCCCGGGCTTCGCTACGGCGGCGACTGGACGTCCCGCCTCGACTTCATCAGCCTCGGTCTCGCCCTGGTCCTGGGAACGGCGGGACTGCCCCACATCCTGTCGCGCTTCTACACCGTGCCGACGGCCCGGGCCGCCCGCCGCTCGGTCGTCTGGGCCATCGGGCTCATCGGCAGCTTCTACCTGATGACCATCGTGCTGGGCTTCGGCGCGGCCGCCCTGATCGGCCCCGACGAGGTCCGCGCGTCCAACGCGTCGGGGAACACCGCCGTGCCGCTGCTCGCCCTCGACCTCGGCGGCGGCGCGGGCTCCACCGGCGGCACCGTGCTCTTCGCGATCGTCGCCGCCGTCGCCTTCGCGACCATCCTCGCCGTCGTCGCGGGGATCACCCTCGCCTCCTCGGCCTCCGTCGCCCACGACCTGTACGCCTCGCTGCGCCGTCGGCACGCGAAGCAGTACAGCGAGGTGACCGTGGCCCGGATCGCCGCCGCGGGGATCGGCGCGGCCGCGATCGGCCTGGGGCTGCTCGCCCGCGACCTCAACGTGGCCTTCCTCGTCGGACTGGCCTTCGCGGTCGCGGCCTCCGCCAATCTGCCGGTGCTGCTCTACTCGCTGTTCTGGCGGAGGTTCACCACTCGGGGCGCGGTCTGGTCGGTGTACGGCGGTCTGATCCCGGCCGTGCTGCTCGTCCTGGTCTCGCCGGTCGTCTCCGGCAGTCCCGAATCGCTGTTCCCCGGCGTCGACTTCCACCTCTTCCCGCTGCAGAACCCGGGAGCGGTCTCCATCCCGCTGGGTTTCCTCGCCGGGTGGATCGGGACCGTGACGTCGACCGAGCCGTCCGACGAGGCGCGGCACGCCGAGACCGAGGTCCGGTCGCTGACCGGCGCCGGTGCCGCCTGACGGACCTCAGGAACCAGGCCTCCACCGGCGGACTGGCATCGTCGGCCCACGGAAGGCGAGGGGGGCCTCAGCCGTGGGGCGGCGAGGGTTGCGAGGTCGCCCAGGCGTAGCGGTGTTCCGGGCGGCCCGTCTCGCCGTACCGGAGCGAGAGGCGGACCCTGCCGGTGCGTTCGAGGAGTTTGAGGTAGCGCTGGGCGGTCTGGCGGCTGACGCCGGCCCGCTCGGCGATCTCCTGGGCGGACAGTGCCCCACCGGCGGCGAGCAGCACCTGGCGGACCAGCTCGGCCGTCGTGGGGGAGTGCCCCTTCGGCAGGTCAGGGGCCACGGAGCCCGCCGAGAGGACTCCGAAGATCCTGTCCACCTCGGCCTGCTCCGCCTCGCCGCCGCTCTCCAGGGTGCGGCGCAGCGTCGCGTACGCCTCCAGCTTGGCGCGCAGCCCGGCGAAGTTGAACGGCTTGACCAGGTACTGGAGGGCGCCGTGCCGCATCGCCGCCTGCACGGTGGCCACGTCCCTGGCCGCCGTCACCATGATCACGTCGCACTGGTGGCCACGCGCGCGGAGCTCCCGTACGGCGGCCAGCCCGTTCTCGTCGGGCAGGTAGTGGTCCAGGAGGATCAGGTCCACCGGCTGCTCGTCCAGGGCGGCGAGCGCCTCGGCGGTCGAGTGGGCGGTGGCGGCGACGCGGAAGCCGGGCACCTTGGCGACGTAGGCGGCGTTGATCCGGGCGACCAGCACATCGTCGTCGACGACCAGGACGTCGATCATCGGGCCTCCTCGACGGGACCCGGAACCGGCCCCGGAACCGGCCCCCGGACAGCCGCGTCCGGTTCGGGATCCGGCCCCCGGACAGCCAGGTCCGGCTCCGGCTCGGTCAGGGCGTCCGGGAGGACGACCGTGAACTCCGCGCCCCCGTCGAGCCCGTCGGTCACCCGTGCGGTGCCGCCCCGCCGCTCGGCGAGCCGGCGTACCAGCGCGAGACCGAGGCCGCGCTTTCCGTGCGACGGCAGCGCCTTCGTCGACCAGCCCTCGGTGAAGATCAGCTCGCGGCGCTCCTCGGGGACCCCCGGGCCGCTGTCCGTGACCCGCAGCACGACCGTATGCCCCTCGGTGCGGAACGAGACGTCGATACGGGCGCCCGGGGTGCCCGCGACGGCGTCCAGCGCGTTGTCGACCAGGTTGCCGACGACGGTGACCAGCTCGCGCGGGTCGACGAGCCGGTCCGGCAGCAGCGAGTCGGGGGTGAGCCGCAGCGAGGCGCCCCGCTCGGCGGCGACGGTCGCCTTGCCGACCAGGAGCGCCGCGAGGAGCGGGTCGTGGACCTTCTCCGTGACCTGCTCGGCGGTCGCGCGGTGCACGCCGACCACCTCGGTGACGAACTCGACCGCCTCCTCGTGCATCTCCAGCTCCAGGAGTCCCAGGAGGGTGTGCATCCGGTTGGCGTGCTCGTGGTCCTGGGCGCGCAGCGCGTCGATCAGGCCCCGGGTGGAGTCCAGCTCGCGCCCGAGCCGCTCCAGCTCGGTGCGGTCGCGGAGGGTCGCCACGGCGCCGCCGTCGTCCGTCGGCATCCGGTTGGCGATGAGCACCCGGTGACCGCGGACGGTGAGGAGGTCCTCGCCCGTCACCCGGCCTGCCAGGACGTCGGCGGTACGGCCACGGCCGAGGACCTCGTCGAGCGGCCGGCCCGCCGCCTCAGGGCCGAGGCCGAGGAGCCGCTGAGCCTCGTCGTTCATCAGCCGGACGGAGCCGTTGCGGTCCAGGGCCACGACCCCCTCGCGGATGCCGTGCAGCATGGCCTCGCGTTCGGCGAGCAGCGCCGAGATGTCGGAGAACGCCAGGTCGTGGGTCTGCCGCTGGAGACGCCGGGAGATCAGGTACGCGGCCAGCGCGCCGGCCGCGAGCGCCCCGCCCGCGTAGGCGAGGAGGCCCGGGATCGCGGCGAGGAGCCGGTCGCGGACGCTGTCGTACTCGATGCCGACGGAGACCGCGCCGACGATCCGCCCGTCCGCGTCCCGCAGCGGCGTCTTGCCGCGCGCCGAGCGGCCCAGGGTGCCGCTGTCGATCTCCATCACCTCGTGCCCGGCGAGGACGTCGGACGGATCGGTGGACACGCGCCTGCCGATCGCGGCGGGATCGGTGTGCGACCAGCGCACCCCGCGCGTGTCCATGACGACGACGTACTCGGCGCCCGTGGAGGTCCGGATCCGCTCGGCCTCCGTCTGCACCGGCCCCCGTGCCGACGGCCGTGTGCCGGTGAGGTCGGCGGCCAGCCGGGGTGACGCCGTGGTCCCCGCGATGGCCAGGGCGCGCCGCATCGCCTGGTCGTCCAGCTGGGCGCTGAGCGGGGCCAGGAAGAGCCCGGTGGCGAGGACGGTGACACCGGTCGCGATGGCCAGCTGCATCAGCAGGACCTGCGAGAACACCCGCTGCGGCCAGCCGAACCGCCGACGGCGCGCACGCGGGCGCGGGGGGCTGGTCTGTGCGGGGCTCATGCCGGAAACGGTAAGCGGCCACACCCCGGGACCGGAAACGGCGTCGGCGCGGGTGTCCGTGCGGAAACCTATTCTGGGATCCCACAGCCGTGGGACCCGAAGGAACCGGAGGTACGTCCCTTGACCACGCAGCAGATCCCCGTCGTCGTCCTGGCCGGGTTTCTCGGCGCAGGGAAGACCACGCTCCTCAACCATCTGCTGCGCAGTTCCCGGGGGACCCGTATCGGCGTCATGGTCAACGACTTCGGCGACATCGGCATCGACGCGATGAGGATCGCCGGGCAGGTCGGCTCCACCGTCTCCCTCGGCAACGGCTGTCTGTGCTGCGCCGTCGACGCGAGCGAGCTCGACGAGTACCTGGAGGTCCTCACCCGCCCCGAGTCGCGGCTCGACGTGATCGTGATCGAGGCGAGCGGCCTCGCCGAGCCGCAGGAACTGGTCCGGATGGTCCTCGCCAGCGAGAACGACCGGATCGTGTACGGCGGGCTCGTCCAGGTCGTCGACGCGGCCGAGTTCTCCGCGACCAGGGAGCGGCACCCCGAGACCGACCGGCACCTGCCGATCGCCGACCTCGTGGTCGTGAACAAGACCGACCGGGTCTCCGGGGCCGAGCTGCTCGCCGTCCACGAGGCGGTGGCGGGTCTTGCCGGGAAGGCCGTGGTCGTCGACGCCACGCACGGGCGGATCGACCCGGAGCTGCTCTTCGACCGGGTGGTCCCCGAGGGGGAGATCGAGGGCCAGATGTCGATCGAGGACATCCTGTACGAAGACGGGGACGGGGACCCGCGGGCCCACACCCACACGTCGTACGAGACCGTCTCCCTGACCGCCGCGACCCCGCTCCACCCGCGTCGGCTGATGGCCTTCCTCGACGCGCGGCCCGAGGGCCTCTACCGGATCAAGGGCTTCGTCGACTTCGGCGCCGCCGACCCGGACAACCGCTACGCGGTGCACGCGGTCGGCCGCTTCCTGCGCTTCTACCCCGAGCGGTGGCCCGGGGGCGAGGAGCGGCTCACCCAGCTCGTCCTGATCGGCTCCGGCGTCGACGCGGCCGGCCTGCGCAAGGAGCTCGCGGAGTGCGAGCAGAACGGACCGCAGGACGCCCCCGACGAACACAGCATGTGGGGCGTCCTGCGGTACGTACAGCAGACGGAGGAGGAGCCGGAGGCGCCGTAGGACGCCTCCGGGCTCCGGCTAGACGGCCGGGCTCGCCACCACGTCCACCGGGTGGGCGAGCGGAGTGCCCGAGCCGTCGCGGCGGGGGTCGACGTCCGGGAGTTCCACCGGCGTGCCGGTCTTCTGGGCGGCGTGGGCCGGGGTGGTGCCCGCCCAGGCCAGGATCAGGACGTCCTCGCCCTTCAGGAAGCGCTGGCAGCGGACGCCGCCGGTCGCGCGGCCCTTGCGCGGGTACTGGTCGAAGGGCGTCAGCTTCGCCGACGTGCCCGCCGACGAGTCGAGCGTGCCCGTGGAGCCCGCGACGGTGAAGACGACGGCGTCCGCCGCAGGGTCGACCGCCGTGAACGAGATCACGTCGGCGCCGTCCGCCAGCTTGACGCCCGCCATACCGCCGGCGGGCCGGCCCTGGGGCCGTACCTGCGCGGCCGGGTAGCGCAGGAGCTGGGCGTCCGAGGTGATGAAGACCAGGTCCTCCTCGCCCGTCCGCAGCTCGGTCGCGCCGACGATCCGGTCGCCCTCCTTGAGGGTGATGACCTCCAGCTCGTCCTTGTTCGCCGGATAGTCCGGGACCACGCGCTTCACCACGCCCTGGAGCGTGCCGAGGGCGAGCCCCGGGGACGCCTCGTCCAGCGTGGTCAGGCAGACCACGGTCTCGTCCGCCTCCAGGGACAGGAACTCGGACAGCGGCGCGCCGCCCGCCAGGTTCGGCGCGGACGCGGTGTCCGGGAGCTGCGGCAGGTCGATCACCGCGATCCGGAGCAGCCGGCCGGCCGAGGTGACGGCGCCGATGTCACCGCGCTGGGTGGCGGCCACCGACGACAGGATCACGTCGTGCTTGACGCGGGTGGCGTCCGGGTCGACCGGGGGCAGCTCCGCCGTCGCCGTACGGGCGAGCAGCCCGGTCGAGGAGAGCAGCACGCGGCACGGGTCGTCCGCGACCTCCAGGGAGACGGCCGCGACGGGCGCGCCCGCCGACTCGAGCAGGACCGTACGCCGGTCGGTGGCGAACTTCTTCGCGACCGCGGCCAGCTCCCCCGAGACCAGCTTGCGCAGCTCCGCGTCGGAGTCGAGGATCCCGGTCAGCTCGTCGATCTCGCCGTTGAGCCGGTCCTGCTCGGTCTCCAGCTCGATCCGGTCGAACTTGGTGAGGCGGCGCAGCGGTGTGTCCAGGATGTACTGCGTCTGGATCTCGCTGAGCGAGAAGCGCTGGATCAGGCGCTCCTTGGCCTGTGCCGAGTTCTCGCTCTCCCGGATCAGCCGGATGACCTCGTCGATGTCGAGCAGGGCGACGAGCAGGCCCTCCACCAGGTGGAGCCGGTCGCGCTTCTTGGTGCGGCGGAACTCGGAGCGGCGCCGGACGACCTCGAAGCGGTGGTCGAGATAGACCTCCAGGAGCTCCTTGAGGCCGAGCGTCAGCGGCTGGCCGTCCACCAGCGCCACGTTGTTGATGCCGAAGGACTCCTCCATCGGCGTCAGCTTGTAGAGCTGCTCCAGGACGGCCTCGGGCACGAAGCCGTTCTTGATCTCGATGACCAGGCGCAGGCCGTGGTTGCGGTCGGTCAGGTCCTTGACGTCCGCGATGCCCTGGAGCTTCTTGGAACCGACCAGGTCCTTGATCTTGGAGATGACCTTCTCGGGGCCGACCGTGAACGGCAGCTCGGTCACGACGATGCCCTTGCGGCGCGCCGTCACCGTCTCCACGCTCGTCGTGGCGCGGATCTTGAACGAGCCGCGCCCCGACTCGTAGGCGTCCTTGATGCCGGAGAGGCCGACGATCCGGCCGCCGGTCGGCAGGTCGGGGCCGGGCACGAAACGCATCAGCGTCTCGAGGTCCGCGCCCGGGTGCCGGATCAGGTGGCGGGCGGCCGCGACGACCTCGCCGAGGTTGTGCGGGGGCATGTTGGTCGCCATGCCTACGGCGATGCCCGACGCGCCGTTGACCAGCAGGTTCGGGTAGGCGGCGGGCAGCGCCACCGGCTCCTGCTCCTGGCCGTCGTAGTTCGGCGAGAAGTCGACCGTGTCCTCGTCGATGGACTCGGTCATGAGCAGGGCGGCCGGGGCCATCCGGGACTCGGTGTACCGCATGGCGGCCGGCGGGTCGTCGTTGCCCAGGGAACCGAAGTTGCCGTGGCCGTCGACCAGCGGGAGACGCATGGAGAAGGGCTGCGCCATGCGGACCATGGCGTCGTAGATCGAGGCGTCGCCGTGCGGGTGGAGCTTGCCCATCACCTCGCCGACGACACGGGCGCACTTCACGAAGCCCCGGTCGGGCCGGAGCCCCATCTCGTTCATCTGGAAGACGATGCGTCGCTGGACGGGCTTCATGCCGTCACGGGCGTCCGGGAGGGCACGCGAATAGATCACCGAGTACGCGTACTCGAGGAAGGAGCCCTGCATCTCGTCGACAACGTCGATGTCGAGGATTCGCTCCTCGAACGCGTCGTCCGGCGGCGGTGTCTTCGTGCTGCGGCGGGCCATCGCGGCTGCGGCTCCTTCACCAACAAGGTTGATCTGACGCGGACCATTGTGGACCGTGCCACCGACAGCGCCGACCGCGACCCGGAAGAGGGACATCTCCGGGGGGCGGGAACTTCGCCAGGTGTCGGCGCGCTTGCATACAGTGGCAGGACTTTTTCACATCGCGATCGAAGGGACGTACATGCCCATGGGTCACACGGCCACGGCCGAGGCCGGCTCCGGCGGCCTGACAGCGACCGAGCACCGGTTGGCGAACGGCCTGCGTGTGGTGCTCTCGGAGGACCACCTGACCCCGGTCGCCGCGGTCTGCCTCTGGTACGACGTCGGCTCGCGGCACGAGGTCCCGGGCCGCACGGGCCTCGCCCACCTCTTCGAGCACCTGATGTTCCAGGGCTCGAAGCAGGTCCACGGGAACGGGCACTTCGAGCTCGTGCAGGGCGCCGGCGGCTCGCTCAACGGCACGACGAGCTTCGAGCGCACCAACTACTTCGAGACCATGCCCACGCACCAGCTGGAGCTCGCGCTCTGGCTGGAGGCCGACCGCATGGGCTCGCTGCTCGCCGCCCTGGACGACGAGTCCATGGAGAACCAGCGGGACGTCGTCAAGAACGAGCGCCGCCAGCGCTACGACAACGTGCCGTACGGCACGGCCTTCGAGAAGCTGACCGCCCTGGCCTACCCGGAGGGGCACCCGTACCACCACACGCCGATCGGGTCGATGGCCGACCTGGACGCGGCCACCCTGGAGGACGCGCGGAACTTCTTCCGCACGTACTACGCCCCGAACAACGCCGTGCTGTCGGTCGTCGGCGACATCGACCCGGAGCAGACCCTCGCCTGGGTCGAGAAGTACTTCGGCTCCATCCCCGGCCACGACGGCAAGCCCGCACCGCGCCCCGGCGACCTGCCCGAGGTCATCGGCGAGCAGCTGCGCGAGGTCGTCGAGGAGGAGGTCCCGGCCCGCGCGCTGATGGCCGCCTACCGGCTGCCGCACGACGGCACGCGCGCGTGCGACGCCGCCGACCTGGCCCTGACGGTCCTCGGCGGCGGTGAGTCCTCCCGGCTGCACAACCGGCTGGTCCGCCGTGACCGTACGGCCGTGGCCGCCGGCTTCGGCATGCTGCGGCTCGCCGGCGCGCCCTCGCTCGGCTGGCTGGACGTCAAGACCTCCGGCGGGGTCGAGGTCCCGCAGATCGAGGCGGCCGTCGACGAGGAGCTCGCCCGGTTCGCCGCCGAGGGCCCCACGCCCGAGGAGATGGAGCGCGCGCAGGCCCAGTTGGAGCGCGAGTGGCTCGACCGGCTCGGCACCGTCGCGGGCCGCGCCGACGAACTGTGCCGTTACGCCGTGCTGTTCGGCGACCCGCAGCTCGCGCTGACGGCCGTCGACCGCGTCCTGGCGATCACCGCCGACGAGGTGCAGGCCGTGGCCGCGGCCACCCTGCGCCCCGACAACCGCGCGGTGCTGGTCTACGAGCCCCTGGCGACCGAGCAGGGCGACAACGCCGACGGCGACGACGAGGAAGAGGGAGCGGACCAGTGACCGACGCCGCCGCGTCTTTGACGAGCATGGACTTCCACCCGCAGCCGACGCCCGGCGTCGCCCGGCCCTGGGCCTTCCCGGCCCCGGACCGCGGCGCCCTGGACAACGGCCTGACGGTGCTCACCAGCCACCGCCCCGGCCAGCAGGTCGTGGCCGTGGAGATCTTCCTGCCGGCCCCGCTGGACGCCGAGCCCGCCGGTCTCGACGGTGTCGCCACCATCATGGCCCGCGCACTCTTCGAGGGCACGGACCAGCAGAGCGCCGAGGAGTTCGCGGCCGAGCTGGAGCGCTGCGGCGCCACGCTCGACGCGCACGCCGACCACCCGGGCGTACGGGTCTCCCTCGAGGTTCCCGTCTCCCGGCTGCCCAAGGCGCTCGGTCTGGTCTCCGAGGCCCTGATCGCGCCGGCCTTCCTCGAGACCGAGGTCGAGCGCCTGGTGCGCAACCGCCTCGACGAGATCCCGCACGAGACGGCCAACCCGTCCCGCCGCGCCGCCAAGCAGCTCTCCAAGGAGCTCTTCCCTGCCGAGGCCCGGATGTCCCGGCCGCGCCAGGGCACCGAGGAGACCGTCGAGGCGATCGACGCCGCCGCGGTGCGCGCCTTCTACGACGCGCACGTCCGGCCCGCCACGGCCACCGCCGTGGTCGTCGGCGACCTCACCGGTGTCGACCTGGACAAGGTCCTCGCCGAGACCCTGGGCGCCTGGACCGGCGAGGCGGCCGAGCCGCTCCCGATGCCGCCGATCACCGCCGACGACACCGGACGGGTCGTCATCGTGGACCGTCCCGGCGCCGTCCAGACCCAGTTGCTGATCGGCCGGGTCGGACCCGACCGCCACGACAGCGTCTGGCCGGCCCAGGTCCTGGGCACGTACTGCCTCGGTGGCACCCTCACCTCGCGGCTCGACCGGGTCCTGCGCGAGGAGAAGGGCTACACGTACGGCGTGCGCGCCTTCGGGCAGGTGCTCCGCTCGGACGGCCGGGGGAACGGCGCCTCGATGCTCGCCATCAGCGGTTCCATCGACACGCCCAACACCGGCCCGGCTCTTGACGACCTGTGGAAGGTGCTGCGGACGCTGGCCGCGGAGGGTCTCACCGACGCCGAGCGGGAGACGGCCGTGCAGAACCTGGTGGGCGTCGCGCCGCTCAAGTACGAGACCGCCGCCTCCGTCGCCGGGACGCTCGCCGACCAGGTCGAGCAGCACCTCCCGGACGACTACCAGGCCCAGTTGTACGCCCGGCTGGCCGAGACCGGCACGGTCGAGGCGACCGCGGCCGTGGTCAGCGCCTTCCCCGTGGACCGGCTCGTCACCGTGCTCGTCGGCGACGCGGCGCAGATCGCGGAGCCGGTGCGCGCGCTGGGGATCGGTGAAGTGACCGTCGTGACCGGCTGATTCACGTCGCGACACGGCAAAAGAGGGCCCCGACGGCATAGTTCGTCGGGGTCCTCCCCTTTGTCCGTATTGGGGTCAAGGGTGGTCGTATGCCCTGTGGCATGTCTTACAAAACGCGAGTCCGGTTGGTGATTGAAAGACGATCCGCATAGCGTCGGTGCGTCTGTTCGCCAGTTGCACCTGCCGCACCCGCGGCATCGGACAGACATCGCCGAGTCCCCGTCAGGCGCGAGCCTGGGGAGCCGGGGACCCACACGTAGTCCCTGGGGTGAATCGGGCGCCTTCGTCTCGTACGGAGGGGCTCGTAGGAGACCTTCCTGCTCCGAACCCGTCAGCTAACCCGGTAGGCGAGAGGGAAGGAAAGGACCAGCCCCTACATGGCGTTCACCCGTGCCACCGGGAAGCATCGCGCTCCGAGCCGGATGGCGCGCCGCGGCGCCGGCATCGCCGGTGCGGCGACGCTCGCCACCACCGGCGTCATCGGAACCCTCGCTTCCCCGGCGCTCGCCGCCGACACGGACAACCGCTCGCTCGAGGACACCGGTCTCACCAAGGTGATCACCGAGGACTCCCTCGCCGAGCGGATCGACGCCCAGGCCGCCGCCCAGGAGCAGGAGGCCTTCGAGGTCGCCGCCAAGGCGAAGGCCAAGGCCGAGGCGAAGCGCAAGGCCGAGGCCCGCGCCAAGGAGATCCGCGAGGCCGAGCAGCGTGCGGCCCGCGAGGCCGAGCGCCGCCGCCTGGCCTCCTTCCAGCTGCCCGTCGAGGGCACGTACGTGTCCACCGGCTACAAGACCGGCGGCTCGCTCTGGTCCTCCGGCAGCCACTCCGGCATCGACTTCCACGCCGCCTACGGCAGCAGCGTCGTCTCCGTCGGCTCGGGCACCGTCGTCGAGGCCGGCTGGGGCGGCGCGTACGGCAACAACATCGTCATCCGGATGAACGACGGCACGTACACCCAGTACGGTCACCTCTCCTCCATCGGGGTCTACGTCGGCCAGAGCGTCGAGCCGGGTGAGCGGATAGGCATCTCGGGCTCGACCGGGAACTCGACCGGCCCGCACCTCCACTTCGAGGCGCGGACGACGTCCGAGTACGGCTCCGACATCAACCCGGTCGCGTACCTGCGCGCCCGTGGCGTCAACGTCTGATCCAGGACGCCCCGCGCGCGGGGCGGGCGGCTCAGCCGTCCCCCGGATCGCAATGGTCCCGCACCGCAAAAGCCCCGGCTCGTACAGAGCCGGGGCTTTTCGTCGCTCGCGCGACATCGATATTCCGCCGGGGCATCGGAAATTACGGCGCGCTGCAATAGAGTCGCAGATCGGGCGCAGAACAGGCGCCTCGGAATTGACTCGCGCGGACCAAGGCGGAGGTCGGACATGCGCATTCCCGCGCACTCGGTATGCACGGCGATCCGGGACGACATCGTCTCCGGCGTCTTCGAGCGGGGCAGTCGGCTGACCGAGGACCAGCTGGCCCGCCGGTACGGGGTCTCCCGCGTCCCGGTCCGCGAGGCCCTGCGCACCCTGGAGTCCGAGGGCTTCGTCGTCTCCCGCCGCCACGCCGGGGCTCATGTCGCCGAGCCCACCGAGCAGGAGGCCGCCGATCTGCTGGACATGCGGGCGCTGCTCGAACCGCTGGGGGCGGCCCGCGCCGCCCAGCGGCGGACGGAGGCCCACCTCAAGGTGCTGCGTGGCCTGGTGAGGCTGGGGCAGGAGCGGGCCAGGCGCGGGCAGGGCGAGGATCTGCGTTCCCTCGGAGGCTGGTTCCACGAGACGCTCGCGCAGGCCTCCGGCAGCCCGGCCCTGACGGCGCTGCTGACCCAGCTGCGGCACAAGATCGCCTGGATGTACGCGGTCGAGCAGCCCGAGCGGCCGGTGGACGCCTGGGCGGAGCACGGCGCGATCGTGGACGCCGTGGCGCGCGGCGACGCCGAGCGGGCTCGGACGCTGACCGCGCTGCACGCGGAGCGCTCGCAGTCGCTGCACCGCCTCAAGAGGCCCGACCACGGCCGTGTGAGGGTTTCGCAACATGCAGTCAACACGGCGAGTTCCCGGAATTAACGCGCGCATCGTATACATGGAATAGGAATTGGGCGCCGTTGCTTAGCGCCGTCCGTAAACCGCTGCTCCGTGCTGCCCTGAAAGAGGGGCAGTGGAAAAGCGAAAGGCCGTGACCGCCGGAATTCCGGCGGTCACGGCCTTTCGTCGTGCAGAGGGGGTCGACCCGGGTCAGACGGTCTCGGGAAGCTCGTCCAGCCCCTCGGCGACCAGCTTCGCCAGACGGTCCAGAGCGGCCTCGGCGCCGTCGGCCTCCGAGGCGAGGACGATCTCCTCGCCGCCCTGCGCGCCCAGGCCGAGCACCGCGAGCATGGAGGCGGCGTTCACCGGGGTGCCGTCGGACTTGGCGATCGTCACCGGAACGCCGGAAGCCGTGGCGGCACGGACGAAGATGGACGCGGGGCGGGCGTGCAGGCCCTCGGCCCAGCCGACGTTGACGCGGCGCTCAGCCATGGTGTTGCCCTTCAAGTCTCAAGCGGGTTGTCTAGACCAGTCTCTCACGGGATGCTGCGTGCTCGCGCCGACCTTCGGCCCGGATCGGACCGCCGTCCGGCCCTCCCTCGCCGTGCGCGGCGTGCTCCTACCTTGCACGGCCGACCTCCGCCGCGCGAGCGGTGCCACCGCCGTGTCGCGACCCGTGCCACCGCCGTGCCGCGCCCCGTGCCACCGCTGTGCCGCGCCCCGTGCCACCGCTGTGCCGCGCCCCGTGCCACCGCTGTGCCGCGCCCCGTGCCACCGCTGTGCCTCGGTCGGTGCCTCCGCCGTGTCGCGACCCGTGCCACCGCCGTGCCTCGGCCGTAGGCTGACCCCATGCAGAGCGCGTCGGACCAGCTGCCGGAGCACGACTACCCCGACCACTGGGAAGCGGATGTGGTGCTCCGCGACGGCGGCACCGCGCGCATCCGGCCCATCACGGCCGACGACGCCGACCGCCTCGTCAGCTTCTACGAGCAGGTCTCGGACGAGTCCAAGTACTACCGCTTCTTCGCCCCCTACCCGCGGCTGTCCGCCAAGGACGTGCACCGATTCACCCACCACGACTTCGTGGACCGGGTCGGCCTCGCGGCGACCGTGGGCGGCGAGTTCATCGCCACCGTGCGCTACGACCGCATCGACGACCGGGGCATGCCCGCCTCCGCACCGGCCGACGAGGCCGAGGTCGCCTTCCTCGTCCAGGACGCCCACCAGGGACGCGGCGTCGCCTCCGCCCTGCTCGAACACATCGCGGCCGTCGCGCGCGAGCGGGACATCCGGCGCTTCGCCGCCGAGGTGCTCCCCGCCAACACCAAGATGATCAAGGTGTTCACGGACGCGGGCTACACCCAGAAGCGCAGCTTCGAGGACGGGTCCGTACGGCTCCATCTCGACCTCGAACCCACCGACCGTTCCCTCGCCGTCCAGCGCGCACGGGAGCAGCGGGCCGAGGCCCGCTCCGTGCAACGCCTCCTCACCCCCCGGTCCGTCGCCGTCGTCGGCGCCGGGCGCACACCGGGCGGCGTCGGCCGGACCGTCCTGCGCAACCTCCTCGGGGCCGGGTTCACCGGACGCGTGTACGCGGTCAACGCCGCGCTCGCCGGGAACGACGGGCCCGTCGAGTTCGACGGCGTCCCCGCCCACCCCTCCGTCGCGGCCATCGGCGAGCCCGTCGACCTCGCGATCGTCGCCGTCCCCGCCGAACGGGTGCCGGAAGTCGTCGCCGACTGCGGCGAGCACGGCGTCCAGGGCCTGGTCGTCCTCTCCGCCGGATACGCCGAGAGCGGGGCCGACGGCCGCGAGCGGCAGCGTCAGCTGGTCCGGCAGGCCCGCTCGTACGGCATGCGGATCATCGGGCCCAACGCCTTCGGGATCATCAACACCGCCGCCGACGCACGGCTCAACGCCTCCCTCGCCCCGCAGATGCCGGCCCCCGGTCGGATCGGGCTCTTCACCCAGTCCGGCGCGATCGGCATCGCCCTCCTCGCGGGCCTTCACCGCCGGGGCGCCGGGCTCTCCTCCTTCATCTCGGCCGGCAACCGAGCCGACGTCTCCGGCAACGACTTCCTCCAGCACTGGTACGACGATCCCGGCACCGACGTCGTCCTGCTCTACCTGGAGTCGATCGGCAACCCCCGGAAGTTCACCCGGCTCGCGCGCCGCACCGCCGCCGTCAAGCCGGTCGTCGTCGTCAAGGGCGCCCGGCACAGCGGCAGCGCGCCCCCCGGACACCGTGTGCCCGTCACCCGCGTCCCGCACGCCACGGTCTCCGCGCTGCTCCGCCAGGCCGGCGTCATCCGCGTCGACACCGTCACCGAGCTGGTGGACGCCGGACTGCTGCTCGCCGCCCAGCCGCTGCCCGCCGGGCCGCGGGTCGCGATCCTCGGCAACTCCGAGTCCCTCGGCCTCCTCACGTACGACGCCTGCCTGACGGAGGGGCTGCGCCCGCTGCGGCCGATCGACCTCACCACTGCGGCGGAACCGGCGGACTTCCGGGACGCCCTCGTGGCGGCGCTCGCGGACGAGACCTCCGACGCGGTCGTCGTGAACGCGATCCCGTGGGTCGGCGAGAACGGTGCCACCGAGTTCGGCGACGGCGAGGTCCTCGCGGCCTCCCTCCGCGAGGCGGTCGCCTCCGCCCAGGCCCCCACGAAACCGGTCGTCGTCGTCCACGTCGAGATGGGCGGCCTCGCGGAGGCCCTCGCGGTCGCCACGAGCACGCGCCCGGCGGCACCCGGACGGGGCGTCGCCACCGGCTCGGGCCCCCGGCCGGCCGGACTCCCTGCCGCAGCGGGGGCCGGGACCGCCGGGTCCGGGATCGTCGCCGGGGCCGAGCCCACCGTCCCCGGGACCGACGGGGGCGGACTCACCGGCCTCCGGCCCGGGACCCGCGCAGCCGACCCCGGACCGTCCGGCCAGGGAACGGGCGGTGGTGCCGTGTCGGCCCCGGGCGCCCCGGGAACGGGAACGGGCGGCGGTGCCGTGTCGGCCCCGGGCGCCCCGGGAACGGGAACGGGCGGCGG
>NZ_LIPQ01000188.1 GCF_001418135.1 Streptomyces aureus
CTCCAGCACCGACCACTGCTCGTCCGTGAGATCTCCCCGACCCGCGAACCGTGATCATCCACAGCCCAAGATCCACTTTTGCCACACGGCCTAGGGCCTGTTCGATGGGTCGTGTGACGCTCCCGCTGGGAACTCGTTCCGTGGGACATGGGGCGGGGAGATCTTTCGGATGAAGAGCGGGCTCGGCTGGAGCCGCACTTGCCGACGAATCACGGGCGGGGTGGACGCTGGCAATGCCACCGCCGTGTGATCAACGGGATTCTGTTTCGGCAGCGGACCGGCCTCCCCTGGCGGGATCTGCCCGCCTGCTTCGGTAGCTGGAAGACGGTCCACGACCGTCATCGAAGATGGTCGGCGGACGGCACGTGGGAGAGAATCCTGCGGGCCGTCCAGGCCGACGCCGATGCCGAGGGCCGGATCGACTGGAGCATGGTCAGCGTCGATTCCACGACCTGCCGCGCTCATCAGCACGCGGCTGGTGCCTCCACCCGTGCCCCGAAGATCCCGGGTCGGCGCAGGAGCCCGGCACGTCACCGCTCCGATGAGGCCCTGGGACGCTCGCGAGGCGGGCTCACAAGCAAGATCCACCTCGCCGGGGAAGGTGGGTGCCGCCCGCTCGGGTTCGTCATCACGCCCGGCCAGTGGGGGGACGCACCGCAGATGATTCCCGTTCTGGAAGAGATCCGCGTACCTCGGCAGACTGGTGGACGACCGCGCACCCGGCCCGACCATGTCGGGGGCGATAAGGCGTACTCGTCACGCCGCAATCGGCGTCACCTGCGCAGACGCCAGATCAAGCACACGATCCCCGAGCCGAGAGACCAGAGGGCCAACCGCCGACGCCGCGGCAGCCAAGGCGGCCGGCCCACGGGGTTCGACAAGACGATCTACCGCCGCCGCAACGAAGTCGAGCGGACCATCAACCGGCTCAAGAACTTCCGAGCCGTCGCCACGCGCTTCGACAAGCGCGCGTACGTCTTTCACGGAACGGTCACCGTGGCCGCGATCCGCCTATGGCTGCGCCCGGAGTGAAGAGCCCCGTTCAGAGGTCCTCGGCACCCGGATAGTGGTGGCGCAGTTCGCTGAGTACGCGCTCGTCGACAGCCCTGACGTCCCAGGAGGAACTATCGAATTCGGTCAGGACGAGCACCAGCTGGTCCTCCGCGAACCCACGCGCTTGGGCGTCGATCAACTGGAGGAAGGGGGTCGTCAAGGACAACAAGGTCAACGTGTCCATGCCGGCGTCGGCGGACCGTCTCTCCATCTCGACACAGCGGGGATCGACGATCTCGTCGAACTCGACGCGCCAGGTCAGGTCCAGGGCGAAGCTGCCGAGGCGAACCAGTAGCTCAGCCAGCGTCACGTAGTGCTTTCCGTGCCAGGCAGGAAATCTGATCCCCTTCATCCCCGCCTCTGCTTCAGCTGTATCGCGTGCCATGCGGCCCCCTTCGTTCAGCGAACAGTAGGCCACGCTGCTGATCAGCTCATACGACCCATCGGACAGGCCCTAG
>NZ_LIPQ01000189.1 GCF_001418135.1 Streptomyces aureus
CTTAGGCGTCATCTCACGTGGCGAGTTTGGCAAGCCGCTTGTAGCAGATCAGGGTGGCGGCAAGGCTGAGGAAGGCGGCGAAATGCCGGCTTTCGCGTTCGTAGCGGATGCTCAGGCGCCGGTAGCTGAACAGCCACGAGATGCTGCGTTCAACCTTCCAGCGGTAACGGCCCAGGCGCTCGCTCGACTCGATGCCACGTCGCGCGATCTTGGGTGTGATGTTCCGGTTCCGCAACCAGTGGCGGATCTCCGGGTAGTCGTACCCCTTGTCTGCACGGAGCTTGGCGGGCCTGCGGCGTCGGGGTCCGCGCCGCGAACGCACGTCGGGGAGAGCCATGACCAAAGGCTTGAGAGCAAGGCTGTCGTGGGTGTTCGCGGCAGAGACCGCGGTGACCAGCGGTAGGCCCTGGGCGTCAGTCAAGATGTGGATCTTGGCGCCGGGTTTGCCCCGGTCGACCGGATTCGGCCCTACGAGCTGGCCCCCCTTTTCGCCCGGACCGAGGCAGAGTCGACCAGAGCAGAGGACCAGTCGATCACCCCTGCGGCCCCCAGCCGGTCAAGGACTTCGTTGTGGAGGCGCCGCCACAAGCCGGCCCTTGTCCAGGCAGCAAACCGGCGGTGCGCGGTGGCCGGGCTCACACCGAAGCAGGGCGGCAAGCGACGCCAAGCGCACGACGTGGTCAGCGCGTACACGATTGCGCAGAACACCTTCCGGTCCGCCACCGGAGCCGTTCCACCGCCCTGCCGACGTGGCTTGAACGGCGGTATCAGCGGCGCCGCAATCTCCCACAGTCCGTCAGGAACGAGATCGCGCTCAAGATCCACAGCCATAGTTGGCGATCATGCCTCAAAGCGGCTACGCCCGATGCCGGCGCAGCCGGGAGCGCGACGGCTGCCCAACCCGGTCTTCTAATCTGATCGCGTGCTCGACTACGACGATTCCGGCCGCCCTATGGTCCTGGTGGGGAACTCAGAGCCCGCACCGCTACTGCTCTCGAAGCCGACCCGGCGGTACGAGGACGAACCAACACTCGACTTCCTCATCAGGGCCCGCGGGCCCTGGGGAAGTGTCGAGACCTCGGTGGAGACCTGGGGCGGCGACGGTCTCGACACCTTCCTCGCCTCACTTGCCGAAGACTTCCGGGGCTGGGAAGGAGCACGTACGTGGCACTCCCTCTGCTACGACCTGACTCTCTCAGCGGAACACCACCCTGGTGGTTACGTCCGACTGGCCTGGGGGATCCGTGACCGGGCCCCCTCGGAGGAATGGCAGTTCGAGACCACCACGTGGCACGCGGCGGGAGAGGACATGCGCAACCTCACCGCCGAGATCCACACGTTCATCGCGAACGTCGCGGAGTAGCTGAACGATCCTGGATCCCTATCCCCACCACATGAGATGACGCCT
>NZ_LIPQ01000019.1 GCF_001418135.1 Streptomyces aureus
GTTGCCGAGCTCGGGGTAGGCGGCGAGCGCGGCCCGGACATGACCCGGCATCTCGATCTCGGGCACGACGGTGACGCCGCGCTCCGCCGCGTACGCCACCAGGCCGGTGAGCTCCGCACGGGTGTAGGCACCGCCGTGCGGCACTCCGCCGACCTCGGTGAGCCGGGGGAGCGCGGGGACCGGCATGCGCCAGCCCTGGTCGTCGGTGAGATGGAGATGGAGGACGTTGAGCTTGTGGAGGGCGAGGAGGTCCACGTACCGCCGGAGGTAGGAGACGGGCCGGAAGCGCCGGGCGACGTCGAGCATGGAGCCGCGCCAGGGGAAGCGGGGGGTGTCGGTGATCTGCGCGCAGGGCACGGACCACGCGACGCCGGCCACCGGTTCGGCGCGGAGGGCCTCGACGGGCAGCAGCTGGCGGAGGGTCTGGACTCCCGCGAGGAGCCCCTGGGGGCGGGCGGCCCGCAGCAGCACCCCTTCGGCGCCGATGGTGAGGCCGTACCCCTCCTCGCCGAGGCCGGTGAGGGCGCGGTCGAGCGCCAGGACGACGGAGCCGTCGGCACGCGCGGGCAGCGGCAGCCCGGTGGCCGGGCCGAGCAGGGTGCGCAGCAGTCCGGCCGCGCCTTCGGCACCCGGTGAGACCGTGAGCGCGGTCGAGCCGGTGAACGTGAACGTGCCGGGCAGGAGCTGGAGGTGGGTGGGTTCGGGGACGAGTCGGGGCTGGGTCATCGCGGTGCGTTATCCCTTCACGGCTCCGCCGGTCATTCCGGCGGCGACCCGGCCCTGCAGGACCAGGAAGAGGACGAGGACGGGCAGGGCGAAGAGGGTGGAGGCGGCCATGGTGGCGCCCCAGTCGGTGCCGAAGACATTGGAGAAGGACGACAGCCAGACGGGCAGGGTCCGGTCGTCCTGGTTCTTGATGATGAGCATGTTGGCGAAGGCGAACTCGTTCCAGGCGGTGATGAACCCGAAGAGCGAGGTCGCGAGGAGCCCGGGGGCCAGCAGGGGGAGCGTCACCCGGCGGAACGCGGCGGTGCGGGTGCACCCGTCGACCTGCGCGGCCTCCTCCAGCTCGGCCGGGACCGCCGCCAGGAAGGAGCGGAGGGTCACGATGGTGAAGGGCAGGGTGACCATGAAGTAGATGAGGCTGAGGGTCGCGAGCCGGTCGAGCAGGTCGGCGTCCCGGGCGATCACGTACATCGGGATCAACAGCGCTTCCCAGGGCGCCACCTGGGCGATGAAGACCATGAGGATGAAGCCCCGCCGGCCGCGCCAGTTCATCCGGGCGACGGCGAACGCCGCGGCCAGCGCCACCACGAGGGCGAGCACGACGCAACCGGCGGTCACGAGCAGGCTGTTGCGCCAGAAGGTCCAGAACCCGTCGGCGGCCACGGCGTTCCGGAAGTGCTCCAGGGTGACGGAGACGGGCAGGAAACGCGGGGTCTCGGACTGGATGTCGGGGGTCGGCCGGAAGGCCGTGAGGACCATCCAGTACACCGGGAAGACGGCCAGGACGAAGACGAGCGCCGCCGCGGTGTTCAGGGGGAGTCGGCGCAGGACGCGCGGTGTCACCGGTCGGCCTCCTGTCGGAGCATCTGGCGGAAGTAGGCGATCAGCACGGCCACGAGGAGGAGGACGGTGAGCGTGGACACGGCCGCCCCGAGGTCGTAGCGGTGCAGGGACTGGGCCACCCGGTAGGCGTACACGGGCAGGGTGGTCGTCGCCTCGCCCGGCCCGCCCTTGGTCACCGCCCAGATCTGCGCGAAGCAGCGGAAGACCCAGATGACCTCAAGACAGAGGACGAGACCGAAGATCGGGCGCAGCAGGGGAAGCGTGACCGAGCGGAAGATCCGCCAGCCTCCGGCCCCGTCGAGCCGGGCCGACTCGTACAGCTCGGCGGGGACGGTCAGCAGCGCGGAGTGAAGGGTGATCGCGGCGAAGGGCACCGACTGCCAGACCACCAGCAGGACCAGGACGGTGAAGGCGGCGGGGCCGTCCGCCAGCCACGAGTACCCTTCGAAGGACTCGAACCCGAGCCGTACGAGCACCCAGTTGACCACTCCGAGCCGGGAGGCGAAGAGCCACTGGAAGACGGTCGTGGTGGCGATGACCGGGCTGGCCCAGGCGAGCACCAGACCGGTCGTCACCAGGATCCGCATCCGCCGGGCGAGCCGCTGCATCATCAGCGCGACCAGCGTCCCGATCACCATGATCAGGACGACGTTGACCAGGGTCCACCAGAAGGTGCGCCGGACGACCTCCCAGAACTCGGGGTCGGCGAGCACGGTCCGGTAGTTGCGGAACCCCACGAACGCGGCGTCGCCACGGATGAGTTCGCCCAGGCCGTACTGCTGGAAGGAGATCAGCAGATTGCGGACGAAGGGATATCCGAGGAGGAGCACCCCGCCGAGGACGGTGGGGGCGACCAGGAGGTAGGGCCAGAGGGCCGCCCGGTGCGACCGGTCGGGGAGCCCTACGCCGGGGCCGCTCACGAGCCGAGGGTCTTGGTGATGCTCTGCGAGGCGGCCGCGGCCGCCTGTGCGGGGTCGGTACCGGTGAGCACGGCGGTCATGTACTGCTTGATCGGGTTGGTGGCCTCGACGGCCGCCCACTGCGGGGAGTTCGGCGTGGCCCTGCCCTGGGCGGCGCCGGCGGCCATGGCGGCCGTCCCCGCGTCGTCCTGGATCACGCGCGCGAGCGAGGTGCGGTTGGGCACGTAACTCATCGTTCTGGCCATGTCCGTCTGCCACTTCTCGCCCGCCAGCGCCTTGACCACCTCGTAGGCGGCCTCTGGGTGGGTCGACGCCTCCGGCACGATGAGGTCGGAGCCGCCGGTGAAGACCGCGCCGGGCTTCCCCGCGGTCTTGCCGGGGATCGGGAAGAAGCCGAGCTTGCCCTTGAGCGCGGGGTTGATCTCCTCGACGATCTTCGCACCACCGGGCACGGCGATGATCTGGGCGACCTCGCCCTTGGCGAAGACCTCGGCCTGCGGGGGCTTGGCCTCGTCGGAGTCCTTGGGGCCCTTGCCGAGGGCCTGGAGCTGCCGGTAGAAGTCCATTCCGGCGCGCGCCTGTGCGGTGTCGAGCGCCCCCTTCCAGGTGGACCCTTCCTTGACCGCGAGGTCGCCGCCCTCCTCCCAGACGAAGCCGGAGAGGGTGTACCAGTTCTGGCCGGGCAGGTAGATGCCCTGGGTTCTGCCCTGGTTGAGCCTCGCGGTGACGGTGAGCCACTCCGCCTGTGTCCTGGGGGGCGTGGTGACGCCCGCGCGGGCGAACAGGTCCTTGTGGTAGATCACGACCCGGTTGGCCGCGTACCAGGGGATGCCGTACTGCTTGCCGTCGACCTTCCCCGGCTCGGCGAGCCCCGGCAGCCAGTCCGCGCCGTTCAGCTCGGCCGTTCTGTCGCTGAGGTCGCGGACGCCGCCGCTCGCCGCGTACTGCGCGATCTGGGTGTTGCCGACCTCGATGACGTCCGGGGCGTCCTTGCTGGCGAGGGCGGCCGTGACCTTCTCGCCGATGCCGTCCCACTCCTGGATCTGGATGTCCAGGTCGATGTCCTCGTGCTCCGCCTCGAAGCTGGTGCGGAAGCGGTCGAGGAAGGCGTCGGTGACGCTGTCCTTCATGATCCATACGGTGACCTTCTCCGGTCCGCCGGAGGCTGCCGGATCGCCCGATCCACCACAGGCCGTGGCGGTGAGGGCGACGGCCGCCGCGAGGGCGACGGAGCCGGCGAGGGGACGAGTCTTCACGGGCACCTCGATGAATGGTTGACCAATTGGTCAAGTGGTCAGGTGTGTGACCAGAAGGTGGCACGGTCGAGGTGAGTCGTCAATCCCTTGAAAAACATGGGTTGTTCACGGGGTCTTGGGTCAACCACTGCGGCTAGTATCCGACTTACCAGTTGACCAGTCAGGGTGAGGGTGGATGGCATGAAGGACGGCTCCTCCAGCGGGGTGCTGAAGAGGGAGCGGGTACGGGAACACCTGCTGGGCCTGATCGAGGCGGGCGGCCCCGGCGACCCGATTCCCTCCGAGCGCACCCTCTGCGCCACCCTCGGCGTCTCCCGGCCCACTCTGCGCGCGGCCGTCGACGAACTCGTCGCGACCGGTGCGCTGGTGAGGGAACACGGCCGCGGCATGTTCGTCGCCCCCGCCAAGATCACCCAGCGGCTCGCCCCGGACGACGCGGCCTTCACCGTCCCCCGCGCGTCGGGCAGCTGGTCCAGCACCGTCCTGGAATCCGCCACGGTCCGGGCCGGTGCCCGCATCGGCCGCAGACTCCGCCTCTCGCCCGCCGCCGAACTGCTCTACGTCGCCCGCCTCCGCCTGGTCGACGGCTCGCCCATGGCCATCGAGCACCTGCACATCCCGGCGGACCTGGTGGGCGCCGCCCTCACCCCGGAGGAGCTCGAAGCGGGCGACCTCTACGACCATCTGCGGGAACACCACCGGGTCCACGTCCAGGAGGCCACCCAGTCGATCGAACCGACCGTCGTCAGCGAGGACGAGGCCGCGCTCCTGGACGTCCCCGTCCTCTCGCCCGCCCTGCTGATCGAACGTCTGACCCTCGACACCGCGGGCCGCCCCGTCGAGTACGTCCACTCGGTCTACCGGGGCGACCGCTATCGCATCGTCTCCCGCCTCGACTTCACCCGCGACGGCCTCGTGACGTCCTCGACGGAGGGGGATGCATACTGACCCGCAGCGGAACGGCGCACGGGGGAGTGGACGGCATGGAGCTGAAGCGGGAGCGCGTACGGGAGCACCTCCTGACCGTGATCGAGAGCCGCCGTCCCGGCGACGCCATCCCGTCCGAGCGCACCCTCTGTGCCACCCTCGCCGTCTCCCGGCCCACCCTGCGCGCGGCGGTCGACGAACTCGTCGCCACGGGCCTGCTGGTACGGGAGCACGGCCGCGGCATGTTCGTCGCACCGGACAAGATCACCCAGGAACTGGTCGCCGAACACCGGGCGGCGGCGGGCGCGCCCCGGAGCCGGGGCGACTGGACGAGCACGGTGCTCGAACTGCGCACCGTACGGGCCGGCGCCCGCATCGGCCGCAGGCTGGCGGTCTCCCCGGCGGCGCAGCTCGTCCACGTGACACGTCTCCGGCACGTCGACGCCGCCCCCATCGCCCTGGAACACCTCCACGTCCCGGCCGACCTGGTCCCCGGACTCACCGCCGCCGACATGGAGGGCGGCTTCTACGCCCACCTGCGGGAACGTCGCGGCATCCGGCCGGCCCACGCGGTCCAGTCGATCGAGCCGACCGTCCTGAGCGAGGAGGAGGCGGCCCTGCTCGACGTGCCGGTCCTGTCGCCCGCCCTCCTCTTCGACCGGATCACCTCCGACGCGGACGGCAGACCCGTCGAGTACGTCCGTTCCCTCTACCGGGGCGACCGCTACCGCATCGTCTCCCGGCTCGCCCTCGGCGACGGCGCGCCCGGCGACCCGGCGACGGATGCGGCGCGGGGCGGGACGTGGTGGGGGACGGTCGGGTGACGACGGCTCATCCGGTGCGCCGGGTGAGCAGGACCCGGGTGAGCACGTCACGGGTGAGGGCGAGGTGGGACTCCTCGGGATGCGTGGTCAACCGGATCCTGACCCGCGCCTCGTCGAGGCTCACCCCGGAGACCCGGGAGAGCCTCCTGGCCTGCCAGGAGGTGATGGGGGACCAGATCCAGCGACGTCGTCCGAGCTGCTTCATGCTGTGATCAACGAGGCGAAACCCTGGATGAAATCACCTGAAACGGGCTAAACGTGGGTGTCTCCCGCGATGTGTCGGGCGCGCGGGAACCGGCGCCGGTCCGGGAGCGGACGGAGCACCGCCAGGACCATTCGCCGACGAGATCGTGCCGTACCCCTCCGTCCCGCAGGACGACAAGCGCGTCGCCCTCGAACCGCAGCCGGTCGCCCGCGGCGAGGAGGAGCGGAGACCCCGGCTCGAAGGTGCGGCCGTCGTCGCTCTCGAGGGCGTCCACGAGGACCGCCCGCGAGAGCGGCGTCATGCCGTCGGTGATGATGCGCATGCCAGGAGTGTCACACGCGCCGACCCGCCGGCAGGGCGGAAACGCGGCGCGGACCGGGCAGCAGCGCGGGGGCGAGCTCGCGCCACTCGCGCTCCGGCAGCGCGGCCGGGTCGGCCGTCAGCACCTGCAGACAGACGTGGTCCGCCCCGGCGTCGAGGTGCTGTCGTACGCGTCGTACGACGGCGTCCGTGTCGCCGTACGCGACGATCGCGTCCACCAGCCGACGGCTCGGGCCCCCGACGAGGTCCTCGTCGTCGAAGCCGAGCCGGCGCATGTTGGCCGCCTGGTGCGGGGCGGCGGCGATGTACATGGCGACATGGGCCGTGGCCAACTCCCGCGCCCGGTCGATGTCGGTGTCCAGGACGACGGCCTGCTCGACCCCGAGAAACGCCTCGGGTCCCATGATCCGCCGGGCCCGCACCGTGTGCTCCACCGGCACGAAGTACGGGTGCGCTCCCCAGCTGCGCGCGGCGGCGAGCTCCAGCATCTTCGGGCCGAGCGCGGCCAGGACGCGGCGCGGAGCCGGGTCCGGCACCGGCCCCTGGGCGGGCGCCGCGTCCAGTGCGTCCAGGTAGGACCGCATCGTGGTCACCGCTTTGCCCCGGGTCGGTACGGGGAACCCGTCGACGTGGTGAACGGTCTCGTCGACCCGGTGGCCGCCCAGGCCCAGCACGTACCGCCCGGGAAACGCCTCACCGAGCGTGCGCTCCGCGGCGGCGAGGGAGATCGGCTCCCGGTAGGCGATGTTGGCGATGCCCGATGCGACGGTGATCCGGCGGGTCGCCGCCAGCAGCAGCCACGCCTGGCCGATCGTGTCGCGGCCGAACGCCTCGCCGTACCAGATGGCGCCGTACCCCAACTCCTCCAGCTCCGCTGCCGATTCGCGCACCCGGCCGGCGGGATGTCCTTCGTAGGCCATGGTCCAGATCCCGACCCGGCCGAACGCGGACCGTGCGACGTCTGTCATCGAGTACTCCTCGGAAAGGCGAACCGGAGAGGTTCTCCGTTTCGTCGGGGCTACGATACGGAGAGGTTCTCCGTTTGGCTACGGGCTACGGGGATGATCGAGAGGCAGGACGATGTCGACGAGCCAGGGCAGCGACAGCTCCGCCCCACCGCCACGGCGCACCGACGCACGCCTCAACCGGGAACGGCTCGTCGCCGCGGCGCAGGAGGTGTTCGCCGAGGCGGGCCCTGGAGCGTCCCTCAACCGGATCGCCCAACGCGCGGGCGTGGGCCCGGGGACGCTCTACCGCCACTTCCCGAACCGCCAGGCCCTCCTGGCCGCGGTCCTCAGGGACCGGATCGAGAGGCTCGTCGAGCAGGCGGACGTCCTGAGCGCCACGAAACCGCCCGACGAGGCCCTGGCGCACTGGCTGCGCGCACTCCTGGCCCACGCCCGCCTGAACCAGGGCATGGGCAGCGCCCTGATGGTGGAGGAACCCGAAGCGCTGGGCATGGACTGCCACCGCCTCATTCTGGACGCGGCGGCAGCGGTACTGGCCGGAGCCCAGGCCCGGGGCACCGCCCGCGCGGACCTCGCGGCGGCGGACCTGGTCCAACTCGTCGCCGGAATCGCCCTGTCGACAGCCCACGGCCCGGACACCGACCAGCCGGCCCGGCTGCTGGCCCTGGTACTCGACGCGACGTTCGGGACGGCGCGCTGACCCGGCCCCGGCCGCCCGGAGGTGAGCCGGGCGACCGGGGGCGAGGCGAGGTGGGCGGTCAGGGGCGTGCGGAGGAACCGCACGCCGTGCCTCGGCGCTGCTCCGCCGTCGCGAGCCGGCGTCGGCGACAGCCGCGACGCCCTGACGGCCGGGTACAGCCCCGCCACCGTGCCGATCGCGAGCGTCGCCGCGAAGCCGCCGCCCACCGCCCACAGCGGTACGACCCACGGCAGCCCGCCCGTCGACGCGTACACCTCCGTCGCCGCCCCGCCGAGCGCCCGCCGACCCGCCGAGCGCCCGGCGAAGCGTACGCGCGCGGCTGCCGAGCGAGGCGCGGGCGGCGTCAGGTCGTCAGCTGTGGGCGGCGACCGGGCCGTGTTCCCCCAGCACCTCCAGGTAGTGCGGGTTGCGCATGATGCCGAGGATGTTGCCGAACGGATCGAGTACCGCACCGGCGCGGAAGTCGCCGTAGTCGCGCAGCGGTTCGTGCTCCTTCGCGCCGAGGCGCAGCAGCCTGGCCATCTCGGCGTCGACGTCGTCGACGTGCCAGTAGGCGACGACTCCGGCCGGAGCTGAGGGAGTTCGGGAGATGCCGAGCTCCTGGCGGTAGTCGCCGAGCCGGAACTCGATGTACTCGGGGCGCTCGAAGTAGGGCTCGATGCCGAGGACTTCGGAGTACCAGGCGCGGGCGGCGGCCAGGTCCTCGGCGTGATGGCGGATGGTCGCGAGGCCACGGAATGTCGTCGTCATGCAGACCAGTCTGCCGTCCATCTAGGCCAGTTCCCGTCCTAGTTGGAGAGATTTCGCGTGCGACCCCGCACGCGCCGTCGTCGTGCGGACCGCCGACGGCCCTCATGATCAACTTACCGGTCGGCGGGGGGCTTGTGGCAAGGCCGGGGGCGTGCCGCAGAATCACCGACCGAGACCGGGGCGTGCTGACGGAAAGACGGAATGGGGAGCTGCGGGATGCGTGTGGTGCTGTCGACGTACGGAGGGCGCGGAAGCGTCGAGCCGATGGTGGGACTGGCGGTGCGGCTGCGGGAACTCGGCGCGGAGGTCCGGGTGTGCGCACCGCCGGACGAGGAGTTCGTGGACCTCTTCGCCGGCATCGGTGTGTCGCCGGTGCCGGTGGGCCGGCCTGTGCGCCCCCTGGTGTCCTCGGTGGAACCGGGGTCGACGGTGGGCCTGGCGGAGCGGGCGGCGGAGCTGATCGCCGCGCAGTTCGGCACGGTCGCCGCGACGGCCGAGGGGTGCGACGCGCTGGTGGCGACGGGCCCGCTGCCGGTGACGGCCGGCGCGCGGTCGGCCGCGGAGAAGCTGGGCATCCGATACGTACACGCGAGCCACCAGCCGCTCACCCTGCCCTCGCCGCACCAGCCGCCGCCCGCGCGGCGGGGCCGGCCGTTGCCGCCGGGAGTGACGGACAACCGCGAACTCTGGGAGATGGACGCCAGGAACGCGAACGAGATGTTCGGCGCGGAGATCAACGCCCACAGGGCGGCCGTCGGCCTGCCGCCGGTGGACAACGTCCGCGACTACGCCTTCACCGGCCGGCCATGGCTGGCGACGGACCCCGTCCTCAGCCCGTGGCCGGAGACGTCGGGTCTCGGCGTCGTGCAGACCGGTGCGTGGACACGGCCGGACGACCGCCCGCTTCCGCCCGGCCTCGTGGAGTTCCTGGACGCCGGAGCCCCACCGGTGTACGTGGGTTTCGGCAGTACGCCGATGGGCGCCGACGCCTCGGCGTACATGGCCCGGGTGGCGGTCGAGGCGATCCGGGCGCAGGGGCGCCGTGTGATCGTCGCCCGCGGCTGGGCGGGCCTGGACCTGATCGACGACGGGGACGACTGCTTCGCCGTCGGCGAGGTCAACCAGCAGGCGCTGTTCTCCAGGGTGGCAGCCGTCGTCCACCACGGCAGCGCGGGCACCACGACGACGGCCGCGCGGACGGGCGTGCCTCAGGTGGTGGTGCCCCAGGGCGGGGACCAGCCGTACTGGGCGGGCCGGGTGGTCGACCTCGGCATCGGTGTGGCCCACGACGGCCCGACCCCGACCGTCGCCTCCCTGCTTGCGGGCCTCGAAACGGCCCTGACCACGGCGACCCGCGCGCGGTCCCGGGTCGTGGCGGCGACGATCGGCACCGACGGCGCGATGGCGGCCGCGAAGCGGCTGCTCGCCGAGATCGACCCGAACGAGCGGCCGTCGCACGCCTGAACCAGGGCCGGCCCGCCCGCCCGGCGCATCATGTCTCCCCCCGCGGCCTGAACACACCTTTCCGCCCTCCGCCCGCCTCTCGCCCGACCGCCGCAGCTGATCGGACGTGAGGCGGGCGGCTGCTTTCCCCTGCCGCCGGGCGGGGACCGACGCGAGGCCGACCTCGGAGCGTTCGTCGCCGGGACGGAGTGTCAGACGATGGCGAGCCGGTCCACCAGCAGTTCCACCCTCCACTCGGTGTGCTCCGGCGGCAGGCGTCCCGCCCGGGTCAGCGTGGCCAGCCCATGCAGCGCCGCCCAGAACACCTCGGTGAACAGTCCCGGGTGGACGCCGTCCCCGGCGACCCCGCCGAGGCTTTCCAGCAGGGCGGCGAACGCGTCCTTCAGGGGCTCCGGGGTGTCCTCGTGCGCGAACGCCAGGCCGCCGTCGAGCTGGAACATGGCGTCGTAGACCGCCGGGTTGCGCTGGGCGAAGTCGAGGTAGGCGCGGGCGAGCGCGGCGACCCGGCTGCGCGGCCCGTCCGCGGCGGAAGCCGCGGTCCGCACCGCCGCGGCCATCTCCGCGGCGCCCTCGAGGGCCACGGCGCCGATGATCTCGCGCTTGCCGCGGAAGTGGCTGTAGAGGACGGGCTGGCTGTACTCGATGCGCTCGGCGAGGCGGCGGGTGGTGACCGCGTCCCAGCCCTGCTGCTCGGCGAGTTCGCGGGCCGTCGCCACGATGAGGCGTTCGCGGTCAGCCCGTTCGCGTTCCTTGCGTTGGTGTACCGACATGAGGGAATTCTAGCACTGCTAGACAATCGAGCGGCAGTAGTACTAGCGTTGCCTCAACAGCTAGCAGCGCTAGATCCCAGGGGGTCGTCATGCTCAACGCACTCGAGGTCTTCACCACCGTGGTCGTCGGCCTGATGGTGGGGGTGGAGTTCTCCGTCGCCTTCGTCATGAACCGGATCCTGGACGCCCTTCCCGAGGACAGCAGTCAGCTCGGCCACGCCCACGGCGGCCGGATGCTCGGCGCCCTGATGCCGCTCTGGTACGTGGGCTCGCTCGTCCTGGTCGCGGTCTGGGCCGTCGCCGGATGGCACCACCACGGCGCCGGACTCGTCGTGACCGCCGCCGGACTGCTGATCCTCAGCGTGGTCATGTCGATCCTGCTGCTCGTCCCGATCAACAACCGGAACAAGACCTGGACCCCCGAGAACCGGCCCGCCGACTGGAAGAAGCAGCTGCGGCGCTGGAACCGCTACCACTACATCCGCGTTGCCGTCATCATCGCCGCGTTCACCCTGCTGGTCGCCGCCCTCGCCTGATGCCACCGGTGCCCCGACACACACTGGTTCGCCCGCGTGACTCGGCACGCTCCACGAAGCTCACCACGCCGGGAGACGTCCGGGGTCGCCGCGCTCATGACCCCGGACGTCCGTCGATCGGTCGGTCGGTCGGGCAGTCCGCCGGTCAGCCGGCCGATCGGTCCGTCCGCGGCTCCGTCGGGGCCGTTCGTGCGAAATGTCGGGCCGTGGGCACGAGCGCCGCGGCGGCCGGTACGAGGAAGCAGGCGGCGGCGCACGCGGCGAGGACCGGGGTGACGCCGAAGTGGTCGATGGCGGGTGCGATCAGGGCGAGCCCGATGGGTGCGAGGCCGTAGGACACCAGGAAGTCCAGTGACGAGACCCGGGCCAGCTTGTCCGGCGCGACCTCCCGCTGGGTGGCGGTGAACCAGGGCACGTTGAACAGCTCGATGCCGATCCCGGCGACGGCGTACGCCGCGACGACCACGGCCGGGTGCACCGGCAGCATCAGACTCAGTGGCGCAGCACCGTACGCGCCGAGGCCGGCGAACGCGGCCCAGCCCTGCGAGCGGGGCCGCAGGCGAGCGATGAAGAGGGCCCCGACGAGGGCGCCCACGGTGTACGCGGTCATCGCCGCGGCGAGAACCCACTCGGTGCCGTAACGGTCCCGGCTGATCAGGGGCAACGCGACGCTGGTGGCCGAGTAGCCGAGCGCGATGACGGCGACGACCGCGGCGTCCGTCACGGGGCCGTCCCCGCGTGCCGGGTTCCGCGCCGAGTTCCTGGAGGGCATACGGGAGGCACGCCGCCACCCGTGGTTCCTCGCCGGACTCGCCGCACTCGTCGCCGTCATCGCGCTCGGCTACTCG
>NZ_LIPQ01000190.1 GCF_001418135.1 Streptomyces aureus
TGGCGGCACCGGGCCAGGCACCGGGGCGGGGGGCGGAGGGCTGCGCCTGGACCGGCTCGGGCGCGGGCGCCGGTGCCGGTGCGGCCTGCGGCGGAGCCTGTACGGGCATGGGCGCGGGAGCCGGCGGGGGCGGGGCCATCGGCGTGTGGGCGTCGGGCCCGGGGACGTACCCCATGGCGGGCGCGGCCGCTCCGGGCGTGTAGACGGGCGCGGGCCCGGTGGCCGCACCACGCTCCAGCCGGTCGAGGCGCGCCTGCACGGAGCGCTCGTCGTCGAAGGCGGCGGGCAGCAGCACGCGCGCGCAGATCAGCTCCAGCTGGAGCCGGGGCGAGGTGGCGCCCCGCATCTCGGTCAGACCGGTGTTGACCAGGTCGGCGGCCCGGCTGAGCTCGGCGGCACCGAACACGGACGCCTGCGCCTGCATGCGCTCGATCACGTCGGCCGGGGCGTCGATGAGCCCCTTCTCGGCGGCGTCGGGCACGGCGGCCAGGATCACCAGGTCGCGCAGCCGCTCCAGGAGGTCGGCGACGAAGCGGCGCGGGTCGTTGCCGCCCTCGATGACCGTGTCGACGACCTCGAACGCGGCGGCGCCGTCCCCGGCGGCGAAGGCCTCCACGACCGCGTCGAGCAGCGAGCCGTCCGTGTAGCCGAGCAGGGAGGTGGCCATGGTGTACGTCACACCGTCGGCGGCGGCTCCGGCGAGGAGCTGGTCCATGACGGACATCGAGTCACGCACGGAACCGGCGCCCGCGCGCACGACGAGCGGCAGCACGCCGTCCTCGACGGGGATGCCCTCGCGCCCGCAGACGTCGCGCAGGTACTCCCGCAGGGTGCCGGGCGGGACGAGCCGGAAGGGGTAGTGGTGGGTCCGGGACCGGATCGTCCCGATCACCTTCTCGGGCTCCGTCGTGGCGAAGATGAACTTGAGGTGCTCCGGCGGCTCCTCGACCACCTTCAGCAGGGCGTTGAAGCCCGCCGGGGTGACCATGTGGGCCTCGTCGATGATGTAGATCTTGTACCGGCTCGACGCGGGCCCGAAGAACGCCTTCTCGCGCAGGTCACGGGCGTCGTCCACACCACCGTGCGAGGCGGCGTCGATCTCGATGACGTCGATCGACCCCGGCCCGTTCCGCGCGAGGTCGCGGCAGGACTGGCACTCCCCGCAGGGCGTGGGCGTCGGCCCCTGCTCGCAGTTCAGACACCGGGCGAGAATGCGCGCACTGGTCGTCTTGCCACAGCCGCGGGGCCCGCTGAACAGGTACGCGTGATTGACCCGGTTGTTCCGCAGGGCCTGCTGCAACGGGTCGGTGACATGCTCCTGCCCGATGACCTCGGCGAAGGACTCGGGGCGATAGCGGCGGTAGAGCGCGAGAGACGACACATGTACGAGGTTATAGGCGCCCACCGACAACCCGGGAAAAACCCGCCACCGGCCACGGCCTCGGCGGCCGGCCGGGGTGCGGCCGCGGTCACTGACCCGGTCCGTGCCGACCGGGTCTCTGCCTCGGCCTTCGCCACCCGGCCATTGCCGCGGCACCCGCCTCGTACGGGAACGCAAGCGCCCCCCACGCACCTGCCAGAGCCGACCTACCCTTGCTGCCTTCCGGCCCTGGGGGAGTTCAGTCAGATAGCACCGCGTGAGGGGCTTCGCCCAGAGTACCCGATGGCGAACCCCCCGAAGGCCCGCGCCCCCTCGCTCCCCTGCGGGCGACTCACCGGGCACCTCACCGGGCACCTCGCCGGGCACCCGCCGAAGACATCGCCGAGACGTCGCCGAGCCATCGTCGGGCGGGCCACCGGGCGCGTCCCCGGACCCCTCACCACCCCCCACCAGGATCGAGTTCGCGAGCACCCTCTTCGGTCATGTAATGTTCGCGGCGGAGGATTCGCCTAGAGGCCTAGGGCGCACGCTTGGAAAGCGTGTTGGGGGCAACCCCTCACGAGTTCGAATCTCGTATCCTCCGCCAGTGCCTCACCGGGCACGATGTCGAAGGGCCCCACCGTTCGCGGTGGGGCCCTTCTTCGTTGCCCGTCTCAGTTTCCGTCTCAGTTGCTCTCGGCGGTGGCCTCGCTCTCCTCGGGGCCGCCCCAGAGCGCGTCGCCGATCTGCTTGGCCACCTGTTGGAGCATCGGTCCGGTGATGTGCATGTACCGGGCGCGCATTCGCGCCGACCCTCCCGGCTCCCAGCCCATGATCGCGTCCACGATCACGTCGGGGACGCCGAGCAGGAGGAGAACCGTCCCGGCCGTGTGGCGAGCGTCGTGCAGGCGCCCGTCCCGTACGCCGGCGTCCTCCAGGAGCTTCTTCCAGTGGTGATAGTCGGTGTTCGGGATCAGCGGCCTGCCAGTCGGCTGAGCGAAGACGTACCCGTTGTCTTCCCACTCGGCACCGACCTCTTTCTGCTCCAGCTCCTGCTCTTCCCGGTGCTTGGCGAGGAGCTTGATGAGCGGGACCGGAAGCCCGATGGTGCGTCGGCCGGCGCGTGACTTGGTGTTCTTGAACTCCCGGCGGATCTGCTTGCGCTCCAGGCAGTAGCCGGGCTTCCGCTCGCAGGTGCCGCCGCAGCCGTGCTCGTACTTCGGCCGCAGTCGGTTCTTGCGGATGCGGAGGTACCCGGCGTCGAGGTAGACGTCCTCCCATTTGAGGCCCAGCGCCTCCCCCTGGCGCAGCCCCAGGGCGAGCGCGACAACCCATCGGGTGCTGTTGCGGAGCTTGGACGCCTCCAACAGCAGTCGCTGGATCTCGTCGATCGAGTACGGCTCGATCTCCTCCTCTTCGAGCCGAGGGGCCTTCGCGATCTCGGCGACGTTCTTCGCGACGTGGCCTCGCCGGACCGCTTCACCCAGGGCGACTCTCACCGTGCGGTGCACGTGATGGGCCGTCCCGGCGGAGCTGCCGTTCCCCTCGCCCATCCCCCTTCGAGGAAAGGGCTGGTGGCGGATTGGTGCGAGCGCCGGCCGCGTGCTGGTGGGCGCGCACGATGGTGGAGTCGACCGAGATGTCCCAGTCGACCTCACCGGCCGCGTCCGCTTCAGCCTGGACCTGCCGAAGCAGGCGCTCCCAGGTCCCGTCGGCCGACCACAGCCGGTGGCGTTCGTAGACCACTGCACGCCGGTCCGCACCCGGTGCAGTATCCCGTCGATCACCTGCCTACGGTCCCGCCACCGGCCACAACGCCTGTTGCTGACCGGCAGGAACGGCCTCAACCGTTCCCACTCGACGTCTGTCAGATCACCCCGCCCCACGCTCGAACCAACGAGCGAGTAGAGCGATAGTCACATGATCGGGCGGGCGAGTCCTAGTTGAGCATGTGGGCGGCCTGGACCTGATGGAGGTGGATGAGGACGTCGTGGGTCTGGGTGAGGCGGATCTGGGGGGCGTCGGCGATGCCGGGGTAGGTGGCGCCGATGTTCTTGATGGTGTGGGGTTCGGCGAGCCAGGCGCGGGCCGCGGTGGGGGCGGTGCGCAGGTCGACGACGTAGTCGCGGTGGCGGACCTTGTCGAGGGTGTGTTCGGCGGTGCCGGGTGCGGCGGGTGCGGCGGTGAAGCGCTGCGGGGCGCCGTCGTGGTTGAAGGCGTTGAACGTGCCCTGGTTGAAGGTGAGGCCCACGCTCAGGTAGCCGGTGCCCAGTTGCTCGCGCAGGAACTCGCCCTGGACGCGGGGGTGGCTGGCGGGGGCGTAGGTCTTGAGGGCGGTGTGGCTGTTGTGGGCGGAGATCATGATCTTGCTGCCGGTGCGCTGCTGCCACCAGGCGATGTTGTCTGCCATGACGCGGTCGCGGTAGAGCATGGCGCCGGGGATGTTCCGGGGGTCGTCCCAGTCGAAGGCGTAGAGGGTGGTCATCTGGTGAATCGCGCTGGCGTGCTGCACGGCCCAGGCATGGGCGTCGGGGTCGGCACCGGGGTGCTGCTTGAGCAGGTCCACCGCACGGCCGGTCCGCTCGGCGATCGCCTTGCGCTCGGCGAGCGGCTTCGCGAAGTAGTCGTTGACGTAGGTCTCGGCGCTGATGGTGGGCCGCAGTCCTTGGTACAGCTCGGTGATCTGCGCGGCGAGTTCGGGGCTGGACTCGGCCGCGAACGTGTTCACCTTGTCGTACAGCTGCGGGCCGGCGAAGCCGTTGTCGTCGCCGACGAAGCGGACGGGGTCACCGGGGTGCTGGATGTTGTAGGAGCGCGCCCACTGGAGCAGGTCGCGGTACTCGGCGTTGTTCCACCAGCGGTAGGTGCCCTGGAACTCCTCGTCCATGATCTGCTTCAGGTCGCCCTCGCCCCGGGTGAGGTAGGCGTCGATCCGCAGTCCGCTGCTCCAGGCGGCTTCGAGGGCGAAGGTGCGGAAGCCCTTCTCCTCGACCAGGTACCGCAGCATCCGGTGCTTGAGGGTGACGAACTCGTGCGAGCTGTGGGTGGCCTCGCCCACGCCCACCACGGTGGCGTCGCCGACCATCGTGCCGAACGGGCGCAGGTCGGCGACGTTGCCCCGGGGTTCGGTGGTGCGCAGCGGGTGTGCCACCCGGTCGAGGGCGGCTTCGGGAGAGCGGAACGCGACGGCGTCGGGTGAGGCCGACGCCGCGGACGCGGCGGGTGGAGCGGCGGCGGAGGCGGCCGGAGCGACAGCCAGGGTGGCACCGAGCGGGACAAGCAGAGCGGCGAGCAGGAACTTGCGTGTGATCATGGCCCCAACCCTCGCCGCCCGGGAGATCCTCGCACCATCCGCTGCACCCCCCGATCGGCCCGGGGGTTTGCCCCACCCGCCGACGGGCGGGGTGGTAGGACCCCGCTCCTGGTCGTGAACGGGCGTTAAGCAGGTCGCTCGGCTGGAGTCGAGCGGCTATCGGCGACTGGTGGTCGGCCCCCGTCGGCCGCCGTATCCGGCTGGCTTCTCCCTGAAGTCACCCGGAGCTCCGCAATCGCCTGTCTCTGAGAGGTACCGCGGTTTGGGGAACGGCGGCAGAGTCGGCCCTGGCGCACAGCCCGGAGGTGCACCCGCCTACGGATCAGAGGCGTGCGGCACGCCTAGCGCGGGGGCGAAGTTGTCGATCACTCGTGAGGAGGAACGCTAACCACGCGACTCGCGAGCACCACACACAGTTGGTAGCAAGTAGCTGTGAGCACTCTTTTCAGCATTGATCAGCCTCGCGGGTCGATGGCAGAGCTGGACGCGCCGACACGGATCGCCATCGGTGACGAACTACTCCGTGAGTTTCCTGACAAGGGCGGCTGGCGTTCCACCGCCTTCAACCGAGCGGCCTCCCGCTTGAAGGTGTCAGTCGATCTGGGACGGGACTGCGCGGCACTGGCGAAGTGGTTGAGTCTCCCGATGCGTGACCACGTCTTCGGGCGCGTCAGCGTGTCCTACACGGTCCTTCGCGAGGCCGCCTTCGACTACTCGCGCTCAGGCATGCCCGACCACCAGCGATGGGACGCCCTTCGCACGATGATCGATGCCGCGCTAGCCAACGGTCGGACTCGGATCACAGCTACCGCGTATCGGAGGATGATCGGCGCCAGGCCGGTTCCCAACCAGGCTGACGCCATGTCCCCGGAAGCGATCGTTCGTCAAATGGACCGTCCCGACGTCTGGTCCGCAGTACTCGACTACATCGCTGCGAACCCAACCAGCCGGAAGGACGTACTCATGCGCATTGCAGAGTGACACGGGGTCGGACACGTCCACGCCGTCTCAGTTCCCGTCTCATTCATCTCCGTCCACCCTCGTTCACGACCGTACGAGCTGGGCGTTCCCGTGATGGACGGAACGCCCCTGAACCCTCGTGAACGGCCGCGAACACAACCTGATCTGCTCCAACAGACTTGGAAAGCGTGTTGGGGGCAACCCCTCACGAGTTCGAATCTCGTATCCTCCGCCAGTGCCTCACCGGGCACGATGTCGAAGGCCCCGCTGCTTGCAGCGGGGCCTTCGACGTTGTCCGGGGCGGTCAGCCCTCCCCGGCGGAGAGGCCGGCTTCGAGGAGATCGAAAACGTACGTCGCCTCCGGGGCCACGACGGCCGCGATCCGGGCGTTGGGCTCCCCGGCGAGGGTGAGCTCCTGGATGCGCTGGAACAGCAGGCGGTGGGCGGCGCCCAGGAGTGCCGCGGCGGCCCGGGGGGCGACGGCCGGGTCCTGGGCGGGGGATTCGGCCGCCAGGGCCACGGCGAGGGCCTCCTCACGCAGGTCGTGAAGTTCGCGCAGGCGGGCGCTCAGGGTGGGGCTCTCGGCGATCATGCGGGCGAACTCCGGGCCGGCGAAGCCGGCGACGGGGTCGCACGTCTCCACCGCGGCGGCGAACTCGCGGCGCAGCGCGGCGAGCGGCGACTCGCCCTCGGCCCGGCCGGCGACCGCGTGGGCCAGGGCCGCGGTGAACGCCTCGTGGTGGTCGAGGGCCAGGTCCTCCTTCCGCGGGAAGTAGTTGGTGACCGTCTTCTTGGCGACGCGGGCCGCCGTGGCGATCTCGGCGATGGTCGTCTGCTCGAAGCCCTGCTCCATGAAGAGGCGGGTGGCGTGGTCGGAGATCAGCTGCCTGGTCTCCTGCTTCTTGGACTCGCGGAGTCCCATGCTCTCGGTACCCATGAGCGAACCTTACACCCGACGTAAAAATATCCTTGACGCATTCGCGTGGCCGTGCGTAAAGTTACGTCCGTTGCAAAAATCGCCCCGTAGAACCGTAGAACCGTAGAGCCCAAAGGAAGAGGCCGCGTATGCCGAAGCAGGACCCCGCCGCGTTCAGCACTGCCTCCAGCACCGCGTTCATCGGCACCGCCAGGCGCGGCGCCGCCCAGGACGCCGGGCCGGCGCCCGCCACCCGGCGCCCCCCACTCCGCGAGCTGCCGCGCACGAACCGCAACGGGACCCGTACCCGGTTCCAGGCGCCGCGCCGCACGTACTGAGACCGGCACCGGACTGCCTGGCTGCCCGCCTGCACGACTGAACGCCCGCACCTCTGCACGCCGGCACACCTGCCGAACCGCTCACCTGCCCACCCGACCCGCTTCCCGAGGAGCCGCCGTGAACGTCTCTACCTCCACCCTCTCCCTCACCGTCGCCGACGTGGACGCCTCCCGGGAGTTCCTCACCACCCACCTCGGCTACCAGGTGGCCATGGCGGCCGACGGCTTCGCCTCACTGACCCGTGAGGACGCCGCCGTCGACATCGTGCTGCTGCACCGGGGCACCGACGTCCTGCCGCCCGAGCAGCGGGACCAGCGGGCAGCGGGCCTGATCCTGGCGTTCACCGTCACCGACCTCGCGGCGGAAGAGGCCCGACTGCGGGCCGAGGGCGCGCCCATCACGATGCCACTGCGCGAAGAGCCCTGGGGCGAGCGGCTGTTCCAGCTGACCGACCCCAACGGCGTCGTGATCCAGCTGGTCGAATGGGTCACGCCCTCCGCCGATCCCAGCGCCGCCGAAGAGGAGGCACCCGCCGTGCACGTGATCACCCCGTCGCCCGAGTCCGTCACCGTCTCCCCCAACGCCACGATGACCGGCCTCGCCGCGCCGAGCCGGGGCAGCACCGAACTCAGCACCTGGACGGTGGAGATGGCCGCGGGAGCGACCGGGCCCGAGCACACCATCAGCCGCGAACAGGTGTGGACGGTCACCAGCGGCACCCTGGAGATCACCTGCGGGGGCCGCACCGAGAAGGTCGCGGCCGGCCGGACCGTGATCCTGCCGCCGAACCTGGTGCGCCGGGTCCACGCACCCGAGGCGGCGGAGGCACATGTCGCGATGCGGGCGGACGGGTACGCGACGGTTCCGGGCACGGAGGGCACGCGGACGCTGCCCTGGGCGGTATGAGGGCCTCCTCCTCCGTGAACGCCGGTGGGCCGGGACGCGTTGGCGTCCCGGCCCACCGGCGTT
>NZ_LIPQ01000191.1 GCF_001418135.1 Streptomyces aureus
GCCCCAGGGCCCCCTCACCGTCACCGAGTTCGACCGCTACGCCGACGAACTGCGCGGCATGCTCGACCAGGCCGTCACCTCCGCCGAGCGGCAGCTCTTCGAGCTGCGCACCGCCGCGGCCGACGACTCCCGCATCCTCGGCGCCCTCGGCGACGGCGGACTGCTGCCGCCGGGCCCCGACGTCCTCGCCACCGTCGAGTACCTCGGCGAGCACGGCATCCCCGCCCTCCCCGGCTGGCGCTACCTCGCCCAGGCCGTCGACCCCGCCGACCACGCGCGCGTCCTCGCCGCCCGCCCCGAGCTGGTCGACGGAGTCGTGATCACCGACCCCGTCTCGTACGGCCGCGCCCGCGAGGTCCTCGGCACCGCGGCCCTGCTGCCGCGCTCCGCGGTGGCCGTCGGCACGGCCGCCGCCCTGCTCGCCCCCGTACCGGCGCAGGACACCACGGACGACAGCGGCGTCCCCAGCGTGTTCCTCGTCCCGCCGAACCCGGCCATGCACGACGAGCACGCGGCAGACGAGGAACGGCACGCCCTGCGGGCCCGCGCCGCGGCCCGCGACGAGGAGATCCGCACCCTCGCCGCCCGACTCGCAGGCGACCGCTCCCTCGCGGCCCGGATCGGCGCCTGGCGCGCCGACTGCCCGCCCGGGATGCTCGCCGAACTCTCGGCCGTCGCCACGACCGCCCGGGAGACCGCGGAGGCCGCGATCGCCACCCTCGACGAGGCCCGCACCGCGCGCGCGGAGGCCGACGAGGCCGCCGCCGAAACCGCCCAGGCACGGGACGAGCGCCAGGAGGCGGCCCAGCGCGCCCGCCGGGTCGCCGACGCCCTCGCGGGCCTCGCCTTCCGGCTGCGCGAGCGGTCCGCCTGGCAGGCCAAGCTCCGTGAACTCGCCGACGACGCCGCCGAGGCCGAGGCCCGCGCCCAGACCTGCCTGGAACGCGCGCGTGCCGCCGACGAGGACCGCCGCGCGACCCAGCGCTCCGCCGACGACGCCCACCGCACCGCCCGCGCCCTGCGCGCCGAGCGCGCCGAGATCGCCGGCGCACCCGACACCCTCCCCGAGGGCGACGCGCCCGCGCCCCGCGCCGCGCTGCCCACCCTGCGCGAGGCCTACCGGGCCGCGTCCCAGCTGTACGAGAAGGTCGGCGTCGGCGCCGACCTGCGTGCCGAACAGGCCCGCGCCGAGGGCGACGAGTCCGCCGCCCTCGCCGAGCTCGACCGCCTCACCAACAAGGTCCGCACCCGCGCCGAGCAGCTCCTGGAGTCCACGGACGGCGCCGACGGCCCGTCCCGCCAGGCCGCCGCCGCCCGCGCCGAGTCCCTCGTGCAGATGCTGGAGACCCGCGCGTCGGAGGCCAGCGAAAAGCTCGGCCGGCTGCGCGGCGAGGCCGAGCGCCTCGCCCCCGAGGACGGCGAGGAGCACACCGAGCTGCCCGAGGACCTCGTCCCCGCCGACGCCGAGCGGGCCCAGGCCCTGCTCCGGACCGCCACCGCCGAACTCGCCTCCCGCACCGACGCCCTGGAGGCGGCCCGCGCCGCCCACACTGGTCTGCTCCGGGACCACCGGGCCGCCGAGGACGCGGCGGGCGGCTTCGACGAGACCGCCGCCCTGCTGCGGGACCTGCTCCGCGACCACACCGACGAGGAGCGGGAGGAGACCGAGCCGTACCCCGGCAGCCTGGAGGAGGCCCGTACGACCGCCTCGGAGGCCCGCCGCTCGCTGCGCTCCTGCACGGCCGAGCTGTCGGCGGCCGACGCCGCCGTCCGTGAGGCGAGCGACATCCTCGTACGGCACGCCAACTCCACCCGCTACGAGCAGGTCCGCACCCCCGCCCGCCAGCAGATCCGCGAACTGCCCGCGTCGGCGCTGCCCGAGCACGCCGCCAAGTGGGCCGAGGCCTTCGCGCCCCGGCTGCGGGTCCTCACCGACGAGCTGGAGCAGCTGGAGCGCAACCGCGACTCGATCGTCGACCGGCTGCGCGGCCTTGTGGAGTCCTCGCTCGCGACGCTCCGCTCGGCGCAGCGGCTCTCCCGCCTCCCCGAGGGCCTCGGCGAGTGGTCGGGCCAGGAGTTCCTGCGGATCCGCTTCGAGGAGCCCGACCAGGCCACGCTCGCGGAGCGGCTCGGCGAGGTCGTCGACGAGGCGACCCGCGCCGCCGTCAGGAAGAACTCCGACCTGCGCCGCGACGGCATGTCCCTGCTGCTCCGCGGAGTCCAGGCGGCGCTCGAACCCAAGGGCGTCTCCGTCGAGATCCTCAAGCCGGACGCGGTGCTGCGTGCCGAGCGGGTGCCCGTCGGGCAGATGGGCGACGTGTTCTCCGGCGGTCAGCTGCTCACCGCGGCCATCGCCCTGTACTGCACGATGGCGGCGCTCCGTTCCAACGACCGGGGCCGCGACAAGCACCGGCACGCGGGCACCCTGTTCCTGGACAACCCGATCGGCCGCGCCAACGCCACGTACCTGCTGGAGCTCCAGCGGGCCGTGTCGGACGCGCTGGGCGTGCAGCTCCTGTACACGACGGGCCTGTTCGACACGACCGCGCTCGCCGAGTTCCCCCTGGTGATCCGGCTGCGCAACGACGCCGACCTGCGGGCCGGCCTCAAGTACATCAGCGTGGAGGAACACCTGCGGCCGGGTCTGCCGCAGACCGCGGCGGAGGGCGAGACGATCCACGGCGAGATCACGGCGACGCGGATGTTCCGCCGTCACACGGCGGACGAACCGAGTCGGCCGTCGGCCCTCTAGGCCCTGTCGTCGCGGGCCGGACGGGGGTTCGACGACAGGGTCCAGCGCACGAGTGAGCGGCCCGGCCCCCTCGACGGGGGCCGGGCCGCTCACCTTCGTTCCGCCGGTTCAGGCCGCCTCGGGCAGCGACGCCGCCTCCGCCCGGTCCTCTCCGCGCTTCGCACGGAGCGGCGGACGCGCCGTGCTGCTCGGCTCCGACACCACACCGTTGCGCTGGCGCCACACCTGACGGGTGATCCAGACGTCGAGCACACTCCAGGTCGCCACGACGGTGAAGACCACCGCGCTGACGGTCACCGGGAACGCCAGCCATGAGCCCGTCACGGTGCTGAAGAACGCCACGACCCCCTGGACGAGCGTGACCGATGTGATCATCACGGCCCGCACGGCGGCGGCGCGCACCGGGTCCGGCATCCGCCGTCGCGCCCGCTCGTCCTCCACCCACAACTGCCGCGCCGACCGCGCCTCGTGTTCCATTGTCCCGTCACTCCCCACCACTGACCGTCTTGAGGAACGCCTGCCCGTCTTGAGCTCCTATACACGGACAGAACCCGCCCCGTACTTATTGACGCACGAGTGAGGGAAAAGGTTTCGTCCGACCTGGGATGAACGTGAGCGGGATGGGACCGGAACGAATAATTCCAGCCATCTCCGCAGGCCGGAGAAATGGCGCATCGTCAGGTGTCCTACGCCACATTGGCCAATCCCAACTCCCCGAATACCAGGACATCTCATGATCAGGACTCACTCGACAGGCTGAAAACAGCCCGGACACGCCTTCGGGATGGCCGTGATGCAGTAGTAGGCTCACGCCGCCGTTTGTTGAATCTCAAGGTTGACTCCGCGTGTTGACACCGGACGTCACGAACGTGAAGGACCTCCGGGGCCACGGAGGTCGAGCTGGGGGAGGCCATGCGCTTTCGCGGGAAGTCCATCCGCCGGAAGATCGTGGCGTTGCTGCTCGTACCGCTCATCTCCCTGACGTGCCTGTGGGGTTTCGCCACGGCCCTCACCGGACGCGAGGCCGACCAGCTCCTCGACGTCGGCTACATCGTCGACAAGGTCGGCTACCCCCTTGAGGACACCGCCCGCGTCATCCAGCTCGAACGGCGCCAGTCCCTCATCTACCTCGCCGACCCCCGGGGCTCCAACGCCCTCGGTTCCCTCAACGAGACCCGCCGGGCCACCGACCGCCAGATCGCCCGCATCCGCGCCAACGCCGCCGACCCCGGCGTACGCGAGGAGATGCGGCCCGTCACCGCCCAGCGGCTCTCCTCCCTCCTCGAAGCACTCGAAGGCATCGCCTCGCTGCGCCGCTCGGTGGAGAAACGTGACATCGGCCGGATGCAGGCCCTCGAGTTCTACAACCGGCTCGTCGACCCCTGCTACAGCTTCCTCGTCACCCTCCACGCCCTCGAGAACGTGGAGATGGACAAGCAGGGCCGCGCTCTCGTCGGCATCACCCGCGCGCGTGAGCTGCTCTCCCGCGAGGACGCTCTCGTCCTCTCCGTGCTCGTCGCGGACCGGGTCACCGCCAAGGAGATCCGCGAGATATCCGACCTGGTCGCCAACCGCGAGCAGTTCTACGAGGTCAACCTCGAACTCCTGCCCACCGCCGAGCGCGACCGCTTCGAGAAGTACTGGCGCAGCCCCGCCACCCAGCCGCTGCGCACCGCCGAGAACGCGATCATCGAACAGGGGCCCACCGACAGCCCGCGCGCCGTCACCCCCGCCTACTGGCAGGACAACGCCAGCCCTGTCCTCGACGACCTGGCCAGGGAGAACACCGCGGCCGGCGACCGTTACCAGGACCGCGTCCAGCCCGCCGCGTACAGCGTCCTCCTCAAGGCAGGCGTCGCCGGAGTCCTCGGCTTCCTCGCCCTGCTCGCCTCGATCGTCATCTCCGTCCGCATCGGCCGCGACCTCGTCCGCGACCTGCGCCGCCTCCAGAAGGAGGCCCAGGAGGTCTCCGGCGTCCGCCTGCCCAGCGTGATGCGACGGCTCGCCGCGGGCGAACAGGTCGACGTCGGCACCGAGGTCCCCCACCTGGGATACGGACAGGACGAGGTCGGCCAGGTCGGCCAGGCCCTCAACACCCTCCAGCGCGCCGCCGTCGAAGCCGCCGTGAAACAGTCCGAGCTGCGGCGCGGCGTCTCCGAGGTGTTCGTCAACCTCGCGCGGCGCAACCAGGTCCTCCTCCACCGCCAGCTCACCCTCCTCGACACCATGGAGCGGCGCACCGAGGACACCGACGAGCTCGCCGACCTCTTCCGGCTCGACCACCTCACCACCCGCATGCGACGGCATGCCGAAGGCCTCGTCATCCTCTCCGGCGCCGCACCCTCCCGGCAGTGGCGCAAGCCCGTCCAGCTCATGGACGTGGTCCGCGCCGCCGTCGCCGAGGTCGAGGACTACGAGCGCATCGAGGTCCGCAGGCTCCCGCGCCTCGGCGTGGGCGGCCCCGCCGTCGCGGACCTCACCCACCTCATCGCCGAACTCCTCGAGAACGCCACGGTGTTCTCGCCCCCGCACACCGCCGTCCAGGTGCTCGGCGAGCGGGTCGCCAACGGTTTCACCCTGGAGATCCACGACCGCGGCCTCGGCATGAACCCCGACGCCCTGCTCGACGCCAACCTCCGGCTCGCCGAGACCCCCGAGTTCGAGCTCTCGGACACCGACCGGCTCGGCCTCTTCGTGGTCAGCCGGCTCGCCCAGCGCCAGAACGTCCGTGTCTCGCTCCAGACCTCCCCGTACGGCGGAACCACCGCGGTCGTCTTCATCCCGGCCGCACTCCTCACCGACGCGCCCGAGACCCAGGGCGCCGGCTTCCGCCTGGACCGCAAGACGCTGGAACGCACCGGCCCGGCCGACGGCGGGACCGCCGACGACGGCGTCCTGCCCAGCCGCCGTCCGGCGCTCGCCAGGGTCCCGGACGTGACCGAGGCACCCGGCCCGCTCGACGGACCCGTCGAGCTCGAGGGGCCGCTCGGCAGCGAGGAGTTCGACGTACTCCTCGACGGCGCGGCGGACCTCCTCGACACCGAGAGCGAACGCGGCGGCCTCTTCCGGCCCCGCGGCAGGCGCCGCGCCGGACTCGCGCCGGCGGGCGAACAGCACCAGCAGGCCGCGGACCGGACGAACGGCCACGGCGAGGACGAGAAGCCCGCCGACGCGGGCGTCCTCGGCCCCGTACCGCTGCCGCGCCGCCGCACCCCGACCCTCGTCGTGGACCACGGCCGCCGCCTCGACGAGCAGAACCGCGGCCGTGGCGTGGACGGACCGGGCGCCCGTGGCGTCGACGGGCCGGACAGGGGCCGGGACGCCGAAGGGCCCGACCGGGCCCATGCGCTCCCCGGCGTGGAGCAGCCGCTCAACGGCCGGGCGCACCCCGCCCCCGGTCGGGTGACCGAAGGCCCCGGCCGGGTGACGGACGGCCCAGGGGGCACGGACCACCATGGCTACGGCACCGGGCAGGACGAGCGGCCGGCGCCTCCGAGCGGAACCGGTCGGCCCGGCGCCCAGCCCGTACCCCCGCGCGGCACCGGCCGGCAGCACGGTCTGCCCATCGCCCCGCGAGGAACCGGCCCCACCCTCGTCCCCGTACCACCGGAGGGCCCCGTGCCGCCGCCGGCGAGCCCCGAGCCCTTCGGCGGGCTGCCCCGCCGCGTCCGGCAGGCCAGCCTCGCGCCCCAGCTGCGCGCGACCGAGGGCACGGCCGAGCGTGGTACGGCCGGACGCGCCGACGCCCGTACGAACGCCGGCGACACGCCCGCGGACACCGACTCCTTCGAGCGCGACGCCGAGGAGGTTCGCGCGCGCATGGCCGCCATGCAGCGCGGCTGGCAGCGCGGACGACAGCACAACGCCGACCCTGACGACCCGACAGCACCTGGAACGACACCCGAGGGGGACGGTCGATGACCGCACCGAACGCCGCAGCATCCAGCACCACCTCCGGCCACGGAAACGGCAACGGCGAGCTGAACTGGCTCCTCGACGAGCTCGTGCAGCGCGTCGCGTCCATCCGGAAGGCCCTGGTGCTCTCCAGCGACGGCCTCCCCACCGGCGCGTCCCAGGACCTGACCCGGGAGGACGGTGAGCACCTGGCCGCCGTGGCCTCCGGCTTCCACAGCCTCGCCAAGGGCGTCGGCCGTCACTTCGAGGCGGGCAAGGTCCGCCAGACGGTCGTCGAGCTGGAGGACGCCTTCCTCTTCGTCACGGCCGCCGGTGACGGCAGCTGTCTGGCCGTGCTCGCCGACGCGGACTCCGACGTCGGCCAGGTCGCCTACGAGATGACGCTGATGGTGAAGCGGGTCGGGGCCCACCTCGCGACGGCGCCCCGGACCGGTCTGCCCGCGGGAGGGTGAGTGGGGACGGCATGAGTGACGCAGCCGAGCGGAACCAGCTGAACCGGGCGAACCGGCACACGGAGTCGGACCAGAGCCCCACCCCGGCCCACCACCACTGGTTCGACGACGAGGCCGGGCCGGTGGTCCGTCCGTACGCGATGACCCGCGGCCGGACGAGCGCCGCCACCCGCCACCGGCTCGACCTGATCGCGGTGGTCGTGCCCGAACCCGCCGCCGACGACCCCGGCCGTGACCAGACGCTCTCCCCCGAGCACGTGGAGATCGTCGAGCGCTGCTCCGAGCAGCCCCAGTCGATCGCCGAGCTCGCCGCAGGACTCGACCTCCCCGTCGGGGTGGTCAGGGTGCTCGTCGGCGACCTCGTCGAGGACGAACTCGTCCATGTGACCCGCCCCGTTCCGCCGGCCGAGCTGCCGGACGTGAGCATTCTCCGCGAGGTGATCAATGGCCTTCGGGCGCTCTAGCCGCAAGAAGCCGTACGTCGAGCCGGTGACCCTGAAGATCCTCGTCGCGGGCGGGTTCGGGGTCGGCAAGACGACGCTGGTGAGCGCGGTCAGCGAGATCCGGCCCCTGCGGACCGAGGAGATCCTCAGCGAGGCGGGGCGGCCCGTCGACGACCTGCACGGCGTCGAGACCAAGACGACCACCACGGTCGCCATGGACTTCGGCCGGATCACCCTGCGCGAGGACCTCGTCCTGTACTTGTTCGGCACCCCCGGCCAGGACCGCTTCTGGTTCCTCTGGGACGAGCTGGCACAGGGAGCGCTCGGCGCGGTGGTCCTGGCGGACACCCGCCGTCTGGAGGACAGCTTCGCGGCCATCGACTACTTCGAGCGGCGCGGCATTCCGTTCACGGTGGCCGTCAACTGCTTCGAGGGCGCACGGCGGTTCCCCGCGGAGAGCGTGCGCGGGGCGCTGGACCTGGACCCGGAGGTCGAGCTCCTGATGTGCGACGCCCGGGACCGCGAGTCCGTGAAGAACGTCCTCGTCGCCGTCGTCGAGCACGCGCTCGTCCTCGCGGACCGGAGCCACGCGACGGTGGCCCCCTGAGGTGACCCCCGAGGTGGCCCCCTGAGGTGACCCCCTGAGGTGACCTCCGAGGTAAGCCCCCTGAGGTGACCTCCGCCGCCGGCCGAGAGGCCGCGCCGCACACCGGAACGCCCACCGCGGCCCGGGGACCTCGGCCCACCGCCGAGGTCCCACCCGCCGAGGTCCCACCACCCGAGGTTCCCTCCCCGCAAGGTCCCTTCACCCGGCCTTCCTCCACCCGGAGGGCCCTCCACCCGAGGCCCCTCGCCCCGCGAATCCTCAGCGCACCGCCACCACCGCCGACCCGTGCCCGAACAGCCCCTGGTTCGCGGTGATGCCGACCCGCGCCCCCGGCACCTGCCGGTCGCCCGCCGTGCCCCGCAGCTGCCAGGTCAGCTCGCAGACCTGGGCGATCGCCTGCGCGGGCACGGCCTCCCCGAACGAGGCGAGTCCGCCGCTGGTGTTGACGGGCAGGCGTCCGCCGAGCGCGGTCGCCCCGTCCCGCAGCAGCTTGGCGCCCTCGCCGGCCGCGCACAGCCCGATGTCCTCGTACCACTCCAGCTCCAGAGCGGTGGACAGGTCGTAGACCTCCGCGAGAGACAGGTCCTCGGGCCCGATCCCCGCCTCCTCGTAGGCGGCGCGCGCGATGGAGGCGCGGAAGGAGTGGGGGGCGGGCGCGACGGCCACCGCCGAGTCGGTCGCGATGTCCGGGAGGTCGAGGACCGCCTTGGGGTACGTGGGGGACACCGTCGACACGGCCCGGACCCGCACCGGGTCGGGGTGCCCGTGGCCGCGCGCGAACTCCATGCTGGACAGCACGAGCGCGGCGCCCCCGTCCGAGGTGGCGCAGATGTCGAGGAGCCGCAGCGGATCGGCGACGACGGCGGAGGAGGCGACCTGTTCGGCGCTCACGCGTGCGCGGTAGCGGGCGAGTGGGTTGAGCGCGCCGGCCGCCGCGTTCTTCACCTTCACCTGGGCGAAGTCGTCGGGGGTGTCCCCGTACAGGGCCATCCTGCGGCGGGCGTAGAGCGCGAAGTACGCGGGGTTGGTGGCCCCGAGCACCCGGAACCGCAGCCAGTCCGGGTCGTCGGGACGCTCGCCGCCGGCCGGGGCGAGGAAGCCCTTGGGCGTCGCGTCAGCGCCGACGACCAGGACCACGTCCGCCAGTCCGGAGAGGATCTGGGCCCGGGCGGTCCCGATCGCCTGGGCGCCCGACGCGCAGGCCGCGTACACGCTGGTGACGCGGGCCCCCTGCCACCCGAGGGCCTGTGCGAACGTCGCCCCGGCCACGTACCCCGGGTATCCGCACCGCATGGTGTTCGCGCCGACGACGGAGCCGACGTCGGACCAGTCCAGGCCGGCGTCGGCGATGGCGGCGCGCGCGGCGGCCGTCCCGTAACTGATGAAGCTGCGGCCCCACTTGCCCCAGGGGTGCATTCCCGCCCCGATGACGGCGATGTCGTTCACGACCGCTCTTCCCGGACGACGGGCCGCCAGTTCCAGGTGGTCCAGATGTGCTCGTCGTCCTCGTCGAGGACCCCGGGCACCACCTCGACCTCCGTCCCGATCGCCAGATCGGCCGTCGTCACCCCCGGTGCGGCCTGCCCGAGGACCACCATCGCCTCGGCCGCCAGCTCGACGGCGACGAGGGTGTACGGCTCCCAGGGCGCGTCCGGGTCGGAGACGTACGGGGCGGGCGGACGATAGCGCCCGTCGGTGTACGACCAGACCCGGCCGCGTGGGGAGAGCGGGAACTCGGCGAGCTCCCCGCCCCCGGGGCAGACCGGATTGCGGCATCCGTCGTCCGCGCGCGGGAAGAAGACCGAGGTACAGGTCGTGCAACGGGTTCCGAGCAGCCGGAACTCCGTCTCCGGCACGGTGTCGTCGGTGAACCAACCGGCCACCACCGGTGTGCGTGTCCGTGCCATCGAGGCCTCCCGTGCCCATCCGTCGCCCATCCCGATCTGACGAACCGTCAGAAGTGTGGCACGGGAGCCCCGCGGGCGGAAGGTTCAGTGGCCGGCCACCGACCTCCGTGCCACGGGGAAGTCGAAGAACGTGCTCGGGAACGGCTCCGGCTTGAAGGTGAAGTGCCACCACTCCTCCGGCAGGTTCACGAAGCCCTGCTCGACGAGCGTGCTCTTGAGCAGCTGCCGATGGGTTCGCTGTGCGCCCTGGATCCGGGGATCGTCGGTGTGCGAGAGCGTGTCGAAGCAGTCGTACCCGGTCCCCATGTCCACGGAGTTGTCCGGGAACCGCTCCGCGCGCGGCGCGTAGCACTCCGTCAGCCTCTCGCCCGGCACGTACGCGCGCGTGGGCACGGCCGGCAGCCGGACGATCGTCAGATCCACCGTCGAGCCCCGGCTGTGCCCGGACTTCTCCGCGATGTAACCGTCCGCGAACAGCCTCGACTTGTCGACGAGCGGATAGAACTCCCCCTTCATCCGCTCGTCCGCCAGGTCCTTCGCCCAGCGCACGAAGTGGTCGACGGCCCGCTGCGGCCGGTAGCAGTCGTACACCTTGAGCGTGTAGCCGCGGGCGAGGAGACGGACCTGCGCACGGTGCAGGGCCTCGGCGGCCGGCCGGGTCAGGATGCACAGCGGCTGCCGGTAGCCGTCCACCGGCTCGCCCACGAAGTTGTGCTCCGTCGTGTAGCGCATCTCCTGAATGATCGTGCGGTCCACCGAGGCGAGGGCCACGAACTCCCGTGGGGCCTTCGGCTCAGGCGCGGCGGACGCCGGGGGAGCGGGGGCGGCGACGGTGCCCGTGACGGCGAGCAGTCCGGCCGCGGCCGCGACGGCGAGGGTACGGAAGGCGGAGGCAAGTCCTGTCATGCGCACCGTCTATCAGTTCCGGCAGCGCCGGGAAAGGGTGATCGCATACGGTCGGCCCGTGAAGGACTCCCACTGCACGTTCTGCGGCGCCGCCCACCCCGCCGACGCCGGCTGGCCCCGCGTCTGCCCGGCCTGCGGCCACACCGCCTACCGCAACCCGCTGCCCGTCGCCGTCGCCCTCCTTCCCGTCACGGACGGAACGGACACGGGCCTCGTCGTCATCACCCGCACCATCGAACCCGCGCGAGGCGAGGTCGCCCTGCCCGGCGGCTTCATCGACCACGGCGAGGACTGGCGCGCCGCCGTGGCCCGCGAACTGTGCGAGGAGACCGGGATCGTGGCCTCCGCCGAGGAGGTGCGCCTCGCCGACGCGCTGAGCTCCCCGGCCGGCCACCTCCTCCTCTTCGGGCTCCTCCCCTCCCGCCCGGCGTCGGCGCTCCCGCCGTCGGCCCCCACGGACGAGACGAGCGGCCACCACGTGCTCCACGCACCCGGGGAACTCGCCTTCCCGCTCCACACGGAGGCGGTACGGAAGTGGTTCGCCGGGGACTACGGCTGAGTGGCGGAACGACGGTGAGAGGGTCGGCGGGATCTCCGTAGGGAGCGGTCACGGCCCTTCGGAGGCTCTGCTTCCGCCAAGGCTCACGCCCTCGGAAGCCCTTCTCCGAGCAGACCTCGGCCTCCGCGGCGCCGGACTCCGCAGCGGATCACAACCCCCGCACCCGCACCGGCAGCCCCGCCTCCTCCACCCCGTCCTCCGTCACCCGCTCCACGACCACCCGGCCGTCCACGAGCCGCGACTGGTACCGCTCGATCTCGGCCGTCTCCCAGCCGTCCCCCGCGTCCCGTACCACGAGCCCGCCGCCCGTCCGCCCGGCAGCGGGCGCCCACACCTCCAGGGCCGGTTCGCCGTCGTCACCCCGCACCGCGAGCACCGCCCCCGCCCGCGCCAGGACCGGCACCCGGGAGAGCGGCGCGTCCAGCAGTACCTGCCCGGGACCCTCGTACGCCTGCTCCGTCGCCGTGTCGTACCAGCGGCCGCGCGGCAGCCGCACCGCCCGCCGGTCGGCGCCCCTGGTCAGCACCGGCGCCACGAGCAGCGCGTCGCCGAGCAGGAACGCGTCCTCGCAGTCGCGCAGCACCCGGTCCTCGGGCGCCCCCCACCACAGCGGGCGTACGTACGGCGCGCCCGTCATCCGGGCGAGCCGGGCCAGGGTCGTGAAGTACGGCCGCAGCCGCTCCCGTTCGGCCAGTGCCGCGCGCGCGTGCTCCAGGACCTCCGGGCCGAACTCCCACGGTTCGCGCCGCCCCGCGTCGATCGCCGCGTGCGTGCGGAACAGTGGCAGCCACGCCCCCAGCTGATACCAGCGCAGGAACAGCTCCGGTGTCGGACTGCCGTCGAAACCGCCCACGTCGGGACCCGAGTACGGCACCCCGCACAGTCCGAGCCCCAGGACCAGGGCGAGCGAGGCCCGCAGCCCCGGCCACCCGGTCGACACATCGCCCGACCAGGTGCCCCCGTAACGCTGCATCCCCGCCCAGCCGGAACGCGAGAAGAGGAAGGGCCGCTCGTCGGGCCGCAGCCGGCACAGCCCCTCGTACCCGGCCCGCGCCATCGTGAGGCCGTACACGTTGTGCGCCTCGCGGTGATCACCGCCCCGGCCGTCCAGGTCGTGCCGTGCCGAGCGCGGCAGCGTCATGTCACCGAAGGACGCGAAGGACACCGGCTCGTTCATGTCGTGCCACACCCCGGCGAAGCCCTGCCCGAGCCGCTCCTCGTACAGCTCGCCCCACCACTCCCGTACCGCCGGATCGGTGAAGTCCGGGTAGGCGCACTCGCCCGGCCACACCACTCCGTGGACCTCGTTGCCCCGCGCGTCCCGCACGAAGGCCCCCGCCGCCCGCCCGCTGTCGTAGACCGCGTTCCCCGGTTCGACCTTCACCGCCGGGTCCACGATCGACACGAGCCGCACGCCCTGCTCCCGCAGCTCCTTCGCGAGCCCCGGCAGATCGGGGAAACGCTCCCGGTCGACGGTGAACACGCGGTGCCCGTCGTAGTGGTCGATGTCCAGATGGACGGCGGACAGCGGCAGCCCCCGCTCCCGGTAGCCGGCCACGATCCGCCGCACCTCGCGCTCGCTGCCGAACCCCCAGCGCGCGTGCTGCGGCCCGAGCGCCCAGTCCGGCGGAAGCGCCGGAGCGCCGGTGAGCGCCGCCCAGCCGTGGAGCACGCGCGCGGGGGTGCCGACCACCACCCAGCAGCGCAGCGGACCTCCGCCCATCCGGACCTCGCTGGTCCCCGGCCGGTCGTGCCCCGACCCCGCGCCCTCCTCACCCTCGGCGAGGGTGACCCGGCCGTCCCAGGAGTTGTCGTGGAACGCCAGGTGCGTCCCCGCGTCCGAGACGACGAACTGCACGGGCATGGTGAGGTAGAGCGGGTCGTCCCCGGGGCCGAACCTTCCCTTGGGGTCGGTGTTCCAGAGGCGGTACGAGCCGTCCCGCAGCCGAGGCCCCGCCGACCGGCCGCCCAGACCGAAGAACCGGGCGTCCGCCGGCACCTCGCTGCGCTGCACCCACCGCGCCGACCCGCCGGACGAGGCCGCGTCGGCCACCGACCGAGCAGCCGGGGCCGGCCTCCCATCCGGAGGAACGGCCTGCGCCACCGGCTCCCACCAGCGCGGCGGCAGGTCCCGGCGCAGCATCACCCCGCCCGGCGTCCGGATCTCCACCGCCCCGTGCCGGGACACCGCCACCGTCACCCGCTCCGACACGATCCGCCAGCCGCCGTCCGTGTCGGGCTCCAGGGAGGCCCGCGGATCCGGATCCGGCGCCTCACCGGCCAGGGCGTACGAGGGAAGCGGCTCCGCCCCGTCCCATCCCCAGAACACCGTGCCGCCCGACGACACACGGATCCGCAACGAGGAGCGCGCGAACCGGATGGTCCCCCCGCCGGGCGAGGCGTCCGCACCCGTCGCCGTCCCCGGTACCCGGGCCCGCTCCGCACCCCTCGGCGGCAACCCCCACGCGTCCGTCCGACGCTGCCGCCACGCCGCCCGCACCGTCCGCAATCCCCGTACCGAGCCGAACGCCTTCATCGAACGCACCAGTTCACGACCGTCCATGCAGCTCAGCCTGCCACCCACCGGGGGCGGAACAGGCTCCGTTCAACTGGCGTTCACCCGTGGTGGGAGCACATATTCAACTACCCGACCATGGGCGGGCAGACCTGGTGCGAAAGACGATCACATGGCATCGTCCTGTCAGCCGCGTCACGCGCACACCCCAGCACGTGCGCGGGACACACGCCGACCCCGCGTACAGCCAGGGAGCCGCCCCAATGACATCAGCGCAGACCGAGCCGCTCTGGCAGCCGGACGAGGAACGCATCGCCACGGCCGCCGTGACCCGCTTCCAGACGTGGGCCGCCGAACACCACGGCGCCCCGGCCGCGGGCGGATACCCGGCGCTCCACCGCTGGTCCGTCGACGAGCTCGAAGCCTTCTGGCAGGCGGTCGTCGAATGGTTCGACATCCGCTTCTCCACCCCGTACGAGCGCGTCCTCGGCGACCGCTCGATGCCCGGCGCCGACTGGTTCCCCGGGGCCACCCTCAACTACGCCGAGCACGCCCTGCGCGCAGCCGGCGAGCGCCCCCATGACACGGCCCTGCTCCATGTGGACGAGACACATGAGCCGACGCCGATCACCTGGGCCGAGCTCCGCCGCCAGGTCGGCTCCCTCGCCGCCGAACTCCGCGCCCTCGGCGTCCGGCCGGGCGACAGGATCAGTGGCTACCTGCCCAACGTCCCGCAGTCCGTCGTGGCCCTCCTCGCCACCGCCGCGGTCGGCGGCGTGTGGACCTCCTGCGCACCCGACTTCGGTGCCCGCAGCGTCCTCGACCGCTTCCAGCAGGTCGAGCCCGTGGTCCTCTTCACCGTCGACGGCTACCGCTACGGCGGAAAGGAACACGACCGCCGCGAGACCGTCGCCGAACTGCGCGCCGAGCTCCCGACCCTCCGTGCCGTCGTCCACGTCCCGCTGCTCGGCACCCCGGCCCCCGAGGGCACCCTCGACTGGGCCGACCTCGTCGCCGCGGACGTCGAGCCGGTCTACGAGCAGGTCCCGTTCTCGCACCCGCTGTGGGTCCTGTACTCCTCCGGCACCACCGGCCTGCCGAAGGCGATCGTCCAGTCCCAGGGCGGCATCCTCGTCGAGCACGTCAAGCAGCTGGGCCTGCACTGCGACCTGGGCCCCGAGGACGTGTTCTTCTGGTACACCTCCACCGGCTGGATGATGTGGAACTTCCTCGTCTCCGGCCTGCTCACCGGCACGACCGTCGTCCTGTACGACGGCAGCCCCGGCTACCCCGACACCGCCACCCAGTGGCGCGTCGCCGAGCGCACCCGCGCCACCCTGTACGGCACCTCCGCCGCGTACGTGATGGCCTGCGCGAAGGCGGACGTGCACCCCGGACGCGACTTCGACCTCTCGGCGGTGAAGTGCGTCGCCACCACCGGCTCCCCGCTGCCGCCCGACGGCTTCCGCTGGCTCCACGACGAGGTCCGCGAGAACCTCTGGATCGCCTCCGTCAGCGGCGGCACCGACGTGTGCTCCTGCTTCGCGGGCGCCGTCCCCACCCTCCCGGTCCACATCGGCGAACTGCAGGCGGCCGGCCTCGGCACCGACCTCCAGGCCTGGGACCCCTCCGGCAAGCCCGTGATCGGCGAGGTCGGCGAACTCGTCGTCACCAACCCCATGCCGTCCATGCCGATCCACTTCTGGAACGACCCGGACGGCAGCCGCTACCGCGACAGCTACTTCGAGATGTTCCCGGGCGTCTGGCGCCACGGAGACTGGATCACGATCACCGACCACGGCTCGGTCGTCATCCACGGCCGCTCCGACTCCACCCTGAACCGCCAGGGCGTCCGGATGGGGAGCGCCGACATCTATGAGGCTGTCGAACGCCTCCCGGAGATCCGCGAATCCCTCGTGATCGGCCTGGAGGAGCCGGACGGCGGCTACTGGATGCCGCTCTTCGTCCACCTCGTCGAGGGCGCGACCCTCGACGAGGAGCTGATCGCCCGCATCAAGGGGACGATCCGCACCGAACTCTCCCCGCGCCACGTCCCCGACGAGATCATCGAGGTCCCGGGCGTCCCGCACACCCTCACGGGCAAGCGCATCGAGGTGCCGGTGAAGCGCCTCCTCCAGGGCACCCCTCTGGCCAAGGCCGTCAACGTCGGCTCGGTCGACGACCTCGGTCTCCTGCACTTCTACGAGACCCTGGCGGCCGACCGCCGCCGCTGAGCACACGGCAGGGCCCGCCGATCCGGTCGGATCGGCGGGCCCTGGCCTTTTCCGGGCATCCCTTCGGTTCTGCTCGGCTCGCGCCTGTCGGTTCAGCCCTTCGGCAGCACGCCGGGCGCCGGGGCGGACGCCTTGGCGAGCACCGCCGAGAGCCCGAGTACCGTCCCGGCCGAGCCCGCCGAGGTGGTCTCGGTGAGGACGGTGCGCTCACCGAGGAACGCCGATGTCGCCCGGTCGAAGATCCACTGTGTCTGCTCGCCGTGGGCGGTACGGGCCACGGCGACGCCCTCACGACCGGCCGCGTCCTTCGCGGACGGCAGGAGGGTCACTCCGGGGATCCGCGCCGCCGCCCCGTACAGCGCGGCGGTGACCTTCGGCGGGGCCCAGGTCTCGGCGAGCAGGGTTCCGATCGCGGTGAACGCCCGCTGATCGGCGTCGCCCTCGCCCGCGCGCGTCTGGTCCTGGACGAGGCGCAGCAGCGCGTCCGGATCCGTGGGGAGTGTCGCCACGAATGTGTGGGTCGGGTTCGTGACGGAGGGCGCCGCCGCCGCGAGGGTGGTCTTCCGGGGCGTGGCCCCGGGACCGTCCAGCTCGTAGACGGGGGCCTCGGCTCCGAGTTCCGTGTCGGCGGCCCCGGGCTCGCGCAACAGCCCCGGGCGGCTGCCGTCGACGGAGAGCCACACCTCGCGCTGGTGCGCGGGCGGCAGCGCGGCCGGACCGCCGGCCGCGTCGCGCCCCGCGTGGGCGACGAGACTCCTGACGTAGACGTACCCGCCGGGCCGGGCATCCGGCGCGGGAGCGGCGGCGGCGGCCAGCGCGGCACCGGACAGGAAGCGCACGGCCTCCGGGGATGCGGGCTGCCCGGCCGAGACGCGGCCCGGAGACCCGGTGGGTCCCTCCTGGGGCGCGAGCACGGCGACACCGGCGACGACCGCGCAGGCGGCCACCGGCGCGGCGATCCAGCCGAGCCGGAGCCCGCCGCGCGACCGGCGCGCACGAGGGGGGTGGGCGACGGAGCCGTCACCCGAGGCGAGGGCGCTCCGCAGGACGGTGTGCCGCAGCTCGCGGTCCCGCTCCGGCGCGAGCTCGGGCACCGGCGGCGGGGGCAGCAGCTCGGCGAGTTCGGCCCGCAGCAGGGCGTCCGCGTTCGCGTCGGCCTTGCGGTGACGCGGCGTACGGGGGGCGAAGGCGTTCATGCCTGGTTCTCCGGGATCGATCGGGGCACGAGGGCAGGACGGACGGTGGACGGCGCCGAACCCGCTCGGCGCGCGGCATCGGCTGCGGCGGTTCGGCTCACGGCATCGGGTGCGGCGCTGGGGCGCACGGCATCGGGGGAGGCGCCCGGGCGCACGGCCTCGGAGCCGGCGGCCGGGCGCGTCGCCTCGGACGCGCCGGCCGTACGGGGACGGGTGCCGGCCACGGGCCCGGCAGCGGGCCCCACCACGCCGCCGGGCGACCGAACGGCGGCGGCCGCCGCCCGCTCCTCCCGGCGCGCCGAGCGCAGTTCGGCGTCGGCGAGCTTCCGGAGTCGTTCCCGGGCCCGCGACAACCGGGACCGGACCGTCCCGACGGGGACCCCCAACGCCTCCCCGGCGGCCGCGTAGTCGAGCCCGGCCCACACGACGAGCGTGAAGACCTCCCGCTCGCGCCGCCGGAGCTTGCCGAGAGCCGCGCGGGCGGCCCGTATCTGCTCCCCGTCGGTCATCCGGGCGAGGACGTCGTCGGCGAAGTCCGGCAGGACGCCCCGCTCGGGCAGCCGCGCCAGCGCCGCGTCCCGCCGCCGTGCCTCGCGGGCCGACCCGCGCATGATGTTGGTCGCGATGCCGAGCAGCCAGGGGCGCAGACTGCCGCCCTCGGCGTGCACCTTCCCGCGACAGCGCCAGGCCTCCAGGAACGAGGCGGAGACGACATCCTCGGCCGCCGCCCGGTCCCCGCACACCCGGAAGGCGTAGTGGTACAGCACGCGCGCGTGCTCGTCGTACGCCTCACCGAGCGCGGAGGGATCCCCGGCGCGGAAACGATCTCTCATAGGTGATTCCACACAAGGCACTGGGCGAAGGTTCGTCCCGGTTCCCGTGACCCGCGCCACACCGCGTACCGGCCCCGCCCCAGGAGAACGCCGATACGACCCGGGTCACGGGAACACCGGGCCGGCGACGCGCGGTGCTGGACCCCGGCTGAGCGCCACCGCGACCGCGACGAGGGCCCGGCGGCACGCGGGCGCGTCGCCGCCCCCCGGACCCCTGACGAACGCCTGCCGGACGCGACGACCTGACGAGACGCGTCCGAGCACTCCGGGAAGGGACCCCCGGAGCGCTCACGCGTGCTGTCGCCACCGCCCTTCCGGGGCCGGCCCCCTGCGGCGGCGCCCCTCTGCGGCGGCCCCGACGGCGTCAACCGCCGTACGTCGCCTGCGCGTCCCCCAGGACCTCCGCGAAGTCCGCCGCCAGACGCGGCGCGTCCTCGGGGGCGAGCGTCGACGTGGTGATCCGTACGGCCGGTGGGGCGGCGATCCGGAACCGCGCCCCCGCGGCCACCCACCAGCCCCGGGTCCGCAGCCCGTTGACGACGGCGGACTCGTCCCGCACGGGCACCCACACGTTCAGCCCGCTCGCGCCGACCGCCCGGATCCGGTGCGCCCCGAGCGCGTCGATCAGGGCCGTGCGCCGCTCCTTGTACGCCGCCTCGCCGTCGGCCACGAGCGCGCGCACCGCGCTGTCGCGGAACAGGCCGGCCACCGTCTCCTGGAGGACGTGACTGACCCATCCCGACGTCATCAGCATCCGCCCGTCGTGCCGCGCGAGGGTGGCCGCGTCGCACGCGACCCCGGCCCACCGCAGATCGATCCCGAGGTGCTTCGACACGGTCCGCACCTGCGCCCACCGGTCGAGCCCGGCGGCGGCGAGGGTGTACGCGGCCGCCCCGCCGACTTCCGCGTTGTGGTCGTCCTCGACGACGAGCACCTCGGGGAAGTCCCGTAGTACCGCAACGAGTTCGTCCCGCCGCGACCGGGTGAAGCACGCCCCGGTCGGGCACTGCCCCCTCGGGCTGCACACCACCGCGCGCACCCCGCCCCGCAGCGCCGCCCGCAGCGACTCCGGTACGAGCCCCTCGCCGTCCACGGTCACCGGGACCAACCGCATTCCCAACGCGGGTACCAGGTCCAGGAGATGGTGGAATCCCGGATCCTCCACGGCCACCGCGTCACCCGGCCGCAGCTCCGTCGAGAGGAGCCGGGCGATGCAGTCGAGCGCCCCGTGCGCGAACGTCACGTGCCGAGCGGGCACCCCGTCGCGCTCGAACCACTGCCGGGTCACTTCCTCCAGCGCCGCCATGCGAGGCGCGGCACGGTGGGACCCGTACCCCGGGACGACCGTCGCCGGTGGACGCAGCACGGGCAGGAAGAGCGGGTCCGGGTGGCCGCCGGCGAGGTCCACAAGGCCTTCCGGTACGCGCGGCGGACGCCGGGAGGCCACCGACGGCACCTCCGCGACGACCGTCCCGCCCCGGCCCCGCGTGACGATCAGGCCGCGCTGCCGCAGCTCCTTGTAGGCCGTCGCGACCGTCCCCGGACTCACCCCCAGCTCGTCCGCGAGCCGCCGCACGGGAGGCAGGGAGTCACCGGGGGAGAGCCCGCCCTCGGCGACGCCCCGCTCCACGGACGCGGCAATCCCCTTGGCCGTCGTGCCTTCGATCGAATATTGTGCTGCCACGTAATCAAGTATGTATCAATACAAAGCAGTTCGCAAGGGGGACCCATTGAGCCGCTCCACCCACTCCACCCGAACAGCCCTCAAGGACCGCATCCCCGGTGGCCGGGACGGCCGCCGCATGCTCGTCATCGGCTTCATCGACAAGTGCGGCACCGGACTCTGGTCCACGGCCATGGCCCTCTACTTCACGTTCGTCACCGGCCTCGACCTCGGCCAGGTCGGTCTCCTCATCGCCGTCTCCGGCGCCGCCGGCATCGCAGGCGCCCCCCTCGGCGGCCGCCTCGCCGACCGCTTCCCCCTCGTCCGCGTCATCATCTGCGCCCAACTCCTCCGCGCCGCGGCCCTCCTCGCCCTCCTCACCACCGACGACTACCTGCTGCTCGTCCTCTTCTCGGCCGCCGGCGCCCTCCCCGACCGCGCCACCAACGTCCTCACCAAGCTCTACGCCGCCCGGGTCGCCGGCCCCGACCGCGTCCGCTACCAGGCCATCAACCGCACCACCTCCAACATCGGCTGGACCCTCGGCGGCCTCGGCGCCGCGGCAGCCCTCGCCGTCGGCAGCACCACCGCCTTCCAGCTCCTCCTCGTCGGAGACGCCCTCTCCTACCTCGTGATGGCGGCACTCACCCTCCGCTGCGCCGAACCCCCGGCCCCCGCCACCTCCCGGATCGCCGCCGCCTCCACCGACGCCACGCCCGCGGCCAAACC
>NZ_LIPQ01000192.1 GCF_001418135.1 Streptomyces aureus
TGCTTGAGGTGGGCGCGCTTGAGGCCGGCGTGTCCGAGGCCGGGGGCGGCGCCGGACGGGGCCCGTCCAGGCGCCGGATCCGCATGGTGCGGTCGTCACCACCGGGACCGCCGCCGTAGCCGCCGCGCCGGACCGGCGCGGCGGTGCGGGCCCGGGCGCGCTCCGCGCGCTCCCAGTCGGCCGCGAGGGCCGCCGGGTCGCTTCCGGTCACCTCGGCGAGGGCCACGACGGCGCTCCGGGGCACGGACTGGCGGGCGTTCAGATAGGTGTTCCACGCGGACCGCTCGTGCCCGGTGCGCTCGGCCACGGCCGTGACGCCGAGGCCGCTGCGGTCGATGAGGCGGCGCAGGCGTTCCGTGAACGCGCGGACCTCCGGATCGAGCTCCTCCGGCAGCGCCTTCCAGCCAGGCATGACGGTCCCCCTTGTTCCGTGCCTCCCGCGTCTCCCCTGCTCCACCGAAGGATGGCAGGTCCGGGGGCGATGCGCGCCCCGGATGCGCAGCCGAGGTACCGGAATGGTCACTTCCGTGCCACAGGGGCTTGTCGGCCCTTGAACCAACCTTGGCACGTACATGACCCTTGATCGCAGCGGCGCCCGCCCTCCCACGGGGGAGAGGGCGGGCGCCGCGCCACCTGCCGGCCGGGTCGTCCGGACGTCAGGCGGCCGTCATGTGACCGTCAGATGGAGGACGTCCTCCAGGAACGGGATCCTCAGCCAGGGCGCCGGCTGCACCATGAGCGCGAGCAGCACGATCAGGCCACCCATGACCCCGTACGTGATCATGTCCGTGAAGCGGGAGCGTACGGCGAGCATGCCCACCGAGGGCAGCACCCGGCGCAGCACGGCGCCCAGGAGGAGCGCCGCTCCGACCAGCATCGTGCCGATGCGGAAGGACTGCGGGAGCACGTCCGTCCCGACCACGAGCAGACCGGTCCCGGCAAGACCGAGCACGGTGAGCAGCGGCCACTGCCGGGCGGGCGCCGGGGCGTCACCGGAGGCCGCCCGACCGCCGCCCTCGGGCCGCGCGGTGCCGGTGGTGAGGCTGGGCGCGGGCCGCTTCCAGGGCGTGGCGCCACCGGTCGGGGCGCCCCCGGCCGACGTACCACCGGTCGAAGTGCCCCCGGCCGGGGCACTCCCGGCCGAAGCGCCTCCGGTCGCGGCGCCGGAGCCCGAGGCGCGCGAGCCCGACGCCCGGACGCTCCCGTTCTTCCTGGGGCCGTCGGCCGCCCCGTCCGGGGTCCCGGCCGTGCCGGGGGTCCCGGGGGTCACGTCAGAGCGCCGCGGCCGCGCGCTCGGCGGCCTCGACGACGTTGACGAGGAGCTGGGCGCGGGTCATCGGGCCGACGCCGCCGGGGTTCGGGGAGATCCACCCGGCCACCTCGGAGACGCCCGGGTCCACGTCGCCGACGATCTTGCCCTCGCCGTTGCGGGAGACGCCGACGTCGAGGACGGCCGCGCCCGGCTTCACGTCCTCGGGCTTGATCAGGTGCGGCACACCGGCCGCCGCGACGATGATGTCGGCGTTCCGCAGGTGCGCCGACAGGTCCCGGGTGCCGGTGTGGCACTGGGTCACGGTCGCGTTCTCGGAGCGGCGGGTGAGGATGAGCGGCATCGGGCGGCCGATGGTGACACCGCGGCCGACGACCACGACCTCCGCGCCGTTGATCTCCACGCCGTGCGCGCGGAGCAGCGTGATGACGCCGTTCGGCGTGCAGGGCAGCGGGGCGGGCTCGTTGAGGACGAGCCGGCCGAGGTTGGTCGGGTGCAGACCGTCGGCGTCCTTGGCCGGGTCCATCAGCTCCAGGATGCGGTTCTCGTCGATGCCCTTGGGGAGCGGGAGCTGCACGATGTAGCCCGTGCAGGCCGGGTCCTCGTTGAGCTCCCGTACGACCGCCTCGATCTCCTCCTGCGTGGCCGTGGCGGGCAGCGTGCGCTGGATCGAGGCGATGCCGACCTGCGCGCAGTCGCGGTGCTTGCCGGCCACGTACTTGTGGCTCGCCGGGTCGTCGCCGACCAGGACGGTGCCGAGTCCGGGTGTGAGGCCCCGCTCCTTGAGGGCCGCCACACGGACGGTCAGATCGGACTTGATCGCGGCTGCGGTGGCCTTGCCATCGAGAATCTGGGCGCTCATGGAGACATCCTCCCGGATGACCCCCGCCTTGTTCCAATTCGCTCGTGCCGGGCGGCCGATCACACGGAGCTACGGGTTGCACTTGCACAACTCCGATGCGTATCGACTGGACAAAAAGTCGACCAAGCGACCACGATGATCGGCGAAGTACCGCGGAAAGTGCCGGGGGGAATCCGCTCACATCCCGTGAAAAGTCCTCCGCGCGGGCCGCGTCGTCCCCGCACAGAGAAATTCACGGAGGAAACCCGCGATGAGCTTCGGTGACCCGAACAACCCGTACGGCCAGCCGCAGGGCCAGGGACAGGGACAGCAGCCCGGCTACGGCTACCCGCAGCAGTCCCCCCAGGGCGTGCCGCCGCAGCAGGGCTACGGCTACCCGGCGGCTCCGCCGGTCTCCCCGTACGGCGGGGGCGGCTACCCGGGCGTGGCCATGGAGATGCCGGGCGGTGTGAAGGCCGCGCGCGTCCTGATGTGGATCAGCGCCGCGTTCAACGTCCTCGGCGGCCTCGCCGTGATCGGCATGTCCTTCGCGCTCGACAGCGAGCTGGAGAAGTCCGGCGCCTCGTCCGCCGATGTCGATGCCTTCGCCGACATGGGCCAGGGCATCCTGATCGGCATCGGCATCTTCTCGCTGATCTTCGCCGCCTTCGGCATGGTGCTCGCCGCCAAGTTCCGCTCCGGCGGCAACGGGGTCCGGGTCGGCACCATCGTCTACTCCTCGATCAGCGTGCTGTTCAGCCTCTTCTCGCTGCCCCTCGGCATCGTGGGCCTCGCCCTGGCCGTCCTGGTCATCGTCTTCGTGGCGAAGTCGGACGGCTCGGCCTGGTTCAACCGCAACAAGCAGCAGTACTGATCCACACATGGCTGGGGCCCGGTTCC
>NZ_LIPQ01000193.1 GCF_001418135.1 Streptomyces aureus
GCCGACGCCCTCGCCGACATCCGCGCCCACGCCCTCGCCCACCTCGACGAGCCCCACACCGTCGCGACCCTGGCCGCCCGCGCCGGCATGTCGCCCCGCTCCTTCGCCCGCCACTTCCAGGCCACCACCGGAACCACCCCCCTGCACTGGCTCATCACCCAGCGCGTCGCCGCCGCCCAGAAACTCCTCGAACTCACCGACCACCCCCTCCCCGAGGTGGCCCGCCGCGCGGGCTTCGGCAGCGAGGTCACGATGCGCCAGCACTTCGCCTCGCACCTCGCCACCAGCCCACGCGACTACCGCAACGCGTTCCGTCACCCGGCGGGCAACAGCCCGATCGCCCGATAGGCCCGGTCCACCAAGGGCCGCGCCGTCTCCCGGGCCCGCAGGGCCCCGTCCCGTAGCACCTGATCCACATGGCCGGGGTCCGCCGCGAGCTCGGCATGCCGCTCCCGCACGGGCCTCAGCAGCTCGACGACCGCGTCCGCCGTGTCCTTCTTCAACGATCCGTACGTTTCATATACACCGGCCAGCGCCTCGGGGTTCCCACCCGTCGCGGCAGCCATCAGATCGAGGAGATTCGCGACGCCCGGCCTGCCCTCCCGGTCGTACTCCACGTCCCGCCCGCTGTCGGTCACGGCCCGCATGATCTTCCGCCGCACGGTCTCCGCGTCGTCCAGCAGATAGACGATCCCGGCCCCGTTCGCGTGCGACTTCCCCATCTTCGACGTGGGGTCCTGAAGGTCCATGACCCGCGCCGCCACCTCGGGCCGGGTAGCCCGCGGCACGGTGAACGTGTGCCCGTACCGCTGGTTGAACCGCACCGCCAGATCCCGGGTGAGCTCCACATGCTGCGTCTGGTCCTCACCCACCGGCACCTCATCGGCCCCGTAGGCCAGGATGTCCGCCGCCATCAGCACCGGATACGTCAGCAGCGACAGCCGCACGCTCTGGCCGGCGGCCCGAGCCTGCACGCTCTTCTCCTTGTACTGGATCATCCGCCGCAGTTCGCCGTCCGTGGCGGTGCACTCGAGCAGGTACGACAGCCGCGCGTGCTCGTCCACATGACTCTGCACGAACAAGGTGCACCGTTTCGGATCGAGCCCCGCCGCCAGCAACAGCGTGGCCGCCTGCCGACTGAGCCGCCGCACCCGCGCCGGATCGTGCTCCACGGTCAGCGCGTGCAGATCGACGACGCTGAACAGCGCCTCCGCCCGGTGCTGATCGACCTCGACCCACCGTCGTACGGCCCCGAGGTAGTTGCCCAGCGTCAGATGCCCGGTCGGCTTGACCCCGCTGAAGATCCTCGTCATCGCGTTCGTTCTCCCTCTTCTCCTGAGCGCCGACCCGACGGCCGGCTCCCGGAGGGGGATACGCGAACGGCCGCCGAGTCGGCGGCCGCTTGCTGCATGCGCGAGTGGTGGGCCGCCGTCAGGCGGCCCACCACTGGGTGGTGTGCGCACGCGTAGTCATGCGCAGAGACTACGCCCGCGGACCGGGGTTGACACGGGATTGACGGATCCGTAAGGTTCTCCGAGTTGTCCGACGTGAGCACCGACCCCGGTCGGCCCCGGACAGCCATCCCGCAAGATCTACAGAAGCCGATGGTGCTTTGCCGCGCCGTTCTGCTTTCCGTGCGTTTTTGCGAAATGAGGAATCCGCGTTCGAAACCCGAGCGCAGCCCCCGATTAGCGTCGGAGGCAGGGAATCCGCTAAAGTCTCACTCGTCGGAACGGCCCAACAGCCGGAAAGGCAAAACCCGCTGACTGGGAATCAGACGCCGAAAGGATCTGATAGAGTCGGAAACG
>NZ_LIPQ01000194.1 GCF_001418135.1 Streptomyces aureus
CACGGACGGTGAACTCGCCGCTGCCGGAGCACTCCTGGCCACCGCCCGCCGCCCCCTCGTCTGGGCCGGCGGCGGCGCGACCGGAGCCCGCGAGGAACTCGCCCGGCTCCTGGAGACGACCGGAGCGGGACTGCTCACCTCCAACTCCGGGCGCGGCACCGTGGCCGAGGACCACGAGCAGGTCATCGGCAACTTCGCCACCACCCCCGCCGCCCGCGCCCTGCTCGCCGAATCGGACGTGCTCGTCACCATCGGCACCCACTTCCGCTCCAACGAGACCGCCGACTACACCCTCGAACTGCCCCCGGCGCACATCCAGATCGACCTCGACGCGGCGGCACTCGGCCGGGTCTACCCCGTCGCCCACCCGCTGCACGGCGACGCCGCACCCACCCTCACGGCCCTGACCCGGCACGCCACGCCCGCCGAGGACGGCTGGCGGGAACGCGTCCGCACCGTCCGCGACGACGTACGCGCGACCCTGCACGACACCATCGGACCGCAGGCCGTGATCTGTGACGCCATCCGCGCCGCACTGCCCCGCGAGGCCGTCGTCGCCCGCGACGTGACCATCCCCTCCAGCAGCTGGGGCAACCGCCTCCTCGAGATGTACGACCCGCGGGACAACGTCTTCCCGCGCGGAGGCGGCATAGGCCAGGGCCTCGGCATGGGGATCGGCGCGGCCCTCGGACGGCCCGACGCGCCCACCGTCGTCCTCGCGGGCGACGGCGGACTCGCCGTCCACCTCGGCGAACTGCTCACCCTCGCCCAGGAACGCCCCCGGCTCACCCTGATCGTCTTCAACGACGGCGGATACGGCGTGCTGCGCAACATGCAGGACCGCCACAGCGAACGCCGCTCCGGTGTCGACCTCGTCACCCCCGACTTCGCGCTGCTCGCACGCGCCTGCGGCCTGCCGTACCTGCGGATCGCCGCCGAGGAACACGCGGCGCCGGTCATCACCGAGGCCGTCGCCTCGGACGGGCCGACGCTCGTCGAGGTCGACCTCGCGGCCCTGGGCCCGATGAAGAACCCCTTCACCCCACCCGTGCGGATCCCGGGCCGGTAACCGGCTCCGTCCCGCACCCGCACTGCCCGATCGCCGGTAAGGAGGCACCAGGCCATGAGCGAGAACCCGCTGCAGCTGATCGTCCACCGCATGACATGGGAGGCCGAGGGCGTACTGTCCGTCGAGCTCGCCCACCCCGACGGCAAACCCCTGCCCGCGTGGACGCCCGGCGCCCACGTCGACGTGCACGTCGGCGGCCAGGTCCGCCAGTACAGCCTGTGCGGCGACCCGCGGGACCAGGGCGCGTACCGGATCGGCGTCCTCAACGAACCCGCGTCGCGCGGAGGTTCGCGCCACGTCCACACCCAGCTCCGCCCCGGCCAGTCCGTGACGGTCTCCGAACCGCGCAACCACTTCGCCCTGGAGGACGCCGCCTCGTACGTCTTCGTCGCCGGCGGCATCGGCATCACCCCGCTGCTCGCGATGGCCCGCGAGGCCGCCCGCCGGGGTGCCGAGTGGCGCATGGTCTACGGCGGCCGCAGCCGCGCCTCGATGGCCTTCGCCGCCGAACTCGCCCTGCTCGACGGCGAGGTGACGCTCGTCCCGCAGGACGAGCTGGGCCACATCGACCTGGACGGGGTGCTGACCGGGCTGCCCGACGGCGCGCTCGTCTACTCGTGCGGCCCCGAACCCCTCCTCGCGGCCGTGGAGGAGCGCTGCCCGGAAGGCCGCCTCCGACTGGAGCGGTTCGCCGCCCCCGCCGTGGAACGCCGCGGAGAAGACGAGGAGTTCGAGGTCGAGTGCCGCGCCTCGGGCCTGACCCTCCGGGTCGAGGCGCACACCTCGATCCTCGACGCCGTCGAGAACGCCGGGATCGGCGTCGCCAGCTCCTGCCGCGACGGCATCTGCGGATCCTGCGAGACCAGGGTGCTCGACGGCACGCCCGACCACCGCGACTTCCTGCTCAGCGAGGCGGAGCGGACCGCCGGCGCCACCATGATGATCTGCGTCTCACGGTGCGCCTCCGGTCGGCTCGTCCTCGACCTCTGACCCATCCCCCGCCCGCTCAGGAGACACCGTGACCGACACCTGGCCCTACCTGGACGTCCACCAGTCCCGTACCCACGAGCCCACGCCGTACGAGTACAGGCTCGCCGCCACCCTCGAAGAGGTCTTCACCCACGAGGGCCACGAACTGACCGACGTGGTGCGCGGACTCAACGCCCGCAAGGTGCACACCGCCGACGGCACGCCGTGGACCGAGGAGTCCTTCCGCGCCGAGATGAACCGACTGGGAGCCTGACATGACGCTGTCGTCCACCGCCACCGCGGACCGCATCTACGCCACCGGTCTTCGCAACCAGTGGCACCCCGTCGTCCCCTCGCGCTTCGTCACCCCCGGCGCCATGCGCAAGGTGACCGCGCTCGGCGAGCAGTGGCTGCTCTTCCGACGCTCCGACGGAGCGCTCTCCATGCTCGCCGACCGCTGCCCGCACCGCGGAGCGCCCCTTTCGCTGGGCAGGCACCTCGGCGACCGGGTCGCCTGCTGGTACCACGGCGTCGAGGTCGGCACCGACGGCACGGTGACCTCGGTGCCGGGCCTGCCCGGCTGCAACCTGGAGGGCAGGAAACTGGTCACCTCGCTGCCCGTACGCGAGGTCGGCGGCGCGATCCTCGCCTGGTTCGGCGACGAGGAACACCCAGAACCGGCCGGACTGACGCTCCCCGAACCGCTGACGGACCCCGCCGTCGACGCGTTCCTCTGCTACGCCGAGTGGGACGTGCCCTGGCGGTACGCCGTGGAGAACCTGCTCGACCCCATGCACGGGGCCTTCCTCCACCACGAGTCGCACACCATGTTCGCCGGCGACACGACCGCCAAGTTCCGCATCCGCGAGACCGACCGCGGCTACTTCTTCGAGAAGACCGACCAGCGGGGCGTCAACTTCGACTGGGTCGAGCTGTGCCGCACCGGCGTCGACTGGGTCGACCTGTCCATCCCGTACCCGGCGTCCGCCGGACCGGGCGGCCCGTTCGGGATCGTGGGCATGGTCTGCCCCGTCGACGAGCGGCGCTCCGGTGTCTTCTTCTGGCGCTACCGCCGCGTCGAGGACTGGCAGCGCGCGACCTGGCGCTTCCTGTACAAGACGCTGATCGAGAAGCGCCACTGGGAGGTCCTTGAGCAGGACCGCGTGATGCTGGAGGCCATGCCCGCCGACGCGGACCAGCGGGAGAACCTGTACCAGCACGACCTGGGAGTGGTACGGCTGCGCCGCCTGTACCGCGCGGAGGCCGAGGCCCAGGCGTCGGCCTGACATCGCGGAGGGCCGGACACCACGTCGGCCGGATGTCGCGGAGGCGGACGTCACGGAGGCGGAGGTCACGGAGGCGGAGGTCACGGAGGCCGGACGTCAAAACCGCGGGTCGCGTTCTCCGCCTCGGGAACCATTCCCCCGGGCTCGCTCCTCCTGTGGTCGGACGTGGTGATGGCCGGGGGATGGATTTCGCACAACTGCCCTTTGCGCAAGGGTGCATGAGACGGATCATCCACCTCCCGCAAGGATCTGACTCTGTGCGAAGCACACGCGTAGCACCCCTCGTGGCCATCAGCGCGGTCGCGACCCTCGTGCCCGCTCTCACTCCCGCCGTCGCCTCCGCGGCCGAACCGGTCGTCCGGCGGACGGTCACCGCCGATCCCCTGAGGCAGTACACCCAGCAGACCCCGCGCTGGAAGCGCTGCGACGCCGAGGCACCGGCGAACTTCCAGTGCGCGACGCTCAAGGTGCCGCTCGACTACACCCGGCCGGGCGGCAGGCAGCTCGACGTCGTCGTGTCCCGGGTCAAGGCCACCAGCCCCCAGAAGCGGCGCGGCGTCCTGCTGCTCAACCCCGGCGGTCCCGGCGGCCCGGGCCTCGACATGCCCCTGTGGATGGCTCCGGAGCTGCCGACCGCGGTGAAGGAGCGGTACGACCTGATCGGCTTCGACCCCCGCGGCGTAGGCCGGAGTTCGCCCGTGAGCTGCGGCCTCAACGAGGAGGAGCTGAACTGGCAGCGCCCGTACAGGGCCGCGACGTTCGACAAGGACGTCAGGTGGGCGCGGACCGTCGCCGAGAAGTGCCGGGCGAAGGGCGGCGACGTCCTGCCCCACCTCACCACCCGCAACACGGCACGGGACATGGACGTCATCCGCGCCGTGCTCGGCGAGAAGAAGATCTCGTACCTGGGGTACTCCTACGGCACGTACCTGGGCGCCGTCTACACGCAGATGTTCCCGAAGCGGACCGACCGGTTCGTGCTGGACAGCGCGGTCGACCCGCAGCGCATATGGCGCGGCATGATCCAGGTGTGGGCGGAGGGCGCGGAGCCCGCGTTCAGGCGCTGGACCGAGTGGACCGCCGAGCGGCACACCACGTACGGGCTCGGCGACACCCCGGCCGAGGTCGGGAAGACCTTCTGGGACCTGGTCGCCCGGGCGGACCGTGAGCCGATCGACTTCCAGGGCACGCTCCTGACCGGCGACGACATCCGCGCGGGCCGGGCCGTGTTCTTCGACGTGAAGGGCGCCGCCGAGGCGTTCGTCGAGCTCAAGAAGGCCGCCGAGGGGACCCCCGCCCCGGCCCCGTCGAGGCGGAGCACGGCGCCCCGTCACGTACCGCCGTCGTTCGCCCGCGCCGTCCCCTCGGACAACTCCGACGCGGCCTTCTGGGCCGTGGCGTGCGCCGACACCCGCTCCTGGCCGCGCGACCCGGAGCAGTACCGCCGCGACGCTGTCCGCGACAAGGCCACGTACCCGCTGTACGGCGACTTCGCGTCGCACATCAAGCCGTGCGCCTTCTGGAACAACGGGTCCGAGCCCGCCACGAGGGTGAACAACTCCGTCGGAGCGCTCATCCTCCAGAACGAGTGGGACTCCCAGACGCCGCTGGTCAGCGGACAGGGGCTGCGCCGGACCATGAAGGGCGCCCGGATGGTCACCGTCCTCGGCGGCCAGGGCCACGGCATCTACGGCTCCAAGTCCTGCGCGGACACGACCGCCACCGCCTACCTGACGACGGGCAGGCTGCCGGCCGCGGACGTGACCTGCCGAGCCACGCCGGCCCAGGCGCAGAACCGTCTGGACCTCCCGCTGCCGACGCCGCCGGGCCTCCCGGGGCTGCACCGCTCCTGACCGGCACGACGCACAACCGGTTCCAGGGGGCCCTCAGTCACGAGGCCCCCCGGAACCGGGACCGAGGACGGCGTCGACCCGCCCGCCCCGCCGGCCCGGCGTGTGGTCACGAGCCGGCCAAGTAGCCCGCGAGGGTGGTGCGACGCCGGTGGAGGTCGTCGATACGGGCGTCGGTGGCCTCCAGTTCACGGAGCATCAGATCCCTGATGTCGGCGCACCAGTCGAAGGCCGTGCCGTCCTCGCCGGTGCACGGCAGGACGACCCGGATCACCTCAGTGGGCAGCCCGGCGGCCAGCAGGGCGCGGACCTTGCGGACGGTGGTCACCGCGCCCTCGTCGTACGCGCGATAGCCGTTCGGGCCGCGCCGTGCCTCCAGCAGCCCCTGCGCCTCGTAGTAGCGCAGCAGCCGGGTGCTCACCCCGGTACGCCCGGACAACTCCCCGATCAGCATGCGTGTTCCGCCTTCCGCCCCGTCCGGCCGTCGTTTGACCTTGACATCAGTGTCAACGGTTAGCGTCGAGCCATGACGAATCATTCCCCGCGTCCCGCGGACCGCTCCTTCCTGTTCGTGCTGGGCAGCTCACGCGCCGACGGCAACACCGAGATACTCGCCAGGGCCGCCGCCGAGACGCTGCCCGCCGTCATCCCGCAGCGCTGGATCGACCTGAACACGCTGCCGCTGCCGGACTTCCAGGACGGACGCCACGAGGAGGGCGACTGGCCGGTGTCGGAGGCCGAACGGACACTGCGGGAGGCCACGATGGAAGCCACCGACATCGTGATCGCCTCACCGCTGTACTGGTACACCCTCTCCGCGCAGACGAAGCGCTACCTCGACTACTGGTCGGGCTGGCTCGGCGTCCCGGGCCTCGGCTTCAAGCAGCGGATGGCGGGACGGACCCTGTGGGCGGTGGCGGCCATGGCGGACGACGACGAGGCCGTCGCCGACGGAATGGCCACCACCCTCAACAACACGGCGGCGTACCTCCGGATGCGCTTCGGCGGAGTCCTCCTCGGCAACGGCTCCCGCCCGGGCCAGGTGCGCGCCGACGAGCGGGCGCTGACCAGGGCGAAGACGTACTTCCAGGGCGAGACCCCACTGGCGCTGTTCCCGCACGAGAAGCAGGCGGGGGCCGAGCAGCGGGCGGCGGAGCCCGTCGGCGCGACGGCCTGAACCGGACCGATCCGCGGAGGTGACGGAGCGGAGGGGCTGACACACACACGGTGGACGCACGGTGTGACGCACGCGTCCGCAACGAGGCGCCTGACGGGCAGAAGCCCAGGTCAGGCGCCTCATCTCGGTCCTCTAGGGGCGCCGCGGCACCTTGCTCGCACCGCTGAGCGGGGCATCCGGGCCCGTGGGCAGGCCCTCGGGGGCCGCCCCGCTCCTGGCGACCGCCGCGTGCAGCGCCCGCAGGGCGATCAGGAGGACCCCGATGTCGTCCAGGTAGACGGGGTCCGGGATCAGGTCGACCGGCGAGACCGTGTAGACCACCGCCGCCCAGAACAGGGCCTTGGACTGCAGCGGCACACCGGCCTCCACCAGCAGCCGGCGAGTCCGGAGGACACGTACGAGCAGTACGGCCGCGCATCCCGCCACCGCGAGCAGCAGCACCAGGGCCACGACGAGCCAGAGGTTGCCGTCCACGCCGCTCTCCCTTCCTCCGTGAGTCCCGGCCCGCGCCGATGCGCGCGGATGGTCAGGGTACGACGCCGGGCCCGGTGCCCGACGTCATCGGCCGTGCCCGCCCCGGCGTATCGGCCACCTTGCGATATGCCCTGTTTAGACCCCCTTGAAGCGTGACTCGGAACACTCTCCGCAACGCATCGCGCATGGATCCCACAACCCAGGGCAGGCGGCCGAACCGCCGGTGACACCGGCAGGGGGACTCAGAGGAACGAAAGGCCATACGCGACGTGACGGCAGCACAACAGACCATCCATGTGGGCGGAGAGTGGCGCTCAGCCCTGTCCGGCGCCACGCGCGAGATCATCGACCCGGTCGACGCGACCGCCTTCGCGGTCGTGGCGGAGGGTGGTGTCCAGGACACCGACGACGCCGTGACCGCGGCACGAGCCGCGTTCGACGACGGTTCCTGGCCGCGTACGCCGGTCGCCCAGCGGGCCGCCCTGCTGCGGCGGGTCGCCGACCTCCTGGAACGCGACCGCGAGCGCATCGGCGCCCTGGAGAGCCAGGACGCGGGCAAGACCCTCCAGGAGGGCCGCGTCGACGTCGACTGCGTCCGCGACGCCTTCCTCTACTTCGCCGACCTCGTCGAGAAGGAGGACGGCGGACGGGTCGTCGACGCGGGTTCGGACGACATACGCAGCGTCGTCGTGCACGAGCCCGTCGGCGTGTGCGCCCTGATCACGCCCTGGAACTACCCGCTGCTCCAGGCCAGCTGGAAGATCGCGCCCGCCCTCGCCGCCGGCAACACGTTCGTGATCAAGCCCAGCGAGATCACCCCGCTGAGCACGGTCGTGCTGGTCGAACTGCTCCTGGAGGCCGGACTGCCGCTCGGCGCGGCCAACATCGTCACCGGCCCCGGCCACACCGTCGGCGCCCGGCTCGCCGAGCACCCCGCCGTCGACCTGGTCTCGTTCACCGGCGGTCTCGTCAGCGGCACCAAGGTCGCCAAGGCCGCCGCCGACAGTGTGAAGAAGGTCGCCCTCGAACTGGGCGGCAAGAACCCCAACGTCGTCTTCGCCGACGCCTGTTCGACGCCCGAGGACTTCGACACCGCCGTCGACCAGGCGCTCAACGCCGCCTTCATCCACAGCGGCCAGGTCTGCTCCGCCGGCTCCCGCCTCATCGTCGAGGAGTCGCTGCGCGAGCGTTTCGTCGCCGAGCTCGCCCGCCGGGCCGGCCTGATCCGGCTCGGCCGCGGCACCGACGAGGGCGTCGAATGCGGCCCGCTGGTCTCCGCCGCCCAGGTGGCGAGGACCGAGGAGTACGTGGCCTCCGCCCTCGGCGAGGGAGCGGTCCTGCGCGCGGGCGGCGAGCGCCCCGCAGGTCCCGGCTACTTCTACCGGCCCACCGTCCTCGACCGTTGCCACCGCCGTATGCGCGTCGTCCGCGAGGAGGTCTTCGGCCCCGTCCTCACCGTGGAGACCTTCCGCACCGAGGAGGAGGCCGTCGCCCTCGCCAACGACACCGAGTACGGCCTCGCCGGAGCGGTGTGGACGTCCGACACGGACCGCGCCCGGCGGGTCGCCGCCCGGCTGCGCCACGGCACCGTCTGGATCAACGACTTCCACCCCTACCTGCCCCAGGCGGAATGGGGCGGCTTCGGGAAGTCCGGCATCGGCCGCGAACTGGGCCCCAGCGGCCTCGCCGAGTACCGCGAGGCCAAGCACATCTACCAGAACCTCGCTCCGCGCCCCGTGCGCTGGTTCGCGGGCAGGACGGCGAAGGACCAGGCATGAACGACCAGCACGTGTACGACTACGTCGTCGTCGGCGGCGGCACCGCCGGGTCGGTGATCGCCTCCCGGCTGACCGAGAACCCGGACGTCACCGTCGCCGTGATCGAGGGCGGCCCCAGCGACGTCGGCCGCGAGGACGTCCTCACCCTGCGCCGCTGGATGGGTCTGCTCGGCGGCGAGCTGGACTACGACTACCCCACGACCGAGCAGCCGCGCGGCAACTCGTACATCCGCCACAGCCGCGCGCGGGTCCTCGGCGGCTGCTCATCGCACAACACCCTCATCGCCTTCAAGCCCCTGCCCTCCGACTGGGACGAGTGGGCCGAGGCCGGTGCCGAGGGCTGGGACGCGGCGGCGATGGATCCGTACTTCGCCCGGCTGCGCAACAACATCGTCCCCGTCGACGAGGCCGACCGGAACGCGATAGCCCGGGACTTCGTCGACGCGGCGCAGGCCGCGCTCGGTGTCCCTCGCGTCGAGGGCTTCAACCGGCAGCCGTTCCACGAGGGCGTCGGCTTCTTCGACCTCGCCTACCACCCCGAGAACAACAAGCGCTCGTCCGCCTCGGTCGCGTATCTGCACCCGTTCCTGGACCGGCCGAACCTGCACATCGCCCTGGAGACCTGGGCGTTCCGCCTCGAACTCGAGGGCACCCGCGCCACCGGCGTGCACATCCGCACCAAGGAGGGCGCGGAGCACGTCGTACGCGCCCGGCGCGAGGTCCTGGTGTGCGCGGGGGCCGTGGACACCCCGCGGCTGCTGCTGCACTCCGGCATCGGACCCCGCGCCGACCTGGAGAAGCTCGGGATCCCCGTCGTGCACGACCTGCCGGGTGTCGGCGAGAACCTCCTCGACCACCCCGAGTCGGTCATCGTGTGGGAGACACACGGTCCCATCCCGGAGAACTCCGCGATGGACTCCGACGCCGGGCTCTTCGTCCGCCGCGACCCGGAGTCCGACGGGCCCGACCTGATGTTCCACTTCTACCAGATCCCCTTCACCGACAACCCCGAGCGGATCGGCTACGAACGGCCCGCGCACGGCGTGTCGATGACCCCGAACATCCCCAAGCCGCGCAGCCGCGGCCGGCTGTACCTGACGAGCGCCGATCCCGAGGTCAAGCCCGCGCTCGACTTCCGGTACTTCACCGACGAGGACGACTACGACGGCCGGACTCTCGTCGACGGGATCCGCGTCGCCCGGCAGATCGCGGCGAGCGAACCGCTGGCCGGATGGCTGAAGCGCGAGGTGTGCCCGGGACCCGAGGTCACCTCCGACGAGGAACTGAGCGCCTACGCCCGCCACGTCGCGCACACCGTCTACCACCCGGCGGGCACCTGCCGGATGGGCTCGGCGGACGACGAACTCGCCGTCGTCGACCCCGATCTGAGGATCCGGGGCCTCGACGGCATCCGGATCGCCGACGCGTCCGTCTTCCCGACCATGACCGCCGTCAACCCGATGATCGGTGTGCTCATGGTCGGCGAGAAATGCGTGGACCTGCTGGGAGGCACCCGACGATGAACGAACTGACGCAGGACACCGCCGAGCCTGTCTTCTCCGTACGCGACCTGTGGAAGGTCTTCGGCCCGAAGGCCGACCGCGTACCCGCCGAGAAGGAGCTCGCCTCACTCGACGCCACCGAGCTGCGCGAGCGCACCGGCTGCACCGCCGCCGTCCGCGACGTCTCCTTCGACGTCCGCAGGGGCGAGGTCTTCGTCGTCATGGGCCTCTCCGGCTCGGGCAAGTCGACCCTCGTCCGCTGTCTGACCCGGCTCATCGAACCGACCTCGGGCACCATCTCCATCGACGGCGAGGACGTGCTGTCCATGGACACCGGCCGGCTCCGCGAGCTGCGCCGGCACCGGGCGGCCATGGTCTTCCAGCACTTCGGGCTGCTCCCGCACCGGACGGTGCTCGACAACGTCGCGTACGGGCTCGAGATCCAGGGCGTGGGACGCGGCGAACGGCGGGAACGCGCGGCCGGGTTCGTCACCAAGGTCGGCCTGGAAGGCATGGAGCACCGCAGGCCGGGTCAGTTGTCCGGCGGCCAGCAGCAGCGGGTCGGTCTGGCCCGTGCGCTCGCCGTCGACCCCGAAGTCCTGCTGTTCGACGAGCCGTTCAGCGCGCTCGACCCGCTCATCCGCCGGGACATGCAGGAGGAGGTCGTCCGCCTGCACCGGGAGGAGGGCCGCACGATGGTCTTCATCACCCACGACCTGAGCGAGGCACTGAAGCTGGGCGACCGCATCGCGCTGATGCGCGACGGCCGGATCGTGCAGCTCGGCACGCCGGAGGAGATCGTGGGTGCCCCCGCCGACGACTACGTCAGGGACTTCGTCCGGGACGTGCCGCGCGAACAGGTGCTGACCGTCCGCTCGGCGATGCGCCCCGCGTTCGCCGACGAGCACGAGGCCGGCCCCGCGCTCGCCCCGAGCGCCACCGTCCACGAGGCCATCGAGGCCGTCGCCCGCACGGGCGTGAACGCGCGGATCGTCGAGAACGGCCGCTGCCTCGGTGTGGTCGACCACGCCGGACTCCTCGGGGTCGTCGCCGGGGTCCCGGCCGCGACGGGAAAGGCGGTGGCCTGATGTACGCGCATACGACCTGGCCGCCGCCGGGCGGCACGACCGGTGCCGCGCACCGGGTGCCGCGGCCTGGCGCGACCGCCCCCGGCGCCATGGGGCGGTGGGGCCGATGACCGCCACCGTCACCCCCGCTCCTCCCCGCCCCACGACCGCGTCCGGTACCGCGCCCGGTGCGCTGCGCGCGCTCGCGCGCCACCGCGGCCGGCTGATCGGCGTCGGAGCGGCCGTCGCGCTCGTCCTCGGAGCCGTACTCCTGGGCGGCGGAAGCTGGCCGGCGTCGCTCGCCGTCGATCTGTCCGGGCCGCTGGAGCGCACCAGCGACTGGATCATCGACAACCGTGACGGCCACCCGCTGTTCCTCTACTTCCTCGGGCACGTCAGCAACGTCGTGGTCGTGTCCGTCCGCGCGGTGTACCTGCTGCTGCTCGCCCTCGGCTGGGCCGGCGTCACCGCCGCCGCCGGGCTGCTGGCGTGGCGCGTCGCGGGCCTCCGCCTCGCGCTGACGTCCGTCGCCGCCTTCGGTGCCTGCGGCCTGCTCGGCATGTGGGTGCCCACCATGCAGACGCTCGCCCTGATGGTCGTCGCCGTCGCCGCGTCCGTGCTGCTCGGAGGTCTCCTCGGCCTTGCCGCCGGCCTGTCGGACCGTATGGACAGGATCCTGCGGCCGGTCCTCGACACCATGCAGGTGCTGCCGGCCTTCGCGTACCTCCTGCCCGTCGTCCTCGTCTTCGGCATCGGCGTGCCCGCTGCCGTCCTCGCGACCGTCGTCTACGCCGCCCCGCCCATGGCCCGGCTCACCGCGCTCGGGCTGCGCGGCGCGGACGCCGGCGTCATGGAGGCCGCCGCGTCCCTGGGCGCCACCGGCAGGCAGCGGCTGCTGACGGCCCGGCTGCCGCTGGCCCGCAAGGAGCTCCTGCTCGGCGTCAACCAGTCGATCATGATGGCGCTCGGCATGGCCGTCATCGCGTCCGTCATCGGCGCGGGCGGCCTCGGCGACCGCGTCTACCAGGCCCTGGCCTCCGTCGACGTCGGTGCCGCGCTCGCCGCCGGCGTGCCGATCGTGCTGCTCGCGATCGTCCTGGACCGGGTCACCGCCGCCGCCGGAGAGCGGATCGGTACGCCGCCCGCCCCCAGGTCCCGGCTCGGCTGGTCCCTCGCTCTCGTGGCGACCGCCGTCGTCGCCGTCGCGGGCCGCCTGACCGACCGGCTCACCTGGCCCGACGCGTGGACCGTCGACACGGCCGAGCCCGTCAACGCGGCCGTCGACTGGATGACCGCCCACCTCTACTCCGGAGTGCCCCTCGTCGGCGGCACCGCCGACTGGGCGGACCGGTTCACCACCTGGGTCCTCAACCCCCTGCGCGACGGCCTGCAGTGGCTGCCCTGGTGGGCGGTCCTGCTCACCGTCGGCGCCCTCGCCCTGTTCATCGGCACCTGGCGCACCGCCGTGACCGCCGTCCTGGCGATGGCGGCGATCGGTGTGCTCGGCGTGTGGGACCCGGCGCTCGACACCCTGTCGCAGGTCCTGGCCGCCGTCGCCGTGACCCTGCTGCTCGGCTTCGCCCTCGGGATCGCGGCCGCCCGCAGCACCCGCCTCGGACGCGCGCTGCGCCCGGTGCTCGACGTCTTCCAGACGATGCCGCAGTTCGTGTACCTGATTCCCGTGGTCGCCCTGTTCGGCGTGGGCCGCGCCCCGGCGGTCGCGGCCGCCGTGGTCTACGCGCTGCCCGCCGTCGTACGGATCACGGCCCAGGGCGTACGCGGCGTGGACCCGGCCGCCCTGGAGTCCTCGCGCTCGCTCGGCGCGACCGGACGCCAGCAGCTCTTCCAGGTCCAGCTGCCGCTGGCACGGCCCGCGCTGCTGCTCGCCGTCAACCAGGGCGTGGTGCTCGTCCTCGCCGTCGTCGTCATCGGCGGCCTCGTGGGCGGCGGTGCGCTCGGCTACGACGCGGTGTTCGGCCTCGCCCAGGGCGACCTGGCCACCGGTCTGGTGGCCGGCGCGGCCATCGTCTGCCTCGGCCTGATGCTCGACCGCGTCACCCAGCCCACCCGGCGCCGTGACCTCGCGGGAAAGGGGGCCTGAGATGGCTCGCACACGTATCGCACTCGGCGGCTCCGCACTCGTGACCGCCGCTGCCCTGGCGGCGGGCCTCACGGGCTGCGGCGCCGCCGACATGACCCGGCAGTCCTCCCCGTACGCCGACGCGAAGGGCTCCCGTACGGTCACCCTCTCCGTGCAGTCGTGGGTGGGCGCGCAGGCCAACGTCGCCGTCGCCCAGTACCTGCTGGAGCACGAGCTCGGCTACCGGGTGGACACCGTACAGATCGACGAGGTACCCGCCTGGGACGCGCTCAGCCAGGGCCGGGTGGACGCCATCCTGGAGGACTGGGGCCACCCGGAGCAGGAGAAGCGGTACATCGACGACAAGGGCACGATCAGGCGCGGCGGTGATCTCGGGGTGACCGGCCACATCGGCTGGTTCGTGCCGACGTACTTCGCCGAGCGGCACCCGGACGTCACCGACTGGAAGAACCTGAACAAGTACGCCGAGGAGTTCCGCACCGCGGAGAGCGGCGGCAAGGGCCAGCTCCTCGACGGTTCCCCGTCGTACGTGACGAACGACAAGGCACTGGTGAACAACCTGGACCTCGACTACCAGGTCGTGTTCGCGGGCTCGGAGGCGGCGCAGATCACGCAGATCAAGCAGTTCGCCAAGGAGAAGAAGCCGTTCCTGAGCTACTGGTACAAGCCCCAGTGGCTGTTCGAGAAGGTCCCGATGACGGAGGTGAAGCTGCCCGCCTATCAGGAGGGCTGCGACGCCGACCCGGAGAAGGTGGCCTGCGCGTACCCGCACACGCCCCTGCAGAAGTTCCTCAACGCCCGCTTCGCGGACGGCGGAGGCGACGCGGCCGCCTTCCTGAAGAAGTTCCGCTGGACGACCGACATGCAGAACGACGTCGCCCTGATGATCGCGGACCAGAAGCTGTCGCCGCAGGAGGCGGCGGGCCGCTGGGTGAAGGAGAACGAGGCCACCTGGCGGACGTGGCTGCCGTCCTGACGGGGTGCGGCGGGCCGGAGGTGGACACCGGACCGCCGCACACCCTCATCCCCGGGCCCGGGGTTCCGGCGAAGGTCGCCGCCCTCGGGCGTAGCGGCGGCCGAGGGGCTCGGCGCTCAGGCCGTGCAGCACGATGCTGACCATGACGGTGATCACCATCACCCGGGAGACGAACTCACCGCCACCGGTGCCACGCAGTTCGATCGCGGCGAGGAGCCCGAAGACCACCGAGGCCACCCCTCTGGGCCCCATCCATCCCAGGAACAGCCTGTCGGACAGGGACAGATCCGTACCGGCGAGGGCGAGCAGCACGGGCACCAGGCGTACCAGAGTGCAGGCGAGGACGGCGTAGAGGACCACGGAGAGGTGGAAGCCGTCCCAGAACTCGTCGTTGACCAGCTGGCCGAAGAGGAACCAGAGGGCGAGTGTCGACAGGGTGACCAGGTCGTCCGTCATCCTCACGGTGCCCTCGGGGAGATGCCGCATCGCCGGGGCGACGCAGAGGCCGGCGACGAACGAGGCGACGAAGCCGTTGCCGCCCAGGAAGACGGACAGGGAGTACGCGGCGAGGGGCACGCTCAGGACCGCGAGCCTCGCCGCGCCGGGCAGCGTCCAGCCCCTCGCCCAGGACCGGCGCAGCAGCCACCCGGCCAGACAGCCGACGAGCGAACCGGCTCCGACGGCCCAGCCCGCCGCTCCGACGGCGTCGAGGAGGGCCTCGGCGTAGTCGGAGCCCACGGTGCGGTACTCGGCGGCGGCCGCGACGCAGATCAGGAACACCGGTGAGACGATCCCGTCGCTGAGGCCGCCCTCGACGTTGAGGACCTCTCTCAGGCGCGCCGGGATGCGTTCGTCCCGCACGAGGGCCGCGGCGGGCGCCAGATCGAGCGGGACGACGACCGTCGCGAGGGTCGCGAGCACCCATCCGGGCCGGTCGGGGAAGAAGGCGAGCGCGGACAGGAAGGCGGCGCCCAGGGTCAGCGGCAGCGCGACGCCCAGGAGACGGGCGACGACGCTCCGCTCCCGCCGGATGGCTGCCGCCGGGACCTCGGTCGCGTCGACGAAGAGCAGCAGGGCGAGGACGACCTCCACCGCGTGCTCGAAGCCGGACAGGTCGCCGAAGTCGAAGACGAGCGGCGGGTCCGAGCCGCTGGTGAGGGCGATGCCCGCCACCATCATGGCGATGGGCGCGGTGATGCTCCACAGCGCGAGCCGGCGCGACAGGACGCACCAGGTGAACAGAATGCCCGCGATGACGGTGACGGCAAGCAAGACATCCGCGCTTTCGGGGAGGCTCGGTCCCGGCGGGTTCGTCCCGGCGTTGCAGCGTAAGGCGCGGGCCGCGCCGTCCCGGGACAGCACGCCGACAGCGTCCCTCCCGGGGCGGTGTCCGCCGGGGAACCGGCGGACACCCGGGAGCAGGTCACACGGACGGTTCCGTCTCGCGTGCCGGGAGGGCGCCGGTGCCGAACGCGCGGCGGTAGGCGGCGGGTGAGACACCGAAGGCCGTACGCATGTGCGCGCGCAGGGAGTTCCCGGAGCCGAGGCCCGCGCGGTGGGCGACGAGGTCGATCGGAAGATCGGTCGTCTCGAGGAGTTGCCTGGCCAGCTCCAGACGCTGTGCCGTGAGCCACTGCACCGGGGTCGCCCCGACCTCGTCGCGGAACCGCCGGGTGAAGGACCGCAGGCTCATCCGGGCGTGCTCGGCGAGCCGGGCCAGGGTGAGGGGCTCGGCGAGGTGCTCCAGGGCCCAGGCACGGGTGGCGGTGGTGCTGGCCAGGGTGGGCTCCGGCACGGGCCGGTCGATGAACTGGGCCTGCCCGCCGTCCCGCCAGGGGGGCACCACACACATGCGGGCCGCGCGGTTGGCGACCGAGGCGCCGTGGTCGCGGCGGATCATGTGCAGGCACAGGTCGACCCCCGCGGCCACGCCCGCGGACGTCAGCACATCGCCGTCGTCGACGAAGAGCACGTCCTCGTCCACCTTGACCTGGGGGTAGGCCCGGCGGAACTCCGGGGCGAGGTTCCAGTGCGTGGTGGCCGGCCGGCCGTCGAGGAGCCCGGCGGCGGCGAGCACGTACGACCCGGTGCAGATGGACACGAGTCGGGTGCCGGGCCGGATGCCGCCGATGGCCGCGGCGACCTCGGGCGGCAGCGGGCCGCCACGGCCGAGCTCGGGCATGGCGTGAGTGGGCGGGAGGACCACGGTGTCGGCGGCGGCGAGCGCCTCGGGACCGGCCGAGGGCTGCACGGTGAACCCGGCGTCGCTGAGCACCGGGGCACCGTCGGCCGTACAGATCGTGACCTCGTACAGAGGGCGGCCATCGGCGTCCTGGGCGCTGCCGAAGACCCGGGAGGGGATGCCGAGCTCGAACGGGGGCACCCCGGGCAGTGCGAGGACGGCGATCCGGTGCGGTGGCGCCGGCGCCACTTCCCGCCCGGCCCCCCTCGTCGGTTCTGCGGTTCTACCCATGGCCAGATCCTGTCACATGCTGGCCAAACGGCCAACACCACACGGGACCGCGGTACCGGATCGTGGACGCATCGCCGCCGGAACGGTCCGGGGGCGTACCGATCGAGACGGAACGAGGCGGACAGCATGCGTGCGGTGGTCGTGGAGCAGTGGGGCGGACCCGAGAACCTGGTCGAGCGCGAGGTGGAGCGCCCCGAGCCCGGCCTGGGCGAGGTCCTGGTGCGGGTCCACGCGGCCGGAGTGAACCCCGTGGACTGGAAGACCCGGGCGGGCGGGGCCCTCATCGAGTGGGGCGCCGTCCCGGCCGTCGGGTGGGACGTCTCCGGCACGGTGGAGGCCGTCGGCCCCGGTGTGGGGATCTTCCGTCCCGGCGACGAGGTCTTCGGCATGCCGCTCTTCCCCCGGCAGGCGGGCGGATACGCCGAGTACGTGGTGGCCCCGGCACGGCACCTCGCCCCCAAGCCCGCCTCCCTGACCCACGTGGAGGCCGCGGCGCTCCCGCTGGCGGCGCTCACCGCCTGGCAGGCCCTCGTCGACGCGGCGGACGTCCGCACGGGGGAGCGGGTGCTGGTGCACGCGGCGGCCGGAGGAGTCGGGCACCTCGCGGTGCAGATCGCCAAGGCCCGCGGGGCGTACGTCATCGGCACGGCGAGCGCGGGCAAGCACGACCTGGTGCGCGAGCTGGGCGCGGACGAGGTGGTCGACTACCGCGAGACCCGCTTCGAGGACGTCCTCTCCGACGTGGACGTCGTCCTGGACGGCATCGGCGGAGAGACCGCGGAACGCTCCCTGAAGGTGCTCCGCGACGGGGGCCGGCTGATCACCCTGCCCGGCCCGGACGACGTCCCCGCCGCGCGGGACGGTGTACGGGCGGCCTGGGTCCTGGTGGAGCCCGACCACCTCGGCCTGCGCGAGATCGCGGCCCTGGTGGAGCAGGGACGGCTGCGGCCGGTGGTCGACCTCGTCGTGCCGCTCGCCGAGGCGGCGAAGGCCCACACGATCGGCGAACAGGGCCGGACCACGGGCAAGATCGTTCTGTCGGTCGTCTGAGCCACGGGACATGGCCGGTCGTTCCGAACCGGCCGCGGTGCCGGCGTCCGGGGCCGCGGCGCCGCCGTGCAGAATGACCGGCGGTACGTCCCCCACGTGGAAGGCACCCTGATGAAACTGCCCGCATCCGGCCGCCGTGTCCTCGTCAGCGGTGCCTCCCGGGGACTGGGCCGGGCGGTCGCCCAGGCGTTCGCGGCCAACGGCGACCGGGTCGCCGTCCACTTCGCCTCGCGCGCCGACGATGCCCGCGTCACCCTGGAGTCCCTCGACGGAACGGGCCACGCCCTCGTCGGCGGCGACCTCGCGGACCCGACCGGGGCCGTGGCCGTGGCCGACGCGGCGGCCGAGGCGCTCGGCGGGATCGACGTACTGGTCAACAACGCCGCGGTGAACCTGCGCCATCCACTCCCCGAGACCCCGTACGAGGAGTGGGTGGCGGTCTGGCAGCGGCACGTGTCCGTGAACCTGCTCGCCACCGCGAACCTGAGCCATCTCGCGGCCCGGCGGATGATCGACCAGGGTTCGGGCGGCCGCATCGTGAACATCGGCTCCCGCGGCGCCTTCCGCGGCGAACCCGACCACCCGGCCTACGGCGCCACCAAGGCCGCCGTCCACGCGCTCGGCCAGTCCCTCGCGGTCTCCCTCGCCCCGTACGGGATCGCCGTCGCCTCGGTCGCGCCCGGATTCTTCGCCACGGAACGGGTCTCGTCCCGCCTGGAGGGGGTCGAGGGGGCCGCGATCCGGGCCCAGAGCCCGTTCGGCCGGGTGGCCGAGCCCGCCGAGATCGCGGCGGCCGTCCTGTGGCTCGCGTCTCCCGCCGCGGAATGGTCGTCCGGAACGATCCTCGACCTCAACGGAGCGTCGCACCTCCGTAGTTGACCTGACCTCTGACGAGTGCCGGCCGAGACGCGTCTCGGCCGGCACTTCTGTGTTCCACGTAATCGGTGAAGAGAGTGCAAGTGGAATGCGGTGCGGTCTCCGACGACGCCGGATCCGAGCCGCCGCTGCCGGATGTCCGCTTCTCCGGTCCGTACTCGTTCGGTCGCCCCGACCGCGAGCGCCATTGCCGGAAACGGTGCGGGGAATCCGAGGTGGTCGGCCACTCCGACCACCTCGAATCAGAGGTCCCCGGACGGCTTCTCGCGTCAAGGGGGTGTTCAAGTGCCCGTGGCCGGCAGGCGTCAGAACTCCCGGGTCGAGCTCTCCGGCGTCCGATTCCGGACGGCCGGAGCGCGCCAGAGGCGCGCGCCGGCCCGGAGCCGCTACCCCGCCGCGTCACGCATGAAGGAGGGCCGGGTCGTGAGCTCTTGCTCTGCCCACGCCAGTCGCTCCTCCAGCGGAGGGCGGAGATGGTCGGGGGCGACGGAGAGGACGCCGGTCAGGAGCTTCCGGCAGCGCGCGAGCACCATCGGCATACCGGGTGCGACGACGAGGATGTCGTCCAGGCCGACCCGGAGGAGACTGTCCCACCCGGGCACGGGAAGGATCACCCGCACGGTGCCGGACGCGTCGGCGATCGCACGGGTCTCCTGCCCGATCGGCCCGGCGGCTGCATGGCGGAGCAGGTCCTCGACGGCGTCCAGTGCCTGTACGGCGGTGGCGGGGTCGTTGATCGCCGAGGACAGCGCGCGCAGACCGATGTCGGACAGCAGCCGGAAGGCGAGCAGGGGGTCCTGGTGGAAGGTGCGCTCGGCACCGGCGACGACCGCCTTGAGGACCTCGGACTCCGGGACGGTGCCGTGGTGGACGTCGGCCACCGCGTCACCGTCGTAGAGGATGTCTCCCACCTTCACCCGCAGAACGACGGCCGCGCCCCCTCGTCGTGCCGCGGCCACCAGCGGAACCAGGTTGAACTGCTCGACCAGCACGGACGTACCCCGCCAGCGGACCGACGAGGTGACGGACCCGGGCGGCGGAACCGTCCCCGGCGGGGAGTCCCGGCCGCCTGCGGCACCGCCCGGCGGACAGTACGCGTCGAGTACGTGGAGGCCGCGGTCGCGCAGCTCGTCGAGGACGTGGGAGAGCTGGATCGAGCGCAGCGCGACGAGCTGGAGGAGACGGACGAGCACGAACGCGACGGCGGCCATGACCAGGGCGGCGATCGGCACGGCCACGGACACCGTCTCACGGGAGCCGATGGCCAGGACCGCGGTGACGGAATAGACCAGCACCCCGATGACGAAGGCGAACACTCGCCACACCAGCGGGTCGGAGCGGAACAGGGCGAGGCGATGGCTGAAGTTGCCCGCGGCCCACTGCACGACGAGGAACATCAACGAGAAGATGAGGGCGGTGACGCTGAGGACGCCCACACCGAGCACGTTCAGCACGGCCACGACGCGGTCCCCGGCGACCCGGGAACCGCCGTCGATCGCCGGGAGCAGGATGCCGAGCGCCACCGCCACGCCGACGGCCACGGCGTGCGTGGCTCCGGCGCGCAGGGCCCGCCGCGGGCGGACGACCCGTTCGGCCGAGTGTCCCGCGCCCACCGTGGTCACCGGCGGCTCAGACACGACAGGGTCCGGTCGCGTGGTCCCGTGAGCAGCAGCGGATCGTATGAGTCGGCATCGCCACCTCCCCGTTTCGGCGTCGTGACCCACTCTGCGCGGCTTCCCCCGGGCGTGCCCGTGCTGTCGTACGAACGGATGACCCGACGAGGACCGGGGTGGCCCGCCGACAGGCAGCGGCGTACGGGACGGGCCGCGCCGGACACGTCGGGCCGCACCTGGGCCCTGTCGTCGCCTCGGCAGGCGCCGGCATTCAGGCGGCCATGAGCACCTCGTCCTGGATGGTCTCTGCGGTCTCGTGGGGTGGGCGGACGATTCACGGGCGAGCGTGTCGTCGGCCTGGGCCGCCCCGGCCCAGGGGTACGGCTGTCGGGGTGGGCCGCCTGTGGTGGGATGGCCCGATGATCGCCACAGTGCTCTGGGAGCGCGAACTGCACCAGCGGGGCGGCGCTTCCGCCTTCGTCGTGGGGCCGGACTGCGTCGTCCTGCATGAGAGGCGCACCCGGCTGGTCTGCCTGGAGCGCGCCGACGGCGCGGTGCGCTGGGACGTCCCGCTCGGTTCCTGGCCGCGCGGGATCGTCCTTGCGGGGGACCGCGTGCTGGTGTTGCCGCAAGCACCGAACCTGTTGTCCTGCATCGATCTGCGGACGGGCGCGTCGCTGTGGAGCGCCCCGACACCGAGGTGGACAGGGAACATCGCCGTCCACTCGGAAACCGTGGTGGTGGGCGGTTGGCGTGGCTACACCCCGATGAGTGGCCTGGACCTCGCCGACGGGGGCGTCCGGTGGACGACACCGTCGCCGGTGACGTCCGTACGGACCCTCGCATGGGCCGGCGGAGTGCTGACCGGCAGCGGGTACGAGGTGGTTCTCCTCGATCCGGCCGACGGGAGCGACCTGGCGCGGTGGCGGCTGCCGGACCCGCTCGCGGGACCCGACGCGAAGGCGTTCGTCCCGGTGAGTACGGAGCGGGTGGTGGCGGTCTGCGAGGCCTCGTCGCTGGTGACCTTCGGGATCGGCGAGGACGAGCCCTCCCGGCTCGGATCCTACGATCCGTTCGGAGCGGTCGGACACGTCCACGGGTCGGTCTGGATGCTGCGGTCAGGCCGGGGGTTCCTCGCGGTGGATCCCGCCGACGGGACGTCGTCGTGGTCGGTCGAGGCGGACCGGAGGATGGTGGCCGACCCGTTGCCGTGCGCCGACGGTCTCCTGGTGGGGGACGCCAACGGCGGCATCCGGAGGTTGGGGCCCGACGGCCGGACCGTGGAGAGGTGTTCCCTGCCGGGTCGGCGCCTGGACACGCTGGCCGCGGCCGGCGACGGCGGGCTGTTCTTCGCGGCGAAGGGTACCTTCGGCTCCTTCACCCTCACCCCGTGAGCACGGCGGCCGACCACGTCCGGAGCCGGCGCGGGAGCCTTCGCCGTCCGCGAGTCCACTCGGCAGGAACCGGAAGAGACGGCCTGGCCGTCCCGGACGGCTACGGCGTGGCCCGGACGAGATGACCGCGGGTCACGAGTTCCAGGGTGACGGCCGCGGCGACGGCCTGGACCAGGAGCAGGGCGACGAGGACGAAGAGCTGTACCGCGCCCGCGTGCAGCGGCGAGGCGCCGCCGAGGAGCATGCCCACGAAAGCTCCCGGAAGGGTCACGAGGCCGACGGTACGGGTCTGGTCCATGCCCGGGAGCAGCGCGTCGGAGGCGGCCTCGCGTGCCACCTCCATGCGTGCCTCCCGGTCGGTCAGTCCGAGCGCGAGACCGGCCTCCACCTCGCCCCGGCGCGTGGCGAGCTCGTCGAGGGAACGGCGTCCCGCGAGCACGGTGGCGGTGAGCGCGCCACCGATGAGGATGCCGGTGACGGGCACGAGCGCGATGCCCTGAGGAGGTACGACCCCCGTGAGCAGCAGTGCGACGACCACGGGAAGTACCGCCGCGGCGATCGGGACGCCGGTCCACGTCCAGGCGCGGCCGGGCGCGGGGACCACGCGGCGGCCGGCGGTGCGTACCGCCACCGCGTACATCAGCAGCAGGAAGCAGAGCAGCAGCGGCAGCACGCGGACCACCCAGCCGATCGCCAGAGAGACGGCGATGAGCTGGGCGGCCGCGCGGGCGCCGGCGAAGAGGGTGTCGCGGGGGCGGCCGATCCGGGCGACCGCGACCACACCGGCGGCCAGGGCGAGCAGCGTCGCGAGGAGTGCCGCGAAGGTCGCGTTCACATGGAGCAGCACGCGCCCACCCTAGGGGGTGTCTTGCCGATCATGCCGGGCTCTCCCCAGGCCCTGTCGTCACGTCAGTGCTCGCAGAGCGAGAACTCTCGTTCGTAGAGCTGCTCGTTGTGCTCGTCGACGAAGAACTTGCGCTCCCGCATGAGCTCTTCGCGGAAGTCCTTGGCCTGGTCGAGCGTCATGGTCGAGGTGTCGGACCACGGTTGCTGCGGCGGGACGTCGGATGTCGAGACGATCCTCTCCGACGGGTCGACCAGGAAGAACGCGAGGATCTTGCGATGCCCCGCCCGAGTGGGATCCGTGAGGCGGAACGGGCTGACGCGGTGCTGCAGGATGTTCGGGAACGCCAGGCAGCGGCCCGCCGGGGTCGAGGCCGAACCGAGTATCTGGTTCAGCGCGTCCTCGTCCTCCAGCCCGTACACGTCACGCAGACCGTTGTCGTCGTTCTGCTCGTAGTCCGGGTCGTCGAGCGCCGCCCGGAAGCTCAGCCGGCTCTCGGTGACGTTCTCGCTGTCCCAGTAGTAGATGCCGGTCGAGACGATCCGCTCGTTCATCATCCCCTCGACGTGCCACGAACCGCCGGGGTACTCGGGCTTCTCCGGGGTGAGATGAATGGTGGCGAGCTTGACGATGACCTGGAGACCACGGCCGCGCAGGTCGACCCGGGCGGATGCGTCCGGCACCTCGGGCGCGGTGAAGTCCGGGGCGTCCGGGACGACCGGGCGGCGGTTCTCCCACCAGTCGTCCTGCGCCTTTTCCCATGCGCGGAGGGCTTCCGTGTAGGCCGCGTCGTCGCTGAAGGCGGACTTGTCCGGATGCTGCGGCTCCGAGTCGTACCATCCCCACGGATCCGCCTCGATCCGCAGGGGCCGGGGACGGCGCAGATCGGTGAGCACGTTCTCCAGCAGCGGACGCATGCGCGCGAACAGGTCCGGGAGGACGGAGGCCAGTTCTCGATGGGCCTCGGGGTGAACGTTGTTGACGTACGAACGGAAGGCGACCACGCCGTCGTCATCGATGTCGACGTCCGTGGGCAGCCACTGGAACCTCTCCGAGAACTCGTACTTGGAGTAGTGGTTCGTCGGGTTCTCCCAAGCCCGCTCCGGCGCCCCGCTCACATCTCTGACCAGGCAGAACAGTGAGGGATGAACCAGGTCCAGTACCTGGCCGTCGGATCCGGGATGCCAGTCCTGATCCGCTTCGGGGACCTCCTCCAGCACCCGCACCGCCTCGCGCAGCCGGGCCTTGAGGGTGTCGTCGACCAGGTTGTCCGACTGCCAGACCCCGTCGACGGCGGACACCTCGACACCGGTGCGCGGGTCACGAAGCGCGGCGTAGTGCGCGAGCTCGGCGAGTACGTAACGAACCTGAGCCTCGGTCAGGCCCTGGTCGATCGCTTCCCGCGTCCACCTGGAGACGATGTCGGCGTCGTTCATCTTGTCGAACCACTCCGGCTTCGCCCGAATGTGGGAGCTGCACTGCATCATCTGAAGTTCCCGCAGCGTTCGCGGTGTCGCGAACGGAAGGGAACGGGACGCGTGAAAGGGCAGCGGGAAGGCAGACAGGCCGGTCAATTCTCTGGGTCCTCCGAGTCGGTGTGCGGTGGCGGGAAGCCTACTTCAGCGGACCGACAGCGCAGCCCCGGTCCGTCCCCGGGGGACCGGCCCCGACGAGCGCATCAGGTCGTCCAAACCTAGCGTGGACAGGGGGAACCGATGTGACGGAGGGACCAGGGGCATGGACGGTGCCATGGACAAGGCCAAGGGCAAGATCAAAGAGATCGCCGGAAAGATCACGGGCCACGAGCGCCTGGAGGCCGAGGGCAGGACGGACCAGGTGAAGGTCAAGATCCGTCGGAGTGCGGCGAGCGTTCGGCACCGGGCGGAAGGCATCAGGAACTCGCTCAAACGCGACCACTCGTAGCCCCCTCGCGGGCGCTCCCGGGCGGGCGGCATCCCCCCGGACGCCCGGGGCGGGTGCCGGGTGGCGGGGACCGGTGGAGGGGCCGAGACGCCCCACCGGCGAGACAGCCGAGGACGGAACCACTCCAGTGCCCTGCGGAGACGCGGACGATGCCGAGCGACCCCGGGTCCGAGGACGCCGCACCAAGGACCGGGTGCGAGGCCGGGTGCGAGGCCGGGGGCGCGGGCCTATCGGCACCTGGCCGGCCGTCGTCCTCACGGTCGTCGTTCTCGCCGCGGCGAATCCGCTGCTGAACCGCTGGACCGGCCCGCTCCGCCTGGTGGCGGCCGTCGGGGTCAGCGCGCTGCTGCTCGGTGTGTTCCGCTGGGCGGGCGGCACTCTGGCGGACGCGGGGCTGGCCCCCGGGACACTGGCCCGCGGGGCGAGGTGGGGGTTGGTCCTGATGGGCCTCGTCAGCTTCGTCTATGCCGTCGGGGCGCTGCTGCCGGACACCCGATCGCTGTTCGAGGACCGGCGGTACGGGGGGATGACGGGGAGCGAGGTGGCGGCGCGCGTGCTCGTGGTGGTCCCCGTAGGCACCGTCCTGGTGGAGGAGACCGCATTCCGCGGAGTGCTCTACGGACTGGTGCGGCGGACCCGTGGCGCCGTCCGGGCCACCATGGTGTCGAGCCTGCTGTTCGGCCTCTGGCACGTCCTGCCGTCCCTGCACCTGGCGACCGCGAAGCCCGCGCTGACCTCGGTCCTGGGGGACTCCGCGCCCGGCTCCGCCCTCGCGATCGCGGGCGCCGTGCTGTTCACGGCGGCGTCGGGCGTCCTGTTCTGCGAACTGCGACGCCGCAGCGGCAGTCTGCTGGCCCCCATGGGGCTGCACTGGGCGGTCAACGCGCTCGGTCACGTCGTCGGCTTCCTGCTGCGGTGAGCGCGTGCCCAGGACGTCGGACGCGAGACCAGGTACCGCCAGGAGGCCGGTGCTCCGGCGGCGGGGACGATCGTGCGCCTAGTCGGCGGTGAGTGTGCAGCGGTGGGCCTCGGCCGAGCGTTCCGCGAAGGCCGACAGGGCTGTGCGGAGGCCCGGGTGGTCGAGGGCGAGTCCGCCGCCCGCCGGGGCGACGACGTAGGCGGCCCGTTCCGCCGCGCCGCGACAGTCGGCCCACAGCACGTAGCGGCCGTCCGGGGCATCGCCCGCCGGCCGGTCGGCCAGGTCTTCCAGGCTTTCCCGTGCGCTCCACTCCAGCGCGGGGCCGTACGCCGCGGTGAACGTGTACAGCGGTGCGCCCCGCAGGCCGCCCAGCGTGCAGCCTTCGACCGGCTTCGGACCCGGCGCGGTCTCGACGGCCGTCCGGACGCCCCAGCGGGCGGCGGTCCGCGGGTCCACGATGCCGGCGCAGCTGCCCGACACCGAGGCGAACGGCTCGTGGTCCCAGGCGTTCACGGAGGTGCCGACCTGCCGGACCGGCCCACCCTCGGCGACCTCGCACCCCTCCTGTCGGGCGTAGGCCGTCGCCGTACGCGTCAGCACGGCGGTGAGCCCCGCCCGCGCCTCCGGGCGGCCGAAGTCGGCCCGGTCCATCCTGGCGCGGACCGAGGCGACGATTCCGCCGTCCCGGCTGCCGCCGCAGTCGAGGAGGACACCGGCGCTCGCCTCGCCCCGCCGCTCCCGGTCGGGATCGAAGGCGAAGCCGCCGGTCCATCCGTGGCCCAGGGGCGCGTCGGTGCCTGCCGCCTCCAGCGTGGGGGCCCGGTCCCGCGCGTCACTCACCGTCACGCGCAGATCGATCCTGCCGTCCTCCTCGTCGGCCTCGTTCACCCGACACTGCCAGAAGCCCCTGCCCGTCCTCGTCTCGGCCGTCACGTCCGCACCACCCACGAGCTGCCGCACGGGTCCGGCCGCCAGGGTGCCGTCGCACGCCGAGTCCAGGGCGCGGTCGTGGTGGCGGGCGGTCTGTTCTGGCTGTCCGGCGGCCTGCAGTCCTGGCGCCACGACCGCGCCCTGGACTCGGCGTG
>NZ_LIPQ01000195.1 GCF_001418135.1 Streptomyces aureus
CCTGGGGTCCCCGCGCGCCCCTCGCGCCCCCCGCGCGCCCCGAGGTGGTCCGGTCCGGAGAGCGTCTTCCAGGTTACCCGGTCGAACAGAAGCCCCTATCAGCCGCCAACCCGTTCGGGAAACTGGCGAGAAGACACACCGTCAGACGTTTCCCGCTCGACAAACACCGAACAAATGTTCCACACTCTGTTCGCACAAGAGTTCGAACACGTGGTGCCCCCGCCTCACTCCGCGGCGCCGCCACGCACGCACGGGCAAGCAACCGGAAGGCAGGCGTCCATGGCTCAGCAGGCCGAGGCATCGCGACCGCACATCCCGCTCCAGGACCGCCTCCGCCAGCTCCTCGACGGACCCGTCGCCCTCGACAAGAGAGCTCTGCTCGGCACCCTGTGCGCCGAGGTCTCCCGCTGCGAGACCCTCGCGTACGCGGCGGGCTGGAACGACGCCCTCGCGACGGTGCGGCGCGGCTCCCGCCGGGACGAGGACGCCTAGCCGCCCGCACCGCCCTCACGAACGAGCCCCTGCCGGGATACGGCGGGGGCTTTTCGGCGCTTGGCCCTCACCGGCCGGAAGCGGAGCAATCATGACAGTAACGGACGAACGGATCTCGACCCAGATATCCGACCTGAAGCAGTACCTCACGAAGGTCGACCAGGGCCTCCTGCCCACCACCGACTGGATGACGCAGCAGCTGGCGCCCGTCAACAAGCTGATCGAAGACCTCAAGGCGCAACAGGAGAAGGTCGCCGAGGAAGTCGTCAAGGCTCCGTGGGAACAGGTGATGGAGCAGCTCGGCCTGGGCGCCGTGGCCGAGATGATCAAGAAGTTCAACGAGGAGGGCCTCGTGGCCGGCCTCGGCGCCACCCTCGTCGCCCTCGGCAGCGTCATCGTCCCCATCCTCCTGGTCGCGCTCAGCGCCTTCCTGGTCTTCCAGCTGCAGAAGTGGCACGCCGGCAGGAACAACGACCAGACGATCGGCCAACGCCCGGACGGAAGCTGGGGCCGGCGGTCCTTCACGGACATCCAGAACGAGAGGAACGGCGTCGCCCCTGGCGGCATGGCCGACATCCCGGCGGACGCCAACTTCGACGAACTGCGCAGTCAGCTCGAACGGCTGAACCCGCACCTCGCCAAGTTCAACCTCCACGCCCCGTCGTTCGTCACGAACTTCCGCAAGATGCCGACGAAGGGCGCGGAGGCGAAGGCGGACGTCGTCGTGAAGATCGCCGAAGCCGTCAAGGACGTCGACCACCAGGTCATGGCCTCGGTCGCCAGCGGCATGGGCAAGATCAACGGCGCGGTGAAGAACGCGAACCCCCGCAAGACCGGCAAGTTCGCCGAGGCCATCGGGAAGCTCAAGCTCGCCATGAAGGACCTGGACGTGGACAAGGTCCCCAAAATGGCGACCTTCCAGAACGCGGCCAACGCGGCCAAGGACCTCGCCCAGCACACCGGAACCCTCTCCGGGCGGATGGGCGACTTCGCTCAGGCCGTACGCGAGCTCGACAGGGCGATGAACGGCGCCCCGGCCTGATCCCCCCACCCCGAAAGGAGGTAACCCATGTCTCTCGTCAGTTCCCTCAGGAAGTCGTCCGACTCCCTGCGCACCCTCAAGACCCAGGCATCCGGCGCCGGCGGCTCGGTCAGGAAGATCGGCGACGCCGGAAAGTCGGCGTCCGGCCAGCTCAAGACCCTCCGCACCAACGCCCAGGGCTCCACCACCCAGCTCAAGAACCTCAAGACCGCCTCGGAACAGGCCGAGCGCGCCATGAAGAAGGCCGGCGACACCGCCCAGTCGGCCGGCACCAAACTCGGCAGGTACGAGTCCGGCGCCGGCAAGGCCGCCAAGGGCCAGGACAAGCTCAACAAGTCCATGAAGGGCAACTTCCTGGTCCGCCTGCTCGAACTCTTCATGCCGCTCATCGAGGCGATCGTCGACATGGCGCTCCGCTCGAAGACGATGCAGACGGTCCTGAAGAAGGCCTTCAGCGCCATCAAGAGCGTCATCAGCTCCGTCATGAAGGCCGTCGGGCCGATCATGAAGAAGGCCGGCGACCTGATCAAGACGGTCTGGAACGGCATCAAGAAGGCCATCTCCACCGTCGTCAAGGCCGTCGCCACCGTCATCAAGACCTACGTGAAGATCTGGAAGACGGTCATCACCACGGTCATGAAGGCGATCAAGACCGTGATCAGCACGGTCTGGAACGGCATCAAGGCCGTCATCACCCCGGTGGTGAACTGGATCAAGTCCGCGATCCCGAAGGCCTTCAGCGCCGTGAAGGACAAGATGTCGTCCATCTGGAACGGCCTCAAGGACATCGCGTCCCGGGCGTTCGACGGCATCAAGAGCGGTGTGAAGGGCCCGATCAACGCCGTCATCGGCCTCATCAACTCGATGATCGGCAGCCTCAACCGCGTCAAGGTCAGCGTCCCCGGCTGGGTCCCGGTCGTCGGCGGCAAGACCTTCGGCGTCAGCATCCCGACCATCCCCATGCTCGCCACCGGCGGTGTCGTCATGCCCCGCACCGGCGGTGTCCCGGCGATCCTCGCCGAGGCCGGCGAGGCCGAGGCCGTCCTCCCGCTCTCCAAGCTGGACCGGCTCCTCGCCCAGACCGCCCGCCGCGCCCGCGCGGCCCAGGGCAACCAGACCATGGGCGGCGCCGGCGGCGGGCTGCACATCGAGCACTACCACGCGGCCCGCAACAGCGACCCGCACGCGACCGCCGCCGCGCTCATGTACCTCGTGAAGGCGCGTGGAGCACGCGCATGAGTGCCGCGCTCGTCGCCATGCCCAGGTTCGGCACGGTCGTCGCGCCGATGAACGGCCTGCGCCAGGGGCTCGGTGGAACGAGCGGCACACTGAGGAAACTCCGGCAGGACGTCCAGCGGGCGGCGACCGGTGCCGGCGGCCTCGCCACCGCGGCCCGCAACGCCGGAACCTCCCTGCGCGCCCTCGGCCAGAACGCCTCCGGCGCCGCCACCGCCATGACCAGGATCCGACGCTCCACCGCCCCCGCGGGCGTCAAGCGGATCGGCGCCGCCGCCGGCAAGGCCCGTACCGCCGCCCGCAGGATCGGGACCGGCGCCGGGGTCGTCCTCGGCATGCTCCTGCCGCTGCTGCCCGTCACGGACGTCATCTCGACCATGATGGGCACCTTCGGCACCGTCATGACCATCGCGTCGGTCGCCATGACAGGCGTCAACGTCGCCATGCGGGCCAACCCGCTCGGCTTCGTCGTCGGCCTGATCGTGCCCATCGCGGCGTACCTGATCGAACTGGCCGTCAACTCCCAGACCGGTCAGCGGATCATCAAGCAGGTCCTCCAGCAGGCGCTGAAGGGATTCCAGGCGGTCTGGAAGTTCATCCAGCCGTTCATGAAGGCCCTCGGCCAGGCCATCGGCACCTACGCCAAGGCGTACCTGACCGTCTTCAAGACCGCACTCAAGATCGTCGGAGCGGCCATCGGCGGCATCTCCAGGATCGGCTCCGCCGTCCGCTCCGCCTCGAACGCGCTGCGCGGTATCGCCTCCCGCACGATCGGCGGCATCAAGAACGCCGTACGGCCGGTCGTCGACTGGATCACCGACAAGATCCCCGGCTTCTTCCGCACCGCCAAGGACGCGGTGAGCAGGGCTCTGCGCGGCATCGGCGATCTGATCGAGGGCGCGCTGAACACGGTGCTCGGCGTCGTCAAGGGACCGATCAACGGTCTCATCGCCTTCGCCAACTGGATCATCGACGGGCTCAACGAGCTCAGCTTCGAGATCCCCCTGACCGGCAAGAAGTTCGGCGTCGAACTCGACAAGCTGCCCATGCTCGCCGAGGGCGGCATCGTCTCCCCCGGAAACGCGGACGACTACCGCATCGACTCGCTCTCCCAGCTGGAGAACCGCCGCGTCCCGGCCCTCACGGAACCGCCGCCGAAGCCGCACCGCGTCCGGGACTTCCACGAGGAGCCCGGCGCCGGCCCCCGGTCGACCGCCGAGGACCTGCTCTTCCTCGCGACCGCCCACCGCTGATCGCGGACCGCCCACCGCCGACCCATCCCAAGTGAGGTGACGGCCCCATGGCCGAGACCACGACCCCGTACGCCGGAAACAACCACACCGCCGACCTCGCGCCCGGCTCCCTCATCACCCAGGACGGGCAGATGCAGTGGGCCGGGCTCCTCATAGGGCCCGGCACCCCGTTCGCCGTCGACAAGTCAGGCCTGTCGGGCTGGGAGGACCTGCCCGAGTACGACTCCGCCGACGCCGACCGACCCACCTCCCACGGCGCCTGGCCGGGCGCCCGGTACGCCAAGCCGCGCAAGGTCGGCGGCACGATCGTGCTGATGCCGGAGTACGACGGCACGGCCGGGGCCGTCCGCGCGCTGCGGCAGTCCCTCGCCCTCCTCGACGAGGAGCGGTGGCTCACCGTCCGGCTGCACGGCGAGCTGCTCGCCGTGCAGCCGGACGG
>NZ_LIPQ01000196.1 GCF_001418135.1 Streptomyces aureus
GACGAAGGCCGAGGGGGGCACGGGCACGGGGGCCGCGGCCTTCCCCGTCACCTCGACCCGAGCGGCCGTCAGGACGTTCAACCCGGTCGACTGGGTGCCCAGTACGGCCATCTCGGCGGCCTGCGCGGCCCCGTCGACCCGGACGGCGATCACCCCGAGCTCGCCGCCGTCCAGGCGCGGTCTCCGGGCGGCGACGGCGCTGAACGGATCGGGCGCGGCGTACGCGTTGTTGCTGACGAGGAGGGCCTGCTGGGCGGGGAGCCGGAGGCCGTCGGCGGTCGCGTCGAGACGGTCGCCGCCACCCCCCTGGAGCAGGTCGGGGAGGACGTCGACGGCGGTGCCGGCCTTCGCGTCGCGGTACTCGGGAAGCTGGACGACATCGGCGTACACACCGAACGAGACGGTGTTGACGAACGCCCGCCCGGACACGGAGCCGAGGTCGACACGGAGTTCCTCGCCGTCGACGAGGGCGTCGAGGCAGGTCGCCGGGTCGGTGCGGTCGAGCCCCAGGTCGAGGGCGAAGTGGTTGCGGGTTCCTGCGGAGATGACGAGGAAGGGCAGGTCGTGCTCGGCGGCCACGGCGGCGACCAGCGCCTGCGTACCGTCCCCGCCGGCCACCCCGAGCAGGTCGGCGCCGTCGGCGACGGCCTCCCGGGCGAGCGCGGCGACATCGGTCTCGACGGACGGGTCGATGAGGACGACCCGCGCGCCCAGCTTCTCGGCCCGCTCGACGAGCCCGAAGCGGGCGACCTTCCCGCCCCCGGACTTCGGGTTCATGATCAGTACGGGCCGCTTCGGCCGGGACCGCCGCTTCGGCCGCGGGCGGGCCGGCGCGCCGTTCCTGTCCCGGATGAGGCGCAGGGCGGCCCGCGCGCAGACCAGCGCCACGCTCCACGACGCGAGGGCCCCGAGCCCGGTCAGCCAGGGTCCCCAGGCGACGTACAGGACGAGGACGGCGAGCGGCGCGCCGACGGCCAGCAGGGCGCCGGACACCCGCAACGGCCCGCGGTGGGCGAGGAACCACCAGATGCCCACGGCCGAACAGACGAGCCCCACGAGCGCGGCCAGAAGGACCAGCAGCCCGGCGGCGCCGAGCCCCGTCAGCAGCAGCACGACCGCCGTCGCGGCGGCGCCGAGCGCCCACCGCGCCAGCGTCCGGGCCTGATCCATCGGATCACCGGATCCGTTCACCGTCACGGTCCCCACCTCCACGCTCAGCGTCCACGAACCAGATTCGCCCACGATGCCGCACACCGCGTCCCGGATACGGAAGCGCCCCGACCGGTCGAAACCGGTCGGGGCGCTTCTCGGCAGCTCGGAGACCGAAATCCCCGCCTGCCACACGTAGGCCGTGTGGGACTCGAACCCACAACCAACGGATTAAAAGTCCGCTGCTCTGCCAATTGAGCTAACGGCCCGTGGACAAGCACACCCGTGCAGCATAGCCCGAGAGATCCCCCGAACCGATCGGGTATACGCGGACGGCCCGGGACCCGTCCCCACGACATCGTGCGGGACGGGCCCCGAGCCGCGCTCGGGGCGCTCGTCAGGACAGCGTCTTGTACATCTGCCAGCCGCCGCCGATCTTCGCCCGTCCGGCGAAGGCGCCCGCGCCGTTCCCCGCGTAACGCCAGAGCGTTCCGGTCGTGTCGCGGGCCACCAGGTCGGCCTTGCCGTCGCCGGTGAAGTCGCCCACGCCCACGAGGGAGTTGTAGCCCTGCCAGCCGCCGCCGAGCTTCACGCGGGTGCCGAACGTGCCGTCGCCCCTGCCCAGGTAGCGCCAGAGCACACCGGCCGCGTCGCGGGCGAGCAGGTCGCCGGCCTTGTCGCCGTTCAGGTCACCGACGCCGGCGATCGCGTTGTACGCCTGCCAGCCGCCACCCAGCCTCGCGCGTGTCTTGAACGCGCCCTTGCCGTCGTCCGCGTACAGGTACAGCTCGCCGCCGGGCGTGCGCGCCAGCAGGTCCGTCCGGCCGTCACCGGTCAGGTCGCCCGGGGAGGTCAGGGCGTTGTAGGCGTTCCAGCCCGCGCCGATGGTGAGCTTCGGCCCGCCCGGCGCGAACGCCGTCCCGCAGCCGCCGTCATGACGCGTCAGCACCCCGGCGGAGTTCCGTACGAGCAGGTCGTTGCACCGGTCGCCCGACAGGTCCCCGAACGGAACGACCGTCGACGTCGTCGGCCATCCGGTCGCCGTGGCCCCGGTCCCCAGGCCTCCGGCACCCGAGCCCGTACGCACGGTCAGCGCACCGGCCGGGGTCAGCGCGAGCAGGTCGCCCCTGCCGTCACCGCTGAGGTCCCGCCACTTGGGGAGCGGCTTGACGGGGGCGGGGGCGGTGGTGGCCGCACGCAGCTGGGTGGTGAGGTCGCCGCTGGACTGCTGCCACACGGCGACGGGCCGGTCGGCGGCGTCGACGGTGACCAGACCCAGGGCGTAGCCGCTGGTGTTGGTCGAGAGCGGCGTCGGGGCCGCGGACCAGGCGCCGGCGACCCGCGAGGAGGCCATCAGCTTCCGGTCCGTATCGCCCTGGGTCCACACGGCGTGGACGACGCCGTCGGCACCGGCCGTCAGGTCGAACTGGTCGTCGGGCACATAGCCCGTGGAGATCGTCTTCAGTGCGGCCCAGGTACCGGTCGCGGCAGATCGGGTGGTGGTCCGCGCGATGAATCCGCTGCCCTCGACGAAGGTGACACCGAGCAGGGTGACGTCGCCCTCGGGGCCGACCGCGATCTTGCGCCACGCACCGCCGTCGAAGCCGTTGGCCGGTTCCCCGGCACCCCAGGTCAGGCTGCCGGCCGGTCGCCGGGCGACCACGTCGGTACCGACGGAGGAGCCCCGGGCGTCCTGCGTGTGCCAGACCAGCGCGGCGTGGCCGCCCCTGCCGAGCGCCAGCTTCGGGTTGTGGGCGTACTGCCCGGGGGCGGAGACGGTGACCGGCTTGCTCCACGTGCCGCCCGCCGGCCGGTCGAGGACCTTGATCTCACCGATCTCGGCGCCGGCCTGGACGAAGGCCATGGTCGTCGTGCCGTCCGCCGAGTGGATGAGCTCCGGAACGGAGGAGAGCCCCGCGTCCGTCGTGGGCTCGTCGATCCGCACCGGCTCGGACCAGGCCTCGCCCGGTGCGGTGCGGACCGAGGAGTACACCCCGGCCTTCCCCGCCGAGACTCCCTGCCAGACGGCGACGAGCTCGCCCGACGGCGAGCCGGCCAGCCTCCCGCCGTGGACCCAGCCGGGGTCGGTCATGACGTCCGACACGTCGGACCACGTCGTGGCGCCGGCCGCGAGGGTGACCATCCGGAAGGCACCGCCGGGCTTCTCGTTGCCCGGCCCGCCGTCGTTCGGGTACTCCATCCAGGCCGCCGTGACGGACCCGTCGTCCGAGACGGTGAGCTGGGCCTGGCTGCGCCAGGTGGGCAGGGTGCGCAGGACCTGTACCGCGCCCCAGACGGAGCTGCCCGCCGGGCGCACCGACGCGATGAGCTCGTTCTTGCTGTGGTCCTCGGCGGTCCGGTACCAGAGGGCGACGACCGCCCCGTCCTTGGCCGTCCTGAGGTCCACGAGGCTGTGCAGGGCCGCCTCGTCCGACAGCGGCACGGACGCCGCCCACGGGTCGACCGACGCGGCGGTGGCGACGGCGGCGGCCACCGGCGCGGCAGTCGCCGTCGCGGTCAGCGGGCCGAGGCCGGCGAGAAGGGTCGTCGCGGTGACGGCCGCGATGGAATGGCGTAGAAGAGCGCTACGAGGCACTCGGGTCCTCCCCTGAGGATCAGCGTAGAGGCATGGGGAGGACGGCGGCTCTCGTGCCGAACAGATGTCGGTTCATGGCCCCCCGGCCGCACCGCCCCCATGCGAGTGCGCCGATGCTAACAGCCGCCCCCGCATGTCGAAAACGACTTTCGAACCCGTTCAAAGCAGCAGGGCCCGTACGCCACCGAAGTGTCGTACGGGCCCTGCTCAGCTTGCTACGTGAGGTCAGCCGTTGCGCTTCCAGCGCGGCTTGTCGTCGCGGCGGCCGAAGGAGCCACCGGTCGAGCCGGTCGAGCCGGTGCCGCGGTGGTCGTCACGACGGCCGTACGGACGGTCGCCGCCACCCGGGCGGAAGCCGCCGGCGGGGCGGTCGTCACGACGGTCGCGGTTGAACGGACGGTCGCTGCCGCGGTGGCCGCCGGCCGGACGGTCGTCACGGCGCTCGAAGGAACGGCCGCCGCGGTCGTCGCGGTTGAAGCCACCCGAGGGGCGGTCGTCACGACGGAAGCCACCGGACGGACGGTCGTTGTCGCGACGGAACCCGCCACGGTCGCCACCACGGTCGTCGCGGTTGAAGCCACCCGAAGGGCGGTCGTCACGACGGAAGCCACCGGACGGACGGTCGTTGTCGCGACGGAACCCGCCACGGTCGCCACCACGGTCACCGCCGCGGAAACCACCACGGTCGCCACCACGGTCGCCACGGTCGTCGCGGTTGAAGCCGCCACGGTCACGACGCTCGTAGTTGCCCCGATCGTCGCGGGCCGGACGCTCCTCGCGGCGCTGCTCCTCGGCGCGGGCGGCACGCTCGGCCTCCACGGCGGCGGCCGCGACCTCGGCCTCGGCGGCCTCGGTCACCTCGGCGACAGCGGCCTCGGGGTCCTCGCCACGCTCACGGGCGGCGCGGGCCACCAGACGGTCGGCCTCCTCGCGGAGCTCGACGGCACGGCGCTGCAGGCGCTCCAGCTGCTTGGTCAGGTCGACGACCTCACGCTCGGCCTGCTTGGCCGAGTTGTTCGCCGAGTCGGCCTGGACCTCGGTCAGCGAACGGGCGCCGGTGATCTCGGCGACCTCGGGGTCGAACGCGCCGGCACCACCGACGATGTGGCGCGAGGCGTCGACGCCCGCGTCCTCCATCAGACGGAAGATCTGACGGCGCTGGTGCGGCAGGGCCAGGGAGACCACGACACCGGAGCGGCCGGCACGGGCGGTACGGCCCGAGCGGTGCAGGTAGTCCTTGTGGTCGCCGGCCGGGTCCACGTTGAGGACCAGGTCGATGCCGTCGACGTGGATGCCTCGGGCGGCGACGTCGGTCGCGACGAGCGCGTTGACGTAGCCGTCCTTGAAGTCGGCCAGGGTCCGCGTACGGGCGCCCTGGGTCATGCCGCCGTGCAGCGCGTCGGCCTTCACACCGGCGTCGCGCAGCTGCTCCGCGATGCGGTCCGCGCCCAGCTGGGTACGGACGAAGATGATCGTGCGGCCCTTGCGGGCGGCGATGGCGGCGGTGACCGGCGCCTTGTCCTTCGGCTTCACGACGAGGACGTGGTGGGTCATGGTGGTGACGGCACCGGCCGACGGGTCGACCTCGTGCGTGACCGGGTCCACCAGGTAGCGCTTGACCAGGCTGTCGATCTCGTTCTCCAGGGTGGCGGAGAAGAGGAGGCGCTGGCCGCCGGCCGGGACCTGGTCGAGCAGCTCGGTGACCTCGGGCAGGAAGCCCAGGTCGGCCATCTGGTCGGCCTCGTCGAGGACGGCGATCTTGACGGCCTCGAGGGAGCAGGCGCCGCGGTTGATGATGTCGCGCAGGCGGCCCGGGGTGGCGACGAGGATGTCGACGCCACGCTCCAGGGCGTAGATCTGGTTGCCCATGGACGTACCGCCGCAGACGACCTTCATCTTGAGGCCGAGCACGTCGCCGTACGGCTGGAGGGCGTCCGCGACCTGCATCGCGAGCTCACGGGTCGGGGTCAGGATGACGCCGCGGGGCTTCTTCTTGTCGGTGTGACCGCCGGCCAGGGTGGCGAGCAGCGGCAGACCGAAGGAGAGGGTCTTGCCGGAGCCGGTACGGCCACGGCCCAGGATGTCCTTGCCGGCCAGGGCGTCCGGGATGGTCGCCGCCTGGATCGGGAAGGGGGTGGTGACACCGTTCTGCGCGAGCTTGCGCACGACGCCGTCCGGCAGACCGAGGTCGCTGAAGGTGATCGTGGGCTCGGCGGGCTCCTCGACGGAGTCGTCCGAGTCGGTGTCGATGTCGAGGGCCTCGACGGCCTCGACGATGTCGTCGGTGTCGATCTCGACGATCGAAGTGATCTCGGTGATCTCGGCGGCCTCTACGGCCTCGACGATCTCGTCGTTCTCGGGCATGACGGCGTGATCAGAACTGAAAATGGACATGCGAAATGCGAAACCTTCCGGAGTCTCGGCACGCGCCCGTCAACTCCGTGATTTCGCAAACGACCGCCTCAATGCGGTCAGCCACGGCTAGGGAGAGTACGCGCCACACGGCGCTCTTCTGTGTCGGCGCCGGGCAATGGGATCAAACGATCTACCACCATACGCACCCTCCCCCACCTATGGCAAATCGGACTCCCTCACACCGGTCCGACCTGCGGAGACGCCACCGGCTCCGGGGGCGCACCCGGCCCGTCCGCGGCGCGCATCGCACCCATCTGGGTGTCGGGTCCGGGCGACGGCGGATCCGTCGGATGGGAGGTCGGCTCGGGGGTCGGCTCGGGAGTGGGCTCCGCGGTCGGCTCGGGCGTCGGCTCAGGGGTCGGCTCCGCGGTCGGCTCCGGTGGGGGCGTGCCCCCGCCGCCCGGACCGCCGGAGCCGCCGCCGTTCGCCCCGCCGCCATTGCCGCCACCCCCGTTCCCGCCGCCGTTGCCACCGTCGCCGCCGTTGCCGGCGGAACCGCCCGAGCCGCCGCCCGGGCCGTCCTGACCGCCCGTCGGCTGCGGCTTGGACGGGCCGCCGGGGCCGCCCGGACCCTCCACCGGCAGCACCGCGCCCGGGGAGGGCTTCGCCGTGCCCGAGGGGGAGCCGCTCGGCACCGGGGACTCCGTACCGGAGCCGGCCACGTCGGGGCCGCCACCGCCCGGCCGGCCGTTCCACGAACCGGCGTCCCCACCGGGCTCGCCGGCCGCACCGCCGCCGGAATCGGTCGCCACGCCCCGCTTCCCGCCGGACGCGCCGGGCGCCGGCTTCGCCCCCTCGTCACTCACACTCATACAGCCGCTCAGACCGGCACAGGCCGCGACGGCCAGCGCGGCGGCGGCCCATCTGACACGGGTGGGCAAATGGCGCACGGGGGCACCTCCAGGACACGACAGGCAGGAACGGAACGAGTTGCACTGCCCAACTCCCCCGGCGCCACAAGGGACACGCCCGAAAGGGCCCGGGCGTGTGCCCGGGGTGTCACTCAGCCGTAGCCCAGCGCGTGCAGCCGCTCGTCGTCGATGCCGAAGTGGTGGGCGATCTCGTGCACCACCGTGATCTCGGTCTCCGCGACCACGTCCTCGCGCGACTCGCACATCCGCAGCGTCGGCCCCCGGTAGATCGTGATCCGGTCCGGCAGCACACCGGCGTACCACTCGCCGCGCTCGGTCAGCGGCGTCCCCTCGTAGAGCCCGAGCAGGTCGGGATCGTCCGCGGCGGGCTCGTCCTCCACGAACACCGCGACGTTGTCCATCAGCCGCGTCAGCTCCGGCGGAATGCGGTCCAGGGCCTCGGCGACCAGCTCTTCGAACTCCTCGCGCGTCATCTCCAGCACGCGCCCATTGTCCCCCCGCCGGAAACCGTTTTGGCGATAGCGCCCGGCATCCCATATGCTTCTCACGTCCCCGACGCGCTGCGAAGCGCCCAGGTGAGCCTCTAGCCCTCATCGTCTAGTGGCCCAGGACGCCGCCCTTTCAAGGCGGTAGCACGGGTTCGAATCCCGTTGGGGGCACGCAACATCGTGTGCGAGACTTGTTCTCGTCACAAAGCCAGGTCCTGTGGAGCAGTTGGTTAGCTCGCCACCCTGTCAAGGTGGAGGTCGCGGGTTCAAGTCCCGTCAGGATCGCTGAGATCAGCAATGGTCTCGTGGCTGGGTAGCTCAGTTGGTACGAGCGATCGCCTGAAAAGCGATAGGTCGCCGGTTCGACCCCGGCCCCAGCCACAAACAGAAGGCCCCGTTCGAAAGAACGGGGCCTTCGTCGTTCCCGGGACCGGAGAAGTCCCCACGGGGGCAGCACAGGGGCCGTACGGGGTCCCCACGGGGCACTACGAGGGCAGTACGGCGGCCGTACGAGGGCAGTACGGCGGCCGTACGGGGAGGACGCCCAGAGCCCCCTCCCCGTACTGTCAGACCTCCTCGCGTTCCCCCGAACGGCTCCCCCGCCTCGCCCGCAGCGCGAGCACCAGCGCCACCACGGCCACCACCGCGACGAGCAGCGCCCAGTCCGGGACCGCCCGGCCGAGCGAGGCCACCCGCTGCTCCACCGCGAACGAGTCGTCCACCGACAGCAGGCCCGGCAGCGCGGTCGTCCCGTCGAAGACCAGGAAGAGCGTCCCGAGGGCCACGAAGAACAGGCCCGAGAGCAGCGACGTCGAGTGGAGCGTGAGGGGCCCCGCCCGCAGCGGCCGGCCCCGCAGCCAGGACCGCCGGCCCAGGTCGTACCTCTCCCAGAGCAGCGCGAGCACGAACAGCGGAACGGCCATGCCGAGCGCGTACACGGCGAGGAGCAGTCCCCCGTACGCCGGGCTGCCGCTCAGCGCCGCGACGGTCAGCACGCTGCCGAGGATCGGGCCCGCGCAGAAGCCCGCGAGGCCGTAGACCAGGCCGAGGGCGTAGACGGAGAGCGCCGACGTGGGCCGGATCCGGCC
>NZ_LIPQ01000197.1 GCF_001418135.1 Streptomyces aureus
GCCCCCAGACCCAGTGGAGTCCGCGATGACCGCTCCCGCCGTACCCGCCTTCCCGATGCCCCGCCGGCACCCGCTCGACCCGCCGCCCCAGTACGGCGAACTCGGCGCCGAACAACCGGTCTTCCAGGTGCGGACACCGCGCGGCGAGGACGTCTGGGTGGTCACCCGCCACGCGGACGCACGCGCCGTCCTCACCGACACCCGCTTCAGCTCCGACCCGAAGACACCCGGCTACCCCTCCTACATCTCGGGCGACACCCCGCTGCCGCCCGGCTTCTTCCTCAACCAGGACGCACCGGACCACACGCGGCTGCGCCGTCTGGTCACCCGCGAGTTCCTGATCACCCAGATGGAGGCGAAGCGGCCGAGGATGCGGGCCATCCTCGACAAACTGCTCGACGACCTGGTGCGGCAGGGGAACTCCGCCGACCTCGTCACGCAGCTGGCCCTCCCGATGGCCGCCACCGTGATGTGCGAGCTCCTCGACGTCCCGTACGAGGACCACCGGATCTTCGTGACCCTCACGGACACCATCCTCGACCGCAGCAGCACTCCCGAGCAGGCCGAAGGCGCCGCCCGCGAGCTCATGGCCTACTTCGACGAGGTGGTCACGGCCCGGGAGCAGAAGCCGACCGACGACATGCTCGGCCGTCTCGTGGCACAGGAGGAGGCGGGGCGGATCAGCCACGACGAGTTCGTCGGCCTCGCCGCCCTCCTCATGCTCTCGGGCTACGACACCATGGCCCAGATGATCGGCCTGGGCACGGCCACCCTGCTGGAGCACCCCGACCAGCTGGACGACCTCAAGGCCGACCCGTCGCTGTACCCGCAGGCCATCGAGGAACTGCTCCGCTACCTCTCCATCAACCACGCGGGCCTGCCCCGCGCCGCCACCGAGGACCTCACCGTCGGAGGACAGGAGATCCGGGCGGGGGAGGGCGTCCTGGTGATGATCAACGCCGCCAACCGCGACGCGACGGTCTTCGACGAGCCCGACACCTTCGACATCCACCGCAAGGACCCGCAGGCGCACGTCGCGTTCGGCCACGGCTTCCACAAGTGCATCGGGCTGACGCTCGCCCGCGTCGAGCTGAGCACCGTGTTCGCCGGCCTCTTCGGCCGCCTGCCCACGCTCGCGCTCGGCCGACCGCTCCAGGACCTGCCGTTCCGGCACGACATGGTGCTGTACGGAGTCCGCGGACTGCCCGTCACCTGGTGACGCCTCCCGGTGCATCCAGGCCATGCCACTCACCTCACGAAGGACGCAAAGGACGCATGATGGCGGTTGAAACGGTCTTCCTCCTGCCCGGTCAAGGGGGTTACACCCCGGGGCTGTTCGCCGGCGACGACTCGCCCGAGGTCGCGGAGGTCCTCGGCACGGTCGACCGGATCGCGGCCGAGTTCGGACGCGGCGGAGTCTCCCACCTGCTCAGGCAGCCCGACGCGCCCTCCGCGGCGGACCTGGTGCGCGCGGACTCCTTCGCGCTGCAACTCGCCGTGTTCGCCGCGGCCGTCGGCAGCTTCCGCATCGCGGAGCGACAGGACACGCCGGACGTCGTGGTCGGGCACAGCATGGGGGAGATCGCCGCGCTGACGGTCACCGGAGCGTTCACCCCGGCAGACGGGGCACGCCTGGTGTGCCATCGCTCGGAGGCCCTCCTGGCGCACTGCCCGTCGGACGGCGGCATGGTGGCCCTGGAGCTGCCGGCCGCCCGTGCGGCCCACCTGGTGGGCGCCGTCGCCGACCGGGGACTGGCCGTCGCCGTCTCCAACGCGCCGCGCCAGACGGTGGTGTCGGGACCCGACGACGCGGTGGAGGTCGTCGCGCGGCTCGCCGGAGCGCTGGGCGTCCAGGCCACCCGGCTGAACGCTCCCTTCCCCTTCCACAGCCCGATGCTCGCGGTCGCCGCGCACGCCTTCGGCGAGGCCGTCACCGGCATCAGGCAGCACCCCCTGCGCGCCGCGGTGTACTCGCCGGTGGCCGGCGGCTACGTCCAGGACGACACCGACCTCAAGGCCCTGCTCGTCCGGCAGCTCACCACCTCGGTGCGGTTCATGGCCGCCGTGCGAGAGCTGCACGCCGACGGCGCGCGGCGTTTCGTCGAGTGCGGCCGGGCGGGCCTCTCGGGACTCGTCCGGCGCAGCGTGCCGGAGGTGGACACCATCAGCACGGGCCTGGCCCCGCGAAGCGCCGACGCCGCCGCCCCGGCGGGGACGCCCGCCGAGTCCGCGCCGGCCGGGTCCGCTCCGGTGGTCGCGCCTGCTCCGGTGGCCGATTCCGCGCCGCCGGTCCTCGACGAGCTGCGGGAGCTGTACGCGTCGGCGCTCGGTTATCCGGTGGAGGTGATCACGGGGGACGCGGACCTGGAGGCCGATCTGGGGATCGATTCGCTGAAGCGGGCGGAGATGCTCGGGAAGGTGTCGGCGCGTTTCGGTCTGGGGGAGTCGGCCGTGGACGGCCGTTTCGTCGCCCAGCCCACCCTCGCCGACCTGGCCGACCTGATCACGGAGGTACGGGGCTCGGCCCCCGCGGCCGAGGCGGCACCGGTTCCCGCGGCCGACGCGGTCCCGGTTCCGGCGGCCGAGGCGGTCGCGGCCCCCGTGGGGGTCCTCGACGAGCTGCGGGAGCTGTACGCGTCGGCGCTCGGTTATCCGGTGGAGGTGATCACGGGGGACGCGGACCTGGAGGCCGATCTGGGGATCGATTCGCTGAAGCGGGCGGAGATGCTCGGGAAGGTGTCGGCGCGTTTCGGTCTGGGGGAGTCGGCCGTGGACGGCCGTTTCGTCGCCCAGCCCACCCTCGCCGACCTGGCCGACCTCATCACCGCCGTACGGCCGTCCGCGCGCTGATCTACGAATCGGGAGCCAGCATGTCCCACGATCTCTCCGGCCGCACCGTCCTGGTCGCCGGTGCCGGCCGGCCGCTCGGCACATCCGTGACGCGGCGACTCACCCAGCTCGGCGCGCACGTCGTGACCTGCGACGGGTACGACGAGCCCCGGATACGGGCCGCGCTCGGCCCGGCCGACGGCCGTTCCGGCCGCCCCGGCCGTATCGACGCGCTCGTGAACGTCGTGACCGGCGACGCGGGAGCGCACGACGCCCGGACGGCGACGGCCGCGGCCGTCGGCCTCGTCGCGCCGCACGGGCACGGCGCGATCGTGCACGCGGTCACGGCCCCGCCCGCGCCGGAGACGGTGACCGACCTCGTGCGCGACCCCGGTGCCGGAAGGCGGGACGGCATCCGCGTCAACGCCGTGGTCGTGCGGGAGGACGCGGAGACGTCGGCGGCGGAGGGCGTCGCGCAACTCGTCGGGTTCCTGCTGTCCGACGACGCCTCGTCCGTCGACGGCAGGACGCTGGTCGTCAGCGGGCCATCGGCCGAGGCCGCGCCCGCCGACGACGCGGTCGTCGTCGTGGGCATGGGACTCGCCCTGCCGGGAGCGAGCTCGCCCGAGCAGTTCTGGGAGCTGCTGAAGAGCGGCGAGCCGGTGTTCCGCGAACCCGGGGACCGGCTGGACCTGGACCGCGTCTGGTCGGCGGACACCACCGCCGAGGACAAGACCTACGCGCGTGTGTCCGGTTTCATGACCGGATTCGAACCGCACCCGCGTCTGCGGGACGAACTGGAATCAGGAGCCTTCGACAGCGAGGAGTACACGGCGCTCTGGCTCCGGCACTCGCTCCTCGGTGCCACCGAGAAGGTCACCGTCCGGCCCGGCGACCGGCAGCTGTTCGCGGTCGGCCTCACCCCCGACGGCAGCCACCACCTGGAGCACAGCCTGGTCTCGGCCGGCGTGCGGGGGATCCTCGCCGACGCGGGGGAGGAGGTGCCCGACGGCCTCGACACGCTCTACCCGCTGGCCTCCGCGTCCCCGGAGGACGTACTGCCGTACCGGATCGCGCGCATGGCCGCGCCCGATCTCCCCGAATCCGCGGAGATCGTCGTGGTGGACACCGCGTGCTCCTCCTCCCTCTACACCGTCGACCTGGGTGTCCGGGCGCTGCGCGCGGGCGAGGCCGACGTGGCCCTGTGCGGCGGGGCCTTCGCGCTGAGCGCCCAGAACCTGGTGCTGTTCTCCAAGCTCCGCGGCCTCTCCCGGTCCGGCCGGGTGCGCTCCCTGGACCGGGACGCCGACGGCGTGCTGTTCAGCGACGGCGCCGCGATGCTCGTCCTGAAGACCTACGCCAGGGCGATCGCCGACGGCGACCCCGTCCTCGGCTTCGTCGCCGGGTTCGGCGGCTCGTCCGACGGGCGGGGCAAGGCGATCTACGCCCCCAACGCCGCGGGCCAGAAGATCGCCCTCGACCGGGCCTGGCGCTCCGCCGGCGTCACGTCCGAGGACGTGGACTGGATCGTCGCGCACGCCACCGGTACGCCGACCGGCGACCGTACCGAGATGAGCGCGCTCACGCAGAGCGCGGGCCCGGCCAAGACGTGGACCATGACCTCCAACAAGTCGCTGGTCGGGCATGCCGGCTGGGCGGCGGGAGCGGTCTCGGCGATCCACGCACTCCTTGCCATGCGGCACGAAGTCATTCCGGCGCAGCGGCAGTTCGGCGAGCTGCCCGAGGGAGTGCCGACGGGCGTGCACGTCCCGGTCGACGACGTGCCGTGGATCGCCGCCGGGCGCCCGCGCACCGTCGGGGTGTCGGCCATGGGCTTCGGCGGCACGAACGGCCATCTCGTCCTCACGGACCGGCCCCCGGCCGCCCCGGCCGTCGCCGCGCCGCCGGCATCCGCCGTGGACGACCCGATCGTCGTGGTCGCCGAGGGCACGCATCTCCCCGGCGACCCGGACGAACGGCGCATCGCGAGCTGGGCCTCGGGAGGAACCGCCGACTGGCCGGCGTCCTTCGGCGACGCCTATCCGCTGCCCTCTCCCGTGGAACTCCGCCTCGCGCCCTCGGCGATCGCGGCCATGGACCGCAGCCAGTTGATGGCCCTGCGCTGCGCCGACCTCCTCGCCGGGGACTGGGCGAAGGACGAAGCGCTCGCCGCGCGTACGGGCGTGCTCGTCGGCCACACCGGGCCGACCCGGGCCGCACTCGGCGCGGACCTGCGCTGCTACCGCGACGATCTGCTCGACAGGCTGACCGGCCCCGCCGGCCTCCCGCCCCGGACGCTGGACGACGCCATCCGAGCCCTGTCCCGCCCCGTCAACGAGGACGCCTATCCGGGACTGATGCCGAACGTCATCGCGGCCCGGGTGGTGCAACGGCTGGACCTGCACGGCCCGAACATGACGCTCGACGCCGGCCGGGACTCCACCAACTCGGCCGTGGCCACCGCCATCCGGTATCTGCGCGACGGCGAGATGGACCTGGCGGTGGTCATCGGGGTCAACGCCACGACGGACCATGTCCCCACCCACGGAAGCAAGGAGAACGCGGAGGCCGCCGTCGGCTTCGTCCTGACCCGGCTGAGCGTCGCCCGGGAGCACGGCATGACCGTCCTCGGCCGGGTGGAGCTCGCGTCGGGGAGCACCCGCGGCGCCGTCGAGGCCCAGGACGCCGAGCGGGTACGGGAACGCAACTACCGTGGCGCCGAGGGGGCCGTGGCGATCCTGCACGCCCTGCGCGGTTCACGGAATCGGACGGTCGTCCGGCCGCGGGAGGACGCCCACACGCCCGCGATCGTGGTGACACCGCAGGGCTGGGCCGGGACTCCCGAGAGGGAGGCCGAGGGGCCCGGGAGGGTGGCCGATGCCACCGGGCCCGGCCGGGCCGGGGCGGCGGACTCCCTGAGCGGCCATCTCGCTCGGCACGCCCTCGCGCTGCGCCCCGTCCCCGCCCGCGCCGTCCGCCCCGGCATCGCGGCGATCCCCGCCGGAAGCCTCGTGCTGACCGACGAGCCGGGCGCGCTGCGGGACGCCGGCATACCGGCGGACTGCCTCGTCGTCGCTCCCCGGACAGCACCGGACGACGCCACCCTGCCGTTCCCCGTGACCCGCCTCGACCGGCCGGAGGAACTGGAGGGCCTGCTCGCCGCGGCCGGCCGGCCGTTCGGCCAGATCCGCGTCGTCGTCACGGGCGCGCGTGCCGCCGCGTCCGGCTGGGACGTGCCGCAGCGGGTCCTCGACCTCCACGACCTGGCCTTCATGGCGGCCAAGCACAACGCCGCGCCACTCGACGACGGCGGCTGCCTCGCGGTCCTCGCACTCGACGCCGTCGACGGCACGACGCCCCTCCCGGCCGTCGGACTCTTCGGCGGGCTCGTCCGCAGCCTGTCCCAGGAGCTCTCCGGCTGCCTGGTGTTCGCGCTGGTCGTCGATGGCGATGACGCGCGGGCCGCCCTGGCGAGGCTGGCCGAGGAGACGGCCGCGCACCGCTTCGTCCCGGTCGCGTACGACTCCGGTGGCGTGCGGCACGAGCTGATGCTGCTGCCCGTCGAGGCGCCGCCCGCCGACACGGGGCTCGGTCTGCCCGAGGACCCGGTGATCGTGGCCACCGGCGGCGCCCGTGGACTCACCGCCCACCTGGTCCACGAGATGGTGGCCGACCGGGCGCCGCGCGGCGTGTGGCTGCTCGGCACGGGACCCGCGCCCGACCCGTCCGCGTCGGCCCTGGCACGCCTGCCGCGCGCCGACGCCCTGCGGGAGCTGATGGCGCTCCATCCGTCCGAGACCCCCGCGGCCCTCAGCCGCCGCTACGACCGTGCCGTCCAGGAACTCGAACGCGCGGGCACGCTCCAGGAGCTGGAACGCTCCTGCGGCGCCGCACGGGTCCACTACCGGCAGTGCGACGTCCTGGACCAGGACGCCGTGCGCACGGTGATCGACGAGATCCTGGCCGTGGAGGGCCGGGTGGACGTGCTCGTGCACGGCGCCGGCCTGGCCCGTTCCGCGGGCATCACCCGCAAGAAGCTCGCCGACTTCCGGACCGTGCGGGACGTGAAGGTCCGCGGCTACGCGCATCTGCGCGCGGCCCTCGGGGACCGGCGCCCCGCCCTGTGGTGCAGCGTCGGCTCCGTGTCCGCGTTCACCGGACTGCGCGGCGAGCCCGACTACGGCGCGGCCAACGAGTTCCTGCTGCTCGCCGCCGCGCACGCGCGGGCGACCGAGGGCGCGGACGAGGTCGCTCCGGCCTCTGGGCTGTGGGTCGAATCGGGCATGGCGTCGGCGGACACCCCGGGCGG
>NZ_LIPQ01000198.1 GCF_001418135.1 Streptomyces aureus
ACGGCGTCCCAGGTGTGGTCCATGTGGCCGTGGGTGATGAGGATGGCCTCGGGTTCGAGGCGATGGGCGCGGACGGCCCGCAGGACCGCGTCGCGGGAGTCGTGACCGGGATCGACGACGAGGCAGGGATTTCCCGGTCCGGCGGCGACGACGTGGACGTTCGTTCCGAACATGCCGGTGGTGGCGGACAGGACGAGCAGGCGCATGGCGTGGGACCCCCGTACGTTCAGCGCGCGCCGACCGGTTCCGGCAGGGCGTCGAGTGCGGCCAGGACCTCCGGCGGAAGCGTCAGCGAGCCGGCCTCCACGTTGTCCTCCAGATAGCGGCGGGTCTTGGTGCCCGGGATGACACCCACGTGCTCGCCCTGGGCCAGCACCCATGCGACGGCCACCTGGGCGACGCTCGCGCCGACGCCGTCGGCCAGGGCCCGTACCCGGTCGACGATCGCCTGGTTGGCGCTGATGGCCTCGGGCTGGAACCGCGGGATCCGGTGCCGTGCGTCCGCCGTCGGCAGGTCCTGCGGGCTGCCGATCAGGCCGGACAGGAACCCCCGGCCGAGCGGGGCGAACGCGATGAACGTGATGCCCTCGCGTCCGCAGTACTCCACCACGCCGTCCCTCAGGGCGTCCCGGCTCCCCAGCGAGAGCTCGCTCTGCACGGACGCCACCGGGTGGATCGCGTGTGCCCGGCCGATCTCCGCGACGGAGGCCTCGGAGAGCCCGATCGCGCCGAGCTTGCCCTCCTTCACCAGCTCCGCGAGCGCGCCCCAGCTCTCCTCGACCGGTACCCCGGGGTCGATGCGGTGCAGCTGGTAGAGGTCGATGTGGTCCACGTCGAGCCGGCGCAGGCTCGCGTCGACGGCGGCGCGCAGATGCGCGGGCCGGCCGTCGCGGTGGCTCTTGTAGGTGGCCGGGTCGTCGACGACGAGCCCGCCCTTGGTGGCGAGCAGTGCCTTCTCGCGACGGCCCTTGAGTGCCTTGCCGACCAGCAGTTCGTTGGTGAACGGGCCGTACTGGTCCGCCGTGTCGATCAGATCGACGCCGAGGTCGATGGCGTGCCGTACGACCGCGATGGACTCGCTCTCGTCCCGGCCCAGCTCGTCGTACCCCCACGACATGCCCATGCAGCCGATGCCGACGGACGCGAAGGTCCGCTGCGAGCCGCCCAGTTGCATTCTGCGCATGGTCGTGCGCACCGCCTCTCCCGTTGTGCCCCCGTGGAGCCCTGACCGCTCGTTTCGCGTGCCAGACGCCCCGTCATGTGCAGGCAGAACTCTGCCATATGACCTGGACGTCCACTAGAGACAGTGTTCTTTTGCATGACAGAGTTCTGTCATGCCTCGCCCCGCTCGGTCGTCCTCTGCCTTGTGGGAGACTGCTGATATGGCGAAGACGACGACGGAGACGGTCGCCGCGGGTCGACTCGGGCACACGATCAAGAGGGCCGAGCAGGCTCTGATCGGGCGCAAGACGGAGGCGCTGCGGGAGTTCGGTCTGACGGTGCCGCAGTACGCGGTCCTGATGCTGTTGTCGGTCTCGGAGGGCATGTCCGCGGCGCAGCTGGCACGCGAGTGCATGGTCACGCCGCAGACGATGGCTACGGTTCTGGCCAACCTGGAGAAGGCCGACCTGGTGGTCCGGGAGCCCTCTGAGCTGCACCAGAAGGTCGTGGTCAACCGGGCGACCCGGGCGGGCCGGGCCGTCGTGAAGAAGGCCGACAAGGCGGCGCTTCGCGTCGAGGGGGCGCTGGGCGCCGAGTTCACGCCCGAGGAAAGGGCGCGGTTCGAGGAGTACCTGGAGCGGGCGGTCGCCGTTCTGGGATCGCTCGAATAGGCGGTCGGTTCGGCGGCGGCGGCGGGCGGCAGCGGTCGGAGGGCTGGGGGCTGCGGTCGGCGGATGCGAGTGGCGAGTGGTGGCGGGC
>NZ_LIPQ01000199.1 GCF_001418135.1 Streptomyces aureus
GCGTGGACGTGCGGGGCGGCACTCAGACTGCTCGCACCCGCGTCATGGCTCTAGGGACGGATCGCCACGGCGCTTGGACTTTCCGGCAGGACGCCGAAGTGCCGCCTGGTGCGCCGTCGCGCCGACATCGGACCCGGGACGGCGTGGCACGTTCCGGTGGAGCACGTCCGCCGACCGGCCCTGGCGGGGGCGTGCCGCGGGCCCGTCCGGCCTCCGGTCTGCTAGGCAGGCAGATGCCCCGACCGGGTCTCCCGGCCCGGGCCCAGGGCGCGGGCGCCGGCCCGCCGCCCACAGCTCACCGCACCCAGGGAGATCCGCACGTGCCCACCCGCACCCGTGGCCGCCGCCGCCCGCGCACCGTACTGTCCGCCGCCGCCTTCACCGCCGCGGTGCTCGGCGCGACGCTGCTCCAGCCCGCGCAGGCCGCCGACGGCCACCCGCCGCGGCACGACCCGCGTCTCCAGCGACAGCTCGACCGGCTCGTGGCCCAGGACGACGGCCCGCCCGGGGTGATCGCCCTGCTCACGAGGGGCGACCGCACACAGACGTACACCGCGGGCGTCGGCGACATCACCACCGGCCGCCCGCCGCGCCCCGACGACCACATGCGGATCGCCAGCGCCGCCAAGGCGTTCAGCGGCGCCGTCGCCCTCCGGCTCGTCGACCAGGGCCGGCTCTCCCTCGACGACACCATCGCCGACCGGCTTCCCGGGCAGCCCGCGGCCTGGGGCGCGGTGACGCTGCGCCAGCTCCTGGCGCACACCAGCGGCCTGCCCGACTACTCCGCCGACCCCGAGTTCGTGGCCGTCCTCACCGCCGACCCCCACCACGTCTTCGACCCGCACCGGCTCCTCGACTTCGTCGCCGACAGGCCGCTGCTCTTCAGTCCCGGCTCCCTGTACGAGTACTCCAACTCCGACAACATCGCGGTGGCGCTCATGGCGGAGGCCGCGACCGGCCGCTCCTACGAGGACCTCCTCGAGGAGCTCGTGTACCGGCCCCTGGGCCTGCACCGCACCAGCCTCCCGCTGGGTTACCGGCTCCCGCGGCCCTTCATCCACGGCTACGCGGTCGCCCCGCCGGCCGCACCCGAGGACGTGAGCGAGGCGTTCGGCGCCTCCGGGGCCTGGGCCTCGGGCGGTATCGTCTCCACCCCCCGGGAGCTGGGCAGGTTCATCCGCGCCTACGCGGGCCCCTCGCTGCTCTCGGAGCAGACCCGCGAGGCGCAGCTCGCGTTCCGTCCCGGCGACTCCTCCGAGCCCCCGGGGCCCGGCACGAACGCCGCCGGGCTGGCGATCTTCCAGTACACCACCCGCTGCGGCGTGGTCTACGGCCACACCGGGAACACCGCCGGCTACACCCAGCTCATGGCCGCCACCCCTGATGGCACCCGCTCCCTGACCTTCTCCATCAACACCCAGACCAGCCCCAGGATCAAGCCCGCCCTGCTCGCCCGACTGCGCACCGTCCAGGAGGACTTCGTCTGCGCGCTCCTCAAGGACGGCTGAGACGCCGACCGGTGGGTGAACCAGGTCGCCGGCCGGGCGGCCCTCCCGTTGTGGGAGGGCCGCCCGGCCGGTGTGTGAGGACTACCGAACGCCTTGGGCGCGGGTGGAGGACCACCGAATGCCTTGGGCGCGGGTGACGGTCCGGGTGACCGCGTCGCCGGGGCGTCGGTGCCCGACGCCTGCGGCAGTCCGCTCTTCCACGGTCAGGACGCCGCCTTGCCGGTGCGCCCGGCTCGGGAGGCCGCTCGCACCGCGCCCGCCTCCTGAGCTTGCAATCACCATCATCCAGATCACACCGACTAGCCGCGATTGCATCTATAGCGCGTGTGCAACTATTGTGGGAGCACGTAAAGAGCCTACTCAAGCAATCACGGAAGGGGTGAGCCATGCCGCTCGCACTCCTCGCCCTGGCAGTCGGGGCCTTCGGCATCGGCACGACCGAGTTCGTCGTCATGGGGCTGCTGCCCGACATCGCCGGCGACTACGGCGTCTCCATCCCCACCGCCGGCCTGCTCGTCACCGGCTACGCGCTCGGCGTCGTCGTCGGCGCGCCCCTGCTGACCGTCCTCGGCAACAAGGTGAGCCGCAAGCGGATGCTCATGCTGCTCATGGGACTGTTCGTGGCCGGAAACATACTCTCCGCGATCGCCCCGAGCTTCGGACTGATGGTGACCGGCCGGGTGATCGCCTCGCTCGCGCACGGCTCGTTCTTCGGCATCGGATCCGTCGTCGCCGCCGACCTCGTCGCCCCGGACAAGAAGGCCGGCGCCATCGCCACCATGTTCACCGGCCTCACCGTCGCCAACATCGTCGGCGTGCCGCTCGGCACCTTCATCGGGCAGGCGGTCGGCTGGCGCACCACCTTCGCGATCGTCGCCGCGCTCGGGGTGATCGGCCTGCTCGGCATCGCCAAGCTCGTCCCCGCCATGCCCCGTCCTGAGGGCACCCACCTGCGCCGGGAGCTGAGGGCCTTCCGCAACCCCCAGGTGCTGCTCGCCATGGCGATGACCGTGCTCGGCTTCGGCGGCGTCTTCGCCGCGATCACCTACATCGCCCCCATGATGACCGAGGTCGCCGGCTACTCCGACGGCGCCGTCACCTGGCTCCTCGTCCTCTTCGGCGCCGGCATGTTCCTCGGCAACCTGCTCGGCGGCCGGTACGCCGACCGCGCGCTGATGCCCCTGCTGTACGCCGCCCTCGGCGGGCTCGTGCTCGTCCTCGCCCTCTTCACCGTGGTCGCCGACCACAAGGTCCTCGCCGCCATCGCCGTCTTCCTCGTCGGAGCGCTCGGCTTCGCCACCGTCCCGCCGCTGCAGAAGCGCGTCCTCGACCAGGCGCACGGCGCGCCGACCCTGGCCTCCGCCGTCAACATCGGAGCCTTCAACCTCGGCAACGCCCTGGCCGCCTGGCTCGGCGGCCTCGTCATCGCCGCCGGCCTGGGCTACACCGCCCCGAACTGGGTCGGCGCCGTCCTCGCCGGAGCCGCTCTCGGCCTCGCCCTCTGGTCGGCCGCGCTGGAGCGCCGGGCCCCCGCGACCGCCGATGCCGACGGCATGGACAAGGACGCCGGCACCGAGGCCGCCGCCCGTGTCCCCGTACACCACTGAGCCCCCTCCCCCGCCGCACCCACTCCAGGAGAAGCGCCATGACCACCACCGCCGTCGCCCCGCTGAGCACCCAGGACGCCGAGATCCTGCTCACCGCCGCCCGTGGCGCCGCCGAGGCCGCCGGGGTCACCGTCAGCGTCACCGTCCTCGACGCCGGCGGCCATCTCCTCGCCTTCCGCCGCGACGACCGCGCCGTTCTGATCTCCGGCGAGACGAGCACCCGCAAGGCCTACACCGCCCTGCAGCTCAACGCCCCCACCGCCGACCTCGTCGACCTGGTCAAGCCGGACGGCCCCTTCCACTCCCTGACCACGGCCCTGGACCGCCCGCTGCTCTTCATCGCAGGCGGCGTCCCCGTCCACCGCGACGGCACGCTCGTCGGCGCCATCGGTGTCGGCGGCGGCGCGCCCGAGCAGGACCACTCCTTCGCGGTCACGGCCACCGCGGCCCTCGCCTGATCCGTACTCGCGAGAAATCCGGAGCGACGCCGCTCGCGACGTCCATCCCGGCGTCCATCCCGGCGCCCTTCGACATCCGCAGCGAACCCGTAGAGAGGCCCTCGGGAGAGACCCGTGGGCGAACCCGCAGAGAAAGCAGTGCACGCATGTCCCACGTCCCCACCGTCACGCTCAACAACGGCGTGGAGATCCCGCAGCTCGGCTTCGGTGTCTTCCAGGTCCCCGACGACGAGACGACCGCCGCCGTCGGCCACGCCCTCCAGGCCGGTTACCGCTCCGTGGACACCGCCGCGATCTACGGCAACGAGGCCGGTGTGGGGCGGGCACTCGCCGACTCCGGCATCGACCGCGACGAGCTCTTCGTGACCACCAAGCTCTGGAACGCCGACCAGGGCTACGACCCCGCCCTGCGGGCCTTCGACGAGAGCCTCGCCAAGCTGGGCCTCGACCACGTGGACCTGTACCTGATCCACTGGCCGACGCCGGCGCGTGACCTCTACGTCGACACCTGGCGTGCCATGGAGAAGCTGGTCGCCGACGGCCGGGTCCGCGCGGTCGGCGTCTCCAACTTCCAGCCCGCGCACCTGGAGCGGCTGCTCGACAGCAGCGACCTCGTGCCGGCCGTCAACCAGATCGAGCTCCACCCGGCGCTCCAGCAGCGGGAACTCCGCGACCTGCACGCCGCCCGCTCCATCGCCACCGAGGCGTGGAGCCCGCTCGCCCAGGGCGCCGTCCTCGCCGAGCCCGCCATCGTGGACATCGCCGCACGGCACGGCAAGTCCCCCGCCCAGGTGGTGCTGCGCTGGCACCTCCAGCTCGGGAACGTCGTGATCCCGAAGTCCGTCACCCCCGCTCGCATCCGCGAGAACATCGACGTCTTCGACTTCGCCCTCTCCGACGAGGAGATGAGCGCCCTCGGCGGCCTCGACCGCGGACTGCGCACCGGGCCGGACCCCGACACCCTCGACTGAGCCCGTCCCGGGTCCCGGAACTCCGTTTCACCAGCCACGCGCCGGGCTGCGGCCCGCGCGCGGGCGCCTTCCCCATCGGAAGGAACCAGCCGCGATGTCCGCCTCCCCCACCGCCCCGGCCGCCCTCGACCGGCTGGTCTCCCCCGACCGCCGGCCGACGCTCGGACTCGCCCCTACGCCCGGACCGAGCGCAGCGCGCCGTCCGTGCGGAGGTCGGCGAGCGTCGGGTAGCCGTCGACGGCCATGATCAGGTCGGCCTCGGCGAGGAGGGCACGGAGGACGTGCACGATGCCGTCGGTGCCGCCGAGGGCAAGTCCGTACGCGTAGGGGCGCCCGACGCCCACCGCCGTGGCCCCGAGGGCGAGTGCCTTGATGACGTCCGCGCCGCCGCGGACGCCCGAGTCGAAGAGCACGGGGAGGCCGTCGGCGGCGGCGACCACGTCCGGCAGGGCGTCCAGGGCGGGCAGGCCGCCGTTGGCCTGGCGGCCGCCGTGGTTGGAGCAGTAGATGCCGTCCACGCCGCCGTCCCTCGCGCGGCGGACGTCCTCGGGGTGACAGATTCCCTTGAGGACGATCGGCAGGTCGGTGAGCGAGCGGAGCCAGGCGAGGTCGTCCCAGACGAGCGGCTTTCCGAAGACACCGACCCACTCCAGGACGGCGGCGCGCGGGTCCTCCTCGGGGCTCTTGGCGAGACGGGCGCGGAAGACGGGGTCGGAGGTGTAGTTCGCGAGCGCGTGTCCGCGGAGCTGGGGGAAGTTGCCGGTGGCGAGGTCACGGGGCCGCCAGCCGGTGATCCAGGTGTCGAGCGTGACGACGATGCCCTTGAAGCCGGCGGCCTCGGCACGGCGTACGAGGCTCTCCGCGAGGTCGCGGTCGGTCGGCGTGTAGAGCTGGAAGAAGCCCGGTGTGTCGCCGAACTCGGCGGCGACGTCCTCCATCGGGTCGACGGTGAGCGTGGAGGCGATCATCGGTACGCCGGTCCGGGCGGCGGCGCGGGCGGTCGCCAGGTCGCCGTGCCCGTCCTGGGCGCAGAGGCCGATCACGCCGACCGGAGCCATGAACAGCGGGGACGGCAACTTCATCCCGAACAGGTCGACGGACAGGTCGCGCCGGGCCGCGCCGACCATCATGCGCGGGACGAGCCCCCAGGTGCGGAAGGCCGCGACGTTGGCCTCCTGGGTGGACTCGTCACCCGCGCCGCCCGCCACGTACGACCACAGCGAGGGCGGGAGCGCGGCCCGCGCCCTTGTCTCCAGTTCGGCGAAGGTCATCGGCTGGGTGGGCAGGACGCCGAAGAGCCCGTCGAAGTAGATCTCGTGCTGGTAGTCGCCGTAGTGCTGGGGCATGGGGTGACGTGTCCCTTCCGGTTCCTGTCGGCGCGCTCGGGTCGCCCCGCCGCGGTGGCCCCCATCGTGCCCGCCGCAGTGCGTCCGTGACCATGGAACGGCGGCCGGGAATGTACGGGGCGCGGGTGCGGGCAGGGACGACGAGCGGGAACGGGCGGGGCGCGGGTGCGGCCGGTGGTCAGGAACGCGACGCGGTCCTGCACCCGCCGTCCGGGCTCCCCGTCCCGCCGAACATCGACGTGCTGCGGTCGTACGGATCGACGGTCTCGCCGTCGGTCGAACCGCTGTCCGACCCCTGCCCGCCGAACTCGGGGGTGAAGTAGCCGGTGAGGGTGTCGCAGCCGCCGTTGGTCATGTCGACCTTGTACGAGACGAGGGAGAGGGTGCCCGCCTCGGTGATGACCTTCGAGGGGTCGTCCCAGTTCACCACGACCTCGCGCCGCGCGATCGTGCGTACGACCTCGTCGCTGCCGGCCTCCGCCCGTACGACCGGGTAGACGTAGGTGACGTCGGTGGTCACCTGCAGGGCACCGCGTTCGCCCTCCCGGAACGTCATCCGGCCCCGGGTCTTGACGATGTCGCCGGCCGGGCGCGCGTACGACGTGTCGAAGCGGCTGAACAAGAGGAGCGGGTCGTTCTCCTCCGTCGGCGTGCCGAACGCGGCGGCCAGATAGTCCTTGACGTCCTTCTGGTGCGGGTTGATCAGGGCGATCGCCTTGGCGGGACGCTCGCCGCGCAGCACGGCCGGGTCCAGACTGGACGCGAAAAGGAAGTCGCGCGTCCGCAGGAGTGCCTTCTCCACCTGCGTCTTGCTCATCCACCCCGTCGCCCGTGCGGCGGGCACGGTGATGCCGGCCGTGCCGTCCGCCCAGCGCACGGCGGGCGATCCCCTGAACGGCTCGGCGAGGGTGGGACGTTGGGCCGGTTCCACGGGCGGCGCGTCGGTCGGACGCCCCGACTCCTGGGCGAGCGGTGGTCCGGACGCGCCGCTCCCGCCGGAAGCGCCGATCATGTTCCACGGGTCGAACGCCGCGACCAGCAGCGCGACGGCGGCGAGCAGCCCGACCAGGTAACGGCCCTTCTTGCGCCGGGCCGGGGCGGCGGGCGTGTACGTGCGCCAGCCCTCGTTGCCCGCAGGCTGGTCGCGCAGTCGCTCCGTCACCTCCCGGGCGCGCGCGGACGGTTCCTTGGGCGCGTCCGCGACGCCTTCCACGGAGTCCCGCAGGAACTGCTCCCACACATCGTCCGGCACCGACGAATCGTCCCGGTCCCCACCCGATTTCACACCGTGCTCCTCGCATCGCACACGCCCGGCCGGGCGGCCCACCCCCGGGGCAACCGCATGATCCCACGCCGGATCGCGGGGCGTTGAGGCAGGTCAGACTGCCCACACGACCCGGCCGGGCGCCGCCCGGCGGTGGGGGCGACGAGGCTCAGAGCGAGGAGGATTCCGCCCTGCCCGTGGGGGTGCTTCCGATGCGTGCCGCGAGCCATTCCACACGGCCGTCGTCCTCACCCCAGCGGCTGTGCACATGGACGGTGTGGTCCTGCGACGGTTCGTCCTGCCCGAGATCCCTGGAGTTCACCGAGAGCGTGAGGTAGGCGTACTTCTGGGAGACGGCCTCCAGTCCCGCCTCGGGCACCTCGGGCCAGGCGTTCAGGTCCCAGCGGACGGACGCCGGGGTGCCGGCCAGGGCGGCGATGAACGGTTCCGCGCGGTCCAGCGGCCGGCACCAGTCGAACAGTCTGATCGGCAGCCAGGCGGCCGGGTCGTCCCCGGCCGCCGAGGAGCCCTCGGCACCCTCCTCGAAGGCCCACCATTCGAGGCCGTCGGGCAGCACTTCCTGGACGCGGCGGAGAACCTCCGGCGAGTGGATGACCGCCTCGAAGTCCACCTCGGCCCCGTCGAGGTCGGCGACATCCAGCAGGGTCCGCACCGCGCGCATCGCCTCTGCCAGGTCGGGGGTCGTGAGGACGGCGGCCGCCCGGGAGTTGCTCATGCGCCGAGCTTAGGAGCGGGCGCGCTCCCTCCGCCTGCGAATATGCGCGTACGCGGAGGTGCGGGAGCTCAGGGTGTCCGAGGATTCCAGTCGCCCAGCCAGTGGAGGGTGTCCTGGGTGGCCGCCGCCGCGGAGCTCAGGTGGGGGCGGTCCGGGTTGGCCGGGCCCGCGCCCGGGCCGGTGTTGCGGTATTCCGCGAAGCGGTCCGCCTTCCAGGAGAAGCCGCCCATGTCCGTCCAGGGAGTGGGCTTCACCGCGGCGCTCAGGACGCTGTCGCGAACCGTCGTCTGGGGCGAGAGCGTCGTGTCTCCGCCCGCGTGCCAGGGGCGTCCGAGGAAGAAGCCGCCCGCGGCGACGTCGCCGTTCACCGTGGAACGGGTGATCAGGAAGCCCTTGCGGCCGGCGGGGGTGCTCGGGGCCGTCACGTACCCCGCCGACGTGCCGTCCCAGCGCTTCTTCAGGGTGAGGACCGATCTGTCGATCACCGCCGTGGCCCGTCCGAAGACGAAGTCGACGTTGCCGATCACATAGGAGCGGGTGACGAACACCCGGCCGGGCCTGTCCTTCGCGGCGGTGTCGAGCAGGAGGGTGTCCTGGTCGCCGCTGACGATGACGCCGTCGAGGAGGATCCGGTCGGCGGCCGTGCGGAGGGCGACGGCCTGATGCCCGTTCAGGTCGCGGTGCGCGGCCTCGTCGAAGTCATTGGAGATGGTGAGGTTGCGCGCCTGGAAGTCGTCGGCCTCGACCGCGACGGTGGCGCTGCCGCCCGTCCCGTACGTACCCGAGCCGTCAGGCCTGGTCATGCCGGAGGCGTGGCCCTCGACGAGGACGGTGTCCTTGCGGCTGCCGCCCGTGCCTTCGATGGTGACCTGCGGCTTGTTCGACGGGATCTTGACCGTCTCCCGGTAGACCCCGGGCGACACCCGGATCACGACGCGCGAACTGTTGCCCGCCGGTACCGCGTCGACGGCCTTCTGCACGCTGGTGAAGCGGCCGCTGCCGTCCTTCGCCACGGTGAGGACGGCCGGCGCCGCGGCCGGAGTCGTACGCGCCGGAGTCGGCGTGCCCGTCGTGCCGATCGTCTTCCGAGGGCCCGCCCCCGACCTGAGCAGCGCCGGCACCTCCGCCGTCGGATCGAGCGTGTACGGGTAGAAGGCCCTCGGGTCGAACGCCGTACCGCCGCTCTCGTTGCGGCCCGTCGTACCCGAGAAGGCGTTTCCGCGCTGCACCAGCGCCGCCGTGCCGTCCTTGACGACCGGGTTGTTCACGCCCTGGAAGACGCTGTTCTCCAGGACCATCCGCGTCCTCCCCCGCGCGTAGTTCCCGTACGAGGACGTGATGTTCGTGCCCGGGTCGTCCTGGAGGAGGTTGTTGTAGAGGTGCGCGTGGGCGACGTTGTCGGTGGAGGGGTTGCGCTGTTCGGTCTCGCGGAACCAGTTGTGGTGGATGGTCAGGTCGGCCGTGACGTTCTCGGTCCAGCCGATGCCGAAGGTCTTGTTGTTGGTGCCGAGCCTGTTCCAGGAGACGGTGACGTACGTCGTGTCCTTGCGGCTGTCGATGAGCCCGTCGGCCATGTGCCGCAGGTCGTTGTGGTCGATCCACACGTGGTGGGCGCCGTCCATCTGGACGGCGTCGAAGTCGTGTTCCTTGTCGTTCCAGATCCCCTGGTACGCGTCCCGGATCGTCAGGTTCCGGATGATGACGTTGTGCACGCCCTGCCCGAGGAAGAAGCCGCCTCCGACGATGTGCCCCGAGGTCCCCGAGCCGACGATGGTCTTGTCGGAGGAGACCTTGATCTCCCTGCCCGTGGGGTTCACCGTGATCGTCCCGGCCACGACGATGACGTACGGCTCCGGGGCGGTCGCGTACTTCTCCAGGTCGGCGAGGGTCCGGACCGTGACCGTCCTGCCGTCGCGTCCGCCGTACGTGCCCTTCTGCCCCAGCGCGTCGACCGACGCGAAACCGTCGGCGACGGCGCGGGCCCAGACGGGCGCCTCCGGCGCCGGCGCCGCCGGCCCGGCCTTCGCCTGCACGGCCTCCGCCCCGGCCCGCGCGTCCGTGCCGAAGAGGCCGAAGGCCGTGCCGTAGGCAAGCAGCCCCGCGGCGGTGAGCACCGCCGGGACACCGATCACCAGCGCCTTGCCTCGTCTGCGGTGCCTCGCCCTGCCTCGCACCTCGGTCATGTCGTACGTCCTTCCGTGTGGGGGTGCCCGCCGGAAAGGGCGGGCGTTCGGTAGTCGCCACAGGAAGGGGAAAGGTTGCCGCCGCTCGCGCGACCGGGTCGCTCGTGGCGCGGTTCAGGGGGTGGGCGCGGGCCGGGGGACGTCCGTTTCGACGGCGGCCGAGCGGTCGGGGGACGCGCTCCGGCGGGCCGACGGGCGTGGACCCGTCCGTCGGCCCGCCGGGGGCCGGCGCACCTGTCAGGTCAGGCGTACGGGTCGAAGGGGATGCCGGCCGGCTTGGCCTTGGCCAGGTGGGGGGCGAAGTTGCCGTCCTTCAGGCCGAACACCGCGCTGCCGAAGTCGGCCTGGCTGAGCTTGTCGCGCAGACCGGCCGGGTAGCCGTTCCAGCCGACCAGGCTCGGGAACTGCCAGGTGTGCTGGTGGTTCTCCGGCGGCTCGTCGTTGGAGTTGGCGGGGCGGAAGCAGTGCGTGCCGATGCCGTCCTTGTGGTAGACGACCTTCGGGTGGGTGCCGTCCCAGCGGATCGCGTCCCGGCCGTAGGTGTTGAAGTTGCCGTGGGCGGACGTGGAGACGTACTGCGCCTGGTTGTTCTGCACCCAGACCACGACGTGTTCCCAGTCGTGGCGGTGTCCCCCGAGGCCGCTGCCGATGACGGCCTGGTCCTTCTCGAAGTACAGGCCGTAGAGGATCGCGCACCAGCCGTTGTTGCACTTCGCGCGGGAGTAGCCGTTGGTCTGGGTGAGGTCCCAGGAGTCACGGCACTGGCCGTTGAGGGCGCCGGACGGTTTGAGCCCGCCGTTGACGGTGCCGTCGGGTCCGATCGCGGCGGTGGAGTAGCAGCCGTCCGTGTCGTAGTCGTAGGCCGGCTGGAAGGTCTGCTCCAGGCCGTCGGCGTTGGCCGGGAGCGCGGGGGGCGGTGCGGCGAACGCGCTGCTGGGCAGGGCGATGATCATCGTGAGGGCGGCGGCGAGGGCGAGCGCGCCCCTGGTGGCGTACACCTGTGTCTTCACTGTGTCCCCTGGGTCGGACGGCATGATTCGACAGGCGCCATCTTGGCATGAACAGATCACCTCGGGTGAGGTTCGGTCATGAACTCAGCGCGTCGCTGCCGCGACCAGTCGCTCCACCTCTCCGGCCGAGACGGAGCCGCCGTGGACCAGACGGTCGAAGACCAGACCGTCCACGCAGGTCAGCAAGGTGACGGTGCGTCCACCGGCGTCAGTGACGCCACGTGCGGCCAGGAACTCCTCGACCACCCGGCGGCCGGCGTTGTCGCGCGGCACGAGGATCTCCCGCAACTCGGGTTGGCGCACGCTCTCCAGAGCGCAGGCGTAGCGCGCGAACGAGCGGCGCCGCCCGTCCCCCGTGAGCCGCCGCTCGACGAAGGCGACGAGACCGTCGACGAGCTCCCCGGCGTCGCGTGGCACCGGGGTGCGCTCCCCCGCCTCCTGGAGCTCCGCCTGGTCGAGCCCGACCAGCCCGGGTGACTGACTAGACGAGACGTATCGTCTCATCTACAGTGGTCGTCATGACCACCACCGCGTCTCCCGCACACATCGCCATGTTCTCCATCGCCGCGCACGGCCACGTGAACCCGAGCCTGGAGGTGATCCGCGAGCTCGTCGCGCGTGGCCACCGCGTCAGCTACGCCGTCCCCGCGTCCTTCGCCGAGAAGGTCGCGGAGACGGGAGCCACACCCGTCGTCTACACCTCGACCCTGCCGACCGACGACGACCCGGACGCCTGGGGGACGGAACTCATCGACAACCTCGAACCCTTCCTGAGCGATGCCGTGCAGGCGCTGCCGCAGCTCGCCGAGGCCTTCGACGGGGACCGGCCGGACCTCGTCCTCCACGACATCACCGCCTACCCGGCCCGCGTACTCGCCCACGGCTGGGGAGTACCGGCGGTCTCGCTGTGGCCGAACCTCGTGCCGTGGGAGGGGTACGAGGAGGAGGTCGCCGAGCCGATGTTCGCCGAGCTCAAGGCCTCACCGCGCGGCAAGGCGTACTACGCGCGGTTCGAGGCCTGGCTCGCCGGGCACGGGCTCGACACCGACCCCGACAGGTTCGTCGCCCGCCCCCGCCGCGCGCTCGTACTCATCCCGAAGGCGCTGCAGCCGCACGCCGACCGGGTCGACGAGTCCGTCTACACCTTCGTCGGCGCCTGCCAGGGCGAGCGCGCCGAGCAGGGCGGCTGGGAGCGGCCGGCGGACGCGGAGAAGGTCGTCCTGGTCTCCCTCGGCTCCGCGTTCACCAAGCTGCCCGGTTTCTACCGGGACTGCGTGGAGGCGTTCGCGGGGCTTCCCGGCTGGCATGTCGTCCTCCAGATCGGGAAGTTCGTGGACCCCGCGGAGCTCGGCGAGATTCCCGCCAACGTCGAAGTGCACTCCTGGGTACCTCAGTTGGCGATCCTGCGGCAGGCCGACGCCTTCGTGACCCACGCGGGCGCGGGTGGCAGCCAGGAGGGTCTGGCCACGGCCACGCCCATGGTGGCCGTTCCGCAGGCCGTCGACCAGTTCGGGAACGCGGACATGCTCCAGGCGCTGGGCGTGGCGCGGCACCTGCCGATGGACCAGGTCACCCCGGAGCGGTTGCGGAAGGACATGCTCGCGCTCCTCGACGATCCCGAAGTGCCGCGCCGCGCCCGGGAGATCCGCGAGTCGATGGCCCGCGAGGGCGGCACGCGCCGGGCCGCCGATCTGATCGAGGCCGAGCTCGCGGGGGCGTGACCAGAGGGCGACCCGTCAGCCCCAGGCCCTGTCGTCGAACTCCCGTCCGCCCCGGGAGACAAAGGGAGTTCGACGACAGGGCCGGTACGGGGAGCCGTGCGAGGGCTCCCCGTACGGAGCGGGCGTACGGCCTGGGTGGACGGGCGCGGCCTGCGCCGGAGGAGTTCCGGACGCGCCGTTCGGTCCGCCCGGGTCAGACCACCGCGCCCGAGCGGTCCCGGTCCGCGCCGGCACCGCCCGCCCGCTGCCGCGCGCCGGAGCCGGAAGGGCCGCCCGATGCGGCGGCCGCCGGGTTCCTGGCCTCCAGGGCCACGGCCAACGGCATCGCCGTGAAGACCGTGGACGCCATGCCGAGCACGACTCCGGCGAGCAGCGCGACGGAGAAGTCCGTGAGCGAGTCGCCGCCGAGGACGGCGAGCGCCACCAGGACGAAGAGCGCGCCCATACCGGTGTTGACCGTACGGGGCAGGGTCTGTGCGACAGCCCGGTCGGCGAGGTCCGCGAGGGGAACGCCCCCGCCTCGCCGCCGCAGTTCCCGCAGCCGGTCGAGGACGACCACCGAGTCGTTGACGGAGTAGCCGACGACGGTCAGGAGCGCGGCCAGGAAGACGCTGTCCACCGGCTTGCCGAGCCAGGCGAACAGGCCGATCACGAGCAGCACGTCCTGGGTCATGGCGGCCACCGCCGCCGTCGCGTACGTCCAGCGGAACCGTACGGTCAGATAGAGGAGCTGGGCCGCGACGGCCAGTCCGAGCGCGAGCAGGGCGTGGGTGCGGAGCTCGCCGCCCAGGCTGGGGCCGATCAGGTCGTCGCGCTCCACCTCCACCGGGCCCGCGACCCCGGTGAGTGCCTCCCGGATGTCCAGCTGTTCGACGTCCCCGCTCTCCCTGACGCGTACCGACACGTCGCTGTCGCCGGTCGTCTGGACGACGGCGTCGGGGAAGCCCGCCTTCGCGATCGCCGCGCGTGCCTCGTCCGCGTCGACGGGTCGCTCGGCCGTGTACTGGACGACCCGGCCGCCGGTGAACTCGACACCGAACTCCATGCCACGGACGCCGATTCCGGCGAGGGCCACCATCAGGAGTCCGGCGCAGGAGAGCAGCCAGCGGCGCCCATGGGCCATCAGGCGCGGCACCCTGCGGGTCAGCCGGGTGCGCAGCCGGCCGAGTCCCGCCATGCCGGTGACCGCGGGCCGTCGGCGCACGGCGGGCAGGCGCAGGGTGAGGTCGGCGAGGATGCGGGTGATCACCATGGCGGTGAGGAGGGAGGTCACGACGCCGATCGCGAGGGTCACACCGAAGCCCTTGACGGGGCCCGTGGCGAAGACGAAGAGCAGGCCGGCCGCGAGCAGGGTGGTGACATGGGAGTCCGCGACCGCGCTCCACACCTTGCCGAACGCCGTCGTCAGCGGCCGCCGCAGATCGCGCCCGTTCGTGGCCCGGCCCATTGCCGCGTACTCCTCCCTCGCGCGTTCGAAGACGAGGACGTTGGCGTCGACGGCGATGCCGATGGCCAGGACGAACCCGGCGAGGCCGGGGAGGGTGAGCGTGGCGCCGAGGGCGACCACCGCGGCGTACGAGATCAGCCCGTAGAGGAGGAGCGCGGCGGTCGCGAGGACGCCGAGGAGCCGGTAGACCACCATCACGAAGATCCCGGTGCAGGCGAGGCCGATCACCGCGGCCCAGGCGCTGGCCCGGATCGCCTCGGCGCCGAGCGTCGGGCCCACGGTGCTCTGCTCGATCGTCGTGACGGGGACCGGCAGGGCACCGCCCTGGACGAGGGCCGCGAGGTCCCGGGCGTCCTGCCCGGAGAATCCGCCGGTGATCTGCGCGGAGCCGCCGCCGATGCCCGAGCCGCAGGGGACGCCGGCCTGCATGGCCGGGGCGGAGACGATGCGGTCGTCGAGGACGATCGCGACCCTGCGGGCCGGGTCTCCGGGCGCCGCGCAGGCGGCGGCGCCGGTCAGCCGGGCCCAGGTGTCGGCGGCGCGGTCGCGGAAGGAGAGGTCGACCGTCCAGCCGCGGCCGCTCGTGGTGTCGAGCACGGCCTCGGCGCTCTTGACGCCGTCGCCGGTGAGGACGGGCGCGGCGAGGTCGAGGAAGCGGCCGGGCGCGTCGGGGTCGGCGAGGACGCGTGCGGCCCCGTGCTTCGCGGCCGGTTCGGCGGTCCCGGCCGGGTTGTCCGAGCCGCTCGAACCGTCCGACCCTGCGGTACCGGCCGGGCGTTGCGCCTCGCCGGTGACGGCGTGGAAGGTGAGTTGAGCCGTACGGCCGATGACCTCCGCGGCCTGGCGCGGGTCGCGGAGTCCGGGGAGTTCGACGACGATGCGGCGTTCGCCGGAGCGGGCGAGCGAGGGTTCGGCGACGCCGAGCCCGTCGACACGCTTGCGGAGCACCTCCAGGGCGCGGTCGGTGGCCGCGGCGTCGGCGCGGACCGTGGGTCCGTCCTCGGTCTGGAGGACGATGCGGGTCCCGCCGCGAAGATCGAGGCCGAGGCGGGGCGGGGTGGTCAGGGTGATCCAGAGGGACAGTGCGACGACGGCGAGCGCGAGCAGCGCACGCCAGAACGCGGAACGAGAGGACACGGTTACTCCACGGGCGGCGCACGGCGACGGCGCGCCCACGCGGAGGGTGGGAGCGCGCGTCGGCCGTGCCGGACGTACGGATGGACACGCGTCGGCCGTGCCGGACGTACGGATGGACACGCGTCGTGGACCGGTCCGTGGGCATGCCGATGGCCCGGACGGCGACGCGGGGAACGTCAGCTGTGCCGGGTGGAGGGAGGGCCGCGAGGGGCCCGTGGGTCGTGGGCCGTGCCGGGCGGTGCGCGCTCCCGGCGCGCGGCGTCCTCGTCGGCGACCCCCGCCGGGAGCGCGCACCGCCC
>NZ_LIPQ01000002.1 GCF_001418135.1 Streptomyces aureus
GTCAGGTCAGGTCAGGTCATCAGGCTGTTCGGATGGGAGGAGCGGCGGGCCGCGGCGAGCAGGGCGTGGATCCGGGCGCCGGCCTGGTCGATGTCGGTGACGGGGGTGGGGAAGGGCAGCCGGACGTCCTGGTGACCGGTGGGGTGTTCGAGCCGCAGGGTGATGCCGTACCGGTCGAGCGCGACGGGGAGCGCACGGACCATGTCCCGTGCGGGGCGCGGCCGGACGAGGCGCAGCAGCAGGGGGACGAGCTCGCTGTGACCGTCGACGAGATGGGTCAGCATGGACGCCTCGCAGGAGGCCATCGGGTCGACGTCCGTCTCGTGGAGCTCCTCCAGGGTGATGTAGTTCCGGCCTTCGGCGTCCTGCAGGAGTGCCTGGCCGAACTCCATGCAGATGCTCGCGGCGGCCTCCGGCTCGTACGGCGCGGAGAGGAGTCCCGTCAGGGTGACGCGCGCCCGGAGCCGTTCGCGTACGGGAGTGGGGGCGATGTCGGTGAACTCCAGGCGCACGGGGATCCGCGCGGCCTGCCCGGCGTGGCTCTCCTCGGACGGGTCGTGGAGGTGGATGTGGCCCATGGGTCCGGTGCCGTCGAGGAGGTGCACCTCCTGGTGGAGTCCGTCGGACACGACCGTCATCGAGTGCGCGGCGGCCAGGATCGATCGCACGCGCTCGGCGGGGGTGGGCCGCGTGACGCGGGTGGTGAAGGGACGCATCCGAGTTCTCCCGGGACAGGTGACGGAGACAGACCAGAGACTGCCGCTCAGGACCGTTACTTAGGTAAGCCTAAGCTAACCCATCCCGGACTCGCTACGGAACGGCGAAATCCGCTCCGGCACGGAGTCGCTGACACCTCGTGTGATGATCTCCCTTTCATTTCGGATCCGCCGCTTACCTCAGGGGGAGAGACCATGGGAACAACGGACGCCAACGGCGTCGATCTGTCCGGTGTCACCGGCAGACTCATTCAGACGGTCGACCTGGTGAAGGGCCCCGCACCGCAGGCGATCGCCACCGACACCGTCAACGGGCACGTCTTCGTGCTCCAGGTGGAGAGCTCGGCCACGGCCCCGCAGGGCAACCTGTACCTCAACCGCATCAACCGCCGGACCGGCGCGATCACCGGCTCGATGCAGCTGAAGGGATTCGGCCACGGGCTCTCCATGGGCGCCGAGCCGGTGGGCGCCGACACCTACCTCTGGACCGAGGTGGGCCCGCTGCAGCTCTCCGCGGACGACGCCGCCTTCGGCAAGGCCGTCACCCGGTTCCGCTTCGTCGACGGCGGGGTCCTCGACGGGGCCCTGATACCGCAGAGCCAGAAGTTCACCCCGCCCGGCAGCACTTCGAGCACCGGCCCGTCCCTCGACCCGGTGAACAACCAGCTGTGCGTCATGTACCACAAGGACGGAAAGCGGCACTTCACCCGTTACGACCTCACCGCGGCGGCGGCCGGCTCGTGGGTCCCGGTGGGCACCACCTTCGTCATGCCGGCCGGAGAGGACGTCACTCCCGACGTGCCGACCCCCTACCCGCTGCAGAAGACCCTCGTCTCCCAGGGGTACACGGCCCTGGGAGACGTCCTCTACGCGTACCAGTGGGCGCCGTACGACAAGAAGAACTTCCCCGAGATACCCGACTCGTTCCCGGGGATCGCCTTCCTCACCTCGTACGCGTGGACGACCGGCGAGCGCATCGACCGGCAGGTGGTCACCAACGCCGACGGGCTCACCCGGCGCGAGCCCGAGGGCGTCGCCACCGAGGTCGACCCCGCGACGGGCGAGACCCGGCTGCTCTTCGGCTTCAGCAACACCGTCCCCGGCACCACCGGTTCCCGTGACGTCACGATCGGCTGGTACCCCACCAAGCCCGCGGTGGACGGGATCAAGGTGCTCGCCGACTGGGAGGACCTCGCGCTCGAGGCCGGCGTCTCCCCCGGCGCCGAGCGCCCGCGCGGACGGCTGATCGCCCTCGCCGGCACCACCTACCTCCAGCTGCGAGGCACCGTCACCTGCTCCCCGGGCCTGACCGCGGACAGCAGGATCGGGACCCTGCCGCACCGGCTGCGCACGACGCATCCCACGCGCCAGAACGTGCCCCGCAACAACAGCGCCGGCCGCTGTGTGTGCCGGATCGAGACGGACGTCACCGGCGCCCTCCGCGTCTACGGCGCCACCAGCGACAACGCCATCACCTGGATCGACTTCGACGGCGTCTCCGTCGCCTGGCGATGAGGAGCGCCGTGGACAGCCCCGTGGACAGCCCCATGGGCATGCCCGTCAACAGCCCCGCCACCCCGCCCGCACACCCCACCCGATCCGGAGGATCGAGCATGACCCAGCCCACCACCAGCCGCCGCTCCCTGCTCACCGCCGCGCTCGCCGCCCCCGCCGTCGCGGTCGCCGGGCCGCTGCTCACGGCGACGCCGGCCGCCGCCGTCGACCCCGTGGACGGCTGCCAGGTCGTCGTCGACTGGACGGCGATCACCGTGGACCCCGCTGTCGTGAACGAGCCCGGCGCGCCGGCCGAGGCCCGCGTGATCCGGCTCGCGGGGACGGAGTTCCTGCAGCTGCGCGGCACGGTCACCTGCGCGTTCACCGCCGACGGCCGCCTCGGCACGCTGCCCGCCACCATCCGCCCGCCCAAGCTGACCCGCGGTGTCTGCCCCCGCAACAACAGCCTGGGCATCAACGCGGTCCGCATCGAGGCCAACACGGCCGGCGCCGTCAACGTCTACGGCCCCCAGGCGACCAACAAGGTGACCTGGATCCAGCTGGACAACTTCTCCTCCGTCATGCGCTGAGGCCGCCGCCATGCGCCGAGCCGACGTCTTGCGCCGAGGCCGGCGGGCGGCCGGTGCCGGCCCCGCGGAACCCGTCGGCGGTCCGGCGAGACGCACCTCACGGCGCGTCGCCGGACCAGTCGAGGCGGCTCGGGTCACCGGGGCGCGGGTCGTACAGCGACCGGCCCCCGGCCCCGTACCGCCCCAGCTCCGTCTCCAGGGCCGCGCCGGCCTCCCGCTGCGCCGGCGTCCGGTCGGTGACGTCGAGCAGCAGTCCGTCGAGCGGACCGCCGACCAGCTCGGCGTAGACGCGGCCGGGCCTCGGGCCCGGCCTGGGGTCGTCGTGGTCCTGGCCGTAGACCCGGCCTCTCAGCAGCTCCTCGTCCCTGTCCATACGACACAGCGTCGCAGCCGCCACTGACAACGAGAAGAAGGTCACAGTGGTACGCCCTCCTGCTACTTTGTCGATCTCCCCTAGCATCCGAGCATGACGGTCCTGCCTGACGACGGGCTCACCCTGGCGTCCGAATTTCCCGACGCGCCACACGAACAGTGGCAACACCTTGTGGCAGGTGTCCTGCGCAAGTCCGGCAAAGAGGTGTCCGGCGACGCGGCCGAGGACGCCCTTTCCACACTCCTGGAGGACGGGCTCGACGTCCGTCCGCTGTACACGGCGCGCGAGACCGCCCTCGACGCCGGACTCCCCGGCTTCGCGCCCTTCGTGCGCGGTGGCCGCGCCGAGGGCAACACCCTGGGCGGCTGGGACGTGCGCCAGCGGCACCTCGCCCCCGACAACGACGCGGTCCTCGCCGACCTGGAGAACGGCGTCACCTCCCTCTGGCTGGGCGCCGGCGGCGCCGGCATCCCGGTCCCCTCGCTCGCCAAGGTCCTGGACGGCGTCTACCTCGACCTGGCGCCGGTCGTCCTCGACGCGGGCGACGAGACCGCGGCGGCCGCCGAGCTCCTGCTCGGTCTCTACGAGGAACGTGGCGTCGCCGACGACGCGGCCCGAGGCAACCTCGGCGCGGACCCGCTCGGACACGAGGCCCGCACCGGCCGCCCGGCGTACGACCTCGCGTCCGTGGCCGGACTCGCGCGCCGCTGCGCCGACCGCCACCCGGGGCTGCGGGCCCTGACCGTGGACGCCCTGCCGTACCACGAGGCCGGCGGCTCGGCCGCGCAGGAGCTCGGCTGCTCCCTCGCGACCGGCGTGGCCTATCTGCGGGGTCTGACCGCGGCCGGGCTGAGCGTCGCCGAGGCGTGCGCACAGCTGGAGTTCCGGTACGCGGCGACCGCCGACCAGTTCCTGACCATCGCCAAGCTCCGCGCCGCGCGCCGGCTCTGGGCCCGGGTGGCCGAGGTCTGCGGCGCCCCGGACGCGGGCGCGCAGCGCCAGCACGCGGTGACCTCGACGGTGATGATGACGCGCCGCGACCCGTGGGTGAACATGCTGCGCACCACGGTGGCCACGCTGGCCGCCGGAGTGGGCGGCGCCGACAGCGTCACCGTGCTCCCCTTCGACGACGCCCTCGGCCTGCCGGACGCGTTCGCGCGCCGGATCGCCCGCAACACCTCCACCGTCCTCATCGAGGAGTCGCACCTCTCCCGGGTCATCGACCCGGCGGGCGGCTCCTGGTACGTGGAGCGGCTCACCGACGAACTCGCGCACGCCGCCTGGGAGTTCTTCCAGGACATCGAGCGGGCGGGCGGCCAGGAAGCCGCCCTGCGGTCCGGGACGATCGGCGAGCGCCTCGCCGGGACCTGGGCCGCGCGCAGCAGGAAGCTCGCCACCCGCCGCGAACCCATCACCGGCGTCAGCGAGTTCCCCCACCTCACGGAGAAGCCCGTCGACCGGACGCCCGCGCCCGCGCAGCCGGCCGGCGGCCTTCCCCGGGTCCGCCGCGACGAGGCGTACGAGGCCCTGCGCGCCCGCTCAGACGCGCATCTGGCGGCGACCGGGGCCCGGCCCCGGGTCTATCTCGCCGCGCTCGGCCCGGCCGCCGCGCACTCGGCCCGCGTCTCCTTCGCCGCGAACCTCTTCCAGGCGGGCGGCATCGAGCCGGTCACCGAGGGCACGTTCGAGGAGAGCGGCGCCCGCGAGGTCTGCCTCTGCTCCAGCGACGCGCTGTACGCGGAGCAGGCCGGGACCGTGGCGGCCGAGCTGCGCGCGGCGGGCGCGGAGCACGTCCTCCTCGCCGGCCGCCCGGGTGATCACCCCGGTGTCGACTCGTACCTCTTCGCGGGCTGTGACGCCGTCGCCCTGCTCTCCACCGCCCTCGACCGCATGGGAGTGTCCTGATGTCCATCCCCGATTTCTCCGGGATCGAGCTCGGGGCGCCGACCGCCGGCGGTGGTCCCGACGCGTGGCGGGCGGCCGTCAAGAAGGCCACCGGCGGGGACGACCTGCTCTGGGAGACCCCGGAAGGCATCGGCGTCAAGCCGCTGTACACCGGGCAGGACCTGGAGGGCCTGGACTTCCTGGACACCCGCCCCGGCATGGCCCCGTACCTGCGCGGCCCGTACCCGACGATGTACGTCAACCAGCCCTGGACGATCCGGCAGTACGCGGGTTTCTCCACGGCCGAGGAGTCGAACGCCTTCTACCGCCGCAACCTCGCGGCCGGCCAGAAGGGCCTGTCGGTCGCCTTCGACCTGCCGACCCACCGCGGCTACGACAGCGACCACCCGCGCGTCACCGGTGACGTCGGCATGGCCGGCGTGGCCATCGACTCGATCTACGACATGCGCCAGCTGTTCGACGGCATCCCGCTGGACAGGATGACGGTGTCGATGACGATGAACGGCGCCGTGCTGCCGGTCCTCGCGCTGTACATCGTGGCGGCCGAGGAGCAGGGCGTACCGCCCGAGAAGCTGGCCGGGACCATCCAGAACGACATCCTCAAGGAGTTCATGGTCCGCAACACGTACATCTATCCGCCCGGGCCGTCGATGCGGATCATCTCCGACATCTTCGCCTACACCTCGCAGCGGATGCCGCGCTACAACTCCATCTCCATCTCCGGCTATCACATCCAGGAGGCGGGCGCGACGGCCGACCTGGAGCTGGCGTACACGCTCGCCGACGGTGTGGAGTACATCCGCGCGGGCCGCGAGGCCGGGCTCGACGTGGACGCGTTCGCACCGCGCCTGTCGTTCTTCTGGGCGATCGGCATGAACTTCTTCATGGAGATCGCGAAGCTGCGCGCGGCGCGGCTCCTGTGGGCCAAGCTGGTCAAGCAGTTCGACCCGCAGAACGCCAAGTCCCTTTCCCTGCGTACCCATTCGCAGACCTCGGGCTGGTCGCTCACCGCGCAGGACGTGTTCAACAACGTCACGCGCACCTGCGTCGAGGCGATGGCGGCCACCCAGGGCCACACCCAGTCGCTGCACACCAACGCCCTCGACGAGGCGCTCGCCCTGCCGACCGACTTCTCCGCCCGGATCGCCCGCAACACCCAGCTGCTGCTCCAGCAGGAGTCGGGCACCTGCCGGACCATCGACCCGTGGGGCGGCAGCGCGTACGTCGAGAAGCTCACGTACGACCTCGCGCGGCGCGCCTGGAAGCACATCCAGGAGGTCGAGCAGGCCGGCGGCATGGCCAAGGCCATCGACGCGGGCATCCCCAAGCTGCGCGTGGAGGAGGCCGCGGCCCGCACCCAGGCCCGGATCGACTCCGGCCGGCAGCCGGTGATCGGCGTCAACAAGTACCGGGTCGCGACGGACGAGCAGATCGACGTCCTGAAGGTCGACAACTCCTCCGTGCGCGCCCAGCAGATCGCCAAGCTGAAGCGGCTGCGCGAGGAGCGCGACGAGCAGGCCTGCCAGGACGCGCTCGCCGCGCTCACCCGGGCCGCGGGCGGCGAGGGCAACCTCCTCGAACTCGCGGTGAACGCGGCCCGCGCGATGGCGACCGTCGGCGAGATCTCCGACGCCCTGGAGAAGGTCTACGGACGGCACGCCGGCCAGATCCGTACGATCTCCGGTGTGTACCGCAACGAAGCCGGCGCGTCCCCGTCCGTGGACCGCACCCGTGCCCTGGTGGACGCCTTCGACGAGGCCGAGGGCCGTCGGCCGCGCATCCTGGTCGCCAAGATGGGCCAGGACGGCCACGACCGCGGCCAGAAGGTCATCGCCACCGCCTTCGCCGACCTGGGCTTCGACGTGGACGTCGGCCCGCTGTTCCAGACCCCGGCCGAGGTGGCCCGTCAGGCCGTCGAGGCGGACGTGCACATCGTCGGGGTCTCGTCGCTCGCCGCCGGACACCTCACGCTCGTACCGGCGCTGCGCGAGGAACTGGCGGCGGAGGGCCGCGAGGACATCATGATCGTGGTCGGCGGGGTGATTCCTCCGCAGGACGTGGCGACGCTCCTGGAGATGGGCGCGGCCGCCGTGTTCCCGCCGGGCACCGTGATCCCCGACGCGGCCCACGACCTGGTGACGCGTCTGTCGGCCGACCTCGGACACGAGCGGTGATCGATCTCGACACGTATGTCCGGGGCGTACGGGAGGGGAAGCGGGCGCTGGTCGCCCGCGCGATCACCCTCGTCGAGTCGACCCGCCCCCAGCACCGGGCACTCGCCCAGGAGCTCCTCACGGAACTCCTTCCGCACAGCGGGAACGCCGTGCGGATCGGGATCAGCGGAGTGCCCGGTGTCGGCAAGTCGACGTTCATCGACGCGTTCGGCACGATGCTGACCGGGCTCGGCCACCGGGTCGCGGTGCTCGCCGTCGACCCGTCGTCGACCCGTACCGGCGGCTCCATCCTCGGCGACAAGACGCGGATGGAGCGGCTGGCGGTCGACCCGGCGGCCTTCGTACGTCCCTCCCCCAGCGCCGGCACCCTCGGCGGGGTCGCCAAGGCGACCCGGGAGTCGATGGTCGTGATGGAGGCCGCGGGCTACGACGTGGTGCTCGTCGAGACCGTCGGCGTCGGCCAGTCCGAGACCGCCGTCGCCAACATGGTCGACTCCTTCCTGCTGCTCACCCTGGCCCGCACGGGCGACCAGCTCCAGGGCATCAAGAAGGGCGTCCTGGAACTCGCCGACGTGGTCACCGTCAACAAGGCGGACGGCCCGCACGAGCGGGACGCGCGCGCCGCGGCCCGTGAACTCGCGGGCGCCCTGCGGCTGATGCACGGCGCGGACTCCTTCTGGACGCCTCCGGTGCTCAGTTGCAGCGCGCGGGAGTCGGCGGGCCTCGACGAGGTCTGGGGGCGGCTCGAACAGCACCGCGCCCTGCTGGACTCGACCGGCCGGCTCACGGCCAAGCGTCACGACCAGCAGGTCGACTGGACCTGGACCATGGTCCAGGACGAGCTCCTGCGCCGCCTCCACTCGGACCCGGCGGTCCAGGACCTCGCGCCCGGCCTGGAGCAGCGGGTGCGCGCGGGCGAGCTGACGGCGACGCTGGCCGCCGAGCGGATTCTGGACGCTTTCGGGGAGCGGAGCGTCTGACGCGTCACCTTCAGGGGGCCTTCCTTTCGGGGAGGCCCCCTTTTTCGCGCTCCCCCCATACCCACTTTTTTGTGCGTACTTGTCGCGGATGCGGGCGCCGGGCGAAGCTGAGAGCGGCCCGGAGGAAGGAGAACGGCGGGGCCTCAGGAAGCGGCGGACGTGGTCGTGAGCCTGTCCAGGCGACGGTAACCCCAGTCGGACAACGGGGCCAGCGCCTCGCAGAGTTCACGCCCGAAGCCGGTCAACGAGTAGACGGTCTTCGGCGGCAGGACGTCGTGCACCTCGCGGTGAACGAGGCCGTCCTCCTCCATCTCGCGCAAGGCCTGGGTCAGCACCTTCTCGCTGATCTCGGGGATCCTCCGGCGCAGTTCGCCGGGGCGGTGCGGGCCGGACTCGAGCAGCCACAGCAGGTACGTCTTCCATTTGCCCTCGATGACCACGATCGCGGCGCTCACTCCGCACGTGTTCGAGTCCTGGGCCCTGGCGCGCGCCATCCGCGTCCTTCTCCTTCTTCCGGGAATTTCCTTCTCTCCACTGTCTCCACATGTCTACAAGGGAGTTCACCCATGTCTTCTTCCCGCGACACCGCCGTCACCGCCGTCACCGTCATCGGTCTCGGGCCGATGGGCCGGGCATTGGCCGCCGCGTTCCTGGCGGCCGGCGTACGGACCACCGTGTGGAACCGGACGCCGGGCAGGGACCGGGAGCTCGTGGCCGCCGGTGCCGTCGCGGCCGCGACCGCCGAGGAGGCGGCCGCTGCGAGCCCGCTGACCGTGGTCTGCCTGGTCAACTACGACGCCACCGACTCCGTGCTGCGTCAGGCGGCCGTGACGGCCGCGCTCAAGGGGCGGACCGTCGTCAACCTCAGCGCCGACATTCCCGACCGGGCCCGGGACACCGGCCGCTGGGCCGACGAGCACGGCATCGACTACCTCGACGGCGCCATCATGACGCCGACCACGTCCATCGGCACTCCGGCCGGGGTGTTCCTCTACAGCGGCCCGGAGGCGCTCCACGTCGAGCACCGGGCGGTGCTCGACACCCTGGGCGGCACCCACACCCACCTCGGGGAGGAGATCGGCCGGGCGGCGGCCTACGACATCGCGCTGCTCGACATCTTCTGGACCTCGGCGGCGGGCTACGTCCACGCCCTGGCGGTGGCGCGGGCCGAGGGGATCTCCCCGACCGAGCTGGCGCCCTTCGCCCAGGGCATCGGCGCGATCCTGCCGCCGCTGTTCCAGGAGCTGGCCGAGGACGTGGAGAGCGGCAGCTACTCCGGCGAGGGCAACCCGATCACCTCGGGGATCTCCACGATGGCGCACGTCGTGCACGCCTCCGAGGCCCACGGCATCGAGGCGAACGTGATGCGTGCCATCGAGGGTCTGGCCCGCCGGACGGTGGCCCTCGGTCACGGTACGGACGGCTACAGCCGGGTCGCCGAGGTCCTGGGGCGCCGCTGATCCGGTCCTGGGCCGGCGCCGGGTTGCGCCTTCGGATGCCGTCCCCGGCGGGTCGTGCTGTGCTGGCTGGTAGGGGGCGTCGCCGACGGGGTGGTGCGGGAGGGGCCGCCCCACCTCACGAGGAGTGATCCACCATGGCGATCTTCGTCCATGCCGTCCTTCCGGGTGTCACCACGGAGCAGTACGACCAGCTCAACGCCAAGCTACAGGAGACGCCCGACATCTTCGACGGCTGTGTGTCCCACGCATGCGTCCCCACGGACGACGGCCTGGAGGTCTTCGACATCTGGGAGTCCGAGGGTCACATGAACGCGTTCGTCGAGCGGATGATGCCGGTCGCGACCGGCCTGGGCTGGCCCGTGTCGGAAGCGCCCCGGGTCATGCGGGTGCACAACCACTGGGTCCCCGGGGCGAGCGGCTGACGGCCCCCGCCGTCGCACGGCGGTCACGCACGGGCCAGGAAGGCCGGCCGCAGGGAGGGGTCCACCGGGTCGTAGTACCGGTGGAAGACCGGGGTGGCGGAGCCGGAGACCGGGGGCACGATCCAGCTCCAGTCGGCGGGCGTCTCCCTGCCGTGGCGGCTCTCCTGGGTGATGTGCCGCAGGAACCGCTGGGACTCGGTGTGGTGGTCGGCCATGGTCACCCCGGCCTCCTGGAAGGAGTGCAGCACCGCCACGTTGAGCTCGACGAGCGCCCGGTCCCGCCACAGGGTGCGTTCGCTCGACCGGTCGAGCCCGAGCCGGTCCGCCACTACCGGGAGGAGGTCGTACCGCTCGGTGTCGGCGAGGTTCCGGGCGCCTATCTCCGTGCCCATGTACCAGCCGTTGAACGGCGCCGCCGGGTAGCGTACGCCGCCGATCTCCAGCGTCATGTCGCTGATCGCGGGCACGGCGTACCAGCGCAGGCCGAGGTCGGCGAACCACGGGTGGTCGGGGTGGCTCAGCGGTACCTCGCGGACGGCGTCGTCCGGCAGCTCGTACCACTCGGGCCGGGCGTCGGGGTGCTCCCGCACCATCAACGGCAGTACCTGGAAGGGTTCTTCGTCGCGCTTCCAGCCCAGGTCGCAGGCCCGGGCGGTCAGGGCCGCGCTGCGCGGGTCGCCGTGCCACGCTCCCTCCGGGGTGCGGTGTCCGGCGTAGCGCACCAGCTGGTCGTTGACGATCTGGGGGGCGGGGCGGCCCGGCCGGTCGGGGGCGAAGACGGTGATCACGGGCCGGATCCTGCCGCCGTTGCCGGCGAGCCTGAGGTGCTCGAAGGACGCGGCGGCGACATCGTCGGCGGAGGTGAGGTGCCGCAGGTCGCGCACCACGAGGCTGCGCCAGTAGAGCCGGCCGATGCAGCGGGCCGCGTTGCGCCATGCGACGCGTGCGCCGAAGGCGAGTTCGGCCGGGGAGTGCGTGTAGGTGCCGGTGCGCTCGACCTCGGCGAGCACCTCACGTATCCGGCTCCGTACGTCGTCCCCGGCACCCGGCTGCTCCTCGTGGAACTGACGGATGAACCGCTCCGCCTCGTGCCGGTCCACGAGGTGCGGCAGCCGGCCGCGGGTCTCCTGGGCGGGGGCGGGTGGCGCGGGGTCCCCGGACGCGTAGGGACAGGTTCCGGTGCTGGGGACAGACTTCCGGCGGCGGCTGCGACTGAAGATCAATGTGTTCCTCCCGGCCCCATGACTACCGTATGAACACATTCGGGCGCGGAGAGTGCGTGAATTTCCGGTCCTGGGAGGGCCACGCTGGTACCCTTTTGACGATCATGCCCGTTTGACCGGCATGCCCCAGCCTGCACTGGCGCGCGCGGCGCACCCGCGAGGGCGAGGCCATCCGGACGGCACAGATCCTGCCCGGCGAGCGAAGCGGCTGAGACGGCGCGGGGGCGGGCGCTTCGGCCGACGGCCCCGCCCCGCGCGCCGTCTCAG
>NZ_LIPQ01000020.1 GCF_001418135.1 Streptomyces aureus
GCCGGGGCCGGGTCCGGTTCCGGGTCGGGGTTGCTGGGTCCGGTCATGACGCTCATCTCCAGCGAGTCGCGGACGGGCGGGTACCCCGTCGAAGGCTTTCATCCGATACGCACCATGCCCCGCGCCTTTCCACACCCAGCTGACCGAAACGGTCTTTCGCGACATTTACTGGGAAAGGCTGGGTGTCGCAGCAGGCGTGACGAAGGCCTCCTGTCGTGGGCCGATCTGTCTCGTTGGACGTACGACGCACGGACAGGACCTCACAGCTCTTCGGGGTCCCGTCGCTCGAGAGGGCTCAGTGCCGGTCCCTGAAGGATCTCGCCGTCGACGCCGAAGCGAGAGCCGTGGCAGGGGCATTCCCATGTGCGTTCCGCGTTGTTGAATGCGACGACGCACCCGAGATGGGTGCAGACGGCGGACACCGCGTGGAGCCCGCCCCGGTCGTCGCGATGCACGGCGCAGGGACCGCCTTTCGCGCGGACCACGGTGCCCTCACCCGGCCGCAGGTCCTGCACGGGCCCGTCGGTGCCGTCACCGAAGGTCTCCAGACGGTCCTTGACGAAGTGCTTGCCCGTCTCCCATTGGGCCTTGAGGAGCGTAGGCGCGGAACGGAGGGCCGATCCGAGGCGGTCCGGAGCGTAGAGATCGGTCCACGGCTCCCGTTCGCCACGCACGAGGGCGGCGATGGCCGTTCCTGCCATGACGCCGCCCGTCATCCCCCAGCCGGCGAACCCGGTGGCGACGTAGACGTTCTCGCCGTCGGCGGGCATGCGGCCGATGAGGGGCAGGGTGTCGGTGGCGGCGTTGTCCTGCGCCGCCCAGCGATGGGTGATCGTGACGTCGGGGAAGTACTGCTCGCTCCAGTCCTGGAGACGGGCGTAACCGGCCGCGGTGTCCTCCCCGGTGCCGGGCTTGAACGCCTCTCCGGTGACGATCAGGAGCCGTCCGCCGTCCGGGAGCGGCGCCGTGCGGACGGAGCGCTTGCCGTCCTCTTCGGTGATGTACATGCCGTCCGGGTCCCGTGGGGCGGGCAGGGGGCCCGCGATCACCAGGTCGCGATGCTGGGTCAGCCTCGCGGCGAGCAGCGTGTGGTCGAAGACGGGGTGGTGGGTGGCCACGACGACGTGCCGGGCGGAGACGGTGGCCCCGGTGTCGGTGCCGAGCCGGCAGGGGTCTCCGCGGTCGAGTTCCACGACTCGGGTGCCCTCGTGGATCCTGCCGCCGAGCGCCATCATGTCGTCGACGAGCCCGCGCAGGTACGCGAGCGGGTGGAACTGGGCCTGGTCCTCCACCCTGACGGCGCCGGCGACGGGGAAGGGCAGGCGGGTCTCCGTGACGAACGACGCGGCGAGGCCGGCTTCCCGGGCCGCCTCCGCCTCCGCGCGCAGGGCGTCGACGCCCTCGGGCCGGCGGCAGTAGGTGAGAGCCGGGCGCCGTTCCAGGTCGCAGCTGATGCCGAGTTCGTCGACCACCTCGACGAGGTGCCGCAGCGCGGCGCTCTGGGAGGTCGCGTACCGGCGGGCGACGTCGTCGCCGTGCTCGGTCCGGAGCGTGTCGTACACGCTGGTGTGGAGCGCGGTGAGTTTTCCCGTCGTATGGCCCGTGACCCCGCCGGCGATCCGGTCCGCCTCCAGCACGATGACGTCGAGCCCGGCCCGAGTGAGCTCCCACGCCGTGCTGAGGCCGGCGATTCCGGCCCCGATGACCACCGCGTCCGCCTCCGCCGCCCCTGCGAGAGGGGGGAAGGACGGCAGCGTGGCGGTCTCCATCCAATACGAGCGTCCGCTGTCCGTAAGTCGGTTCATATGCGGCCCCTGCCCGGTAAGGCCGCCCCGACGCGTCGTGGTGAGATCTTTCGGGCGAAAGCGGGAGGGTGGGACGGGACCGGTCCTCCGGCGTGCGCCCCAGGTGTCGCCGGTGGCCGGGGCCGCTTCTCGGCCCTCGCCGCGGAGTTCTCAGTCCTCGCCGCGGACGATCTGGGGCTCAGGGTCGGCATCCTGACCCGCGGTGTCCGCGGCCGGGTCGACGTCGGACTCACGGAAGGCGGGTCGGCAGGTCCTGACCTGCCCCGTGTCCGCCTCCTCCGTCCGCCCGGGGTGAGTGGGACGGTTGACGGCGTCCACAGCCGTCACCTCCTGAGACCGAGGAGATCCGAACTGGTGATCGGATCGACTAACCGTGCGACTACCCGCTCCGCGCAGCCCGACACCTGGAACTGCTGCCGGGTACCTGTCACGTCCAGCGCGCGGGCGACAGCGCTGGTCAAGGGCGTACGAGGCCACCACGAAGCCCTCCCCGGGCTTCGTGGTGATCCAGTTGTCCGACGGGACAGGACACGGCTGCCGGGACGTCCGGGGGACGCCTACGGGTGGGTCAGATCGTCAGACCGCTGACGGCGTCGCCGACGTACTTCACGCCCAGGACGAGGAAGAGCGTCGTCATGATCGCGGCGTCGTGGCGGCTCATCCAGGTCTTCCAGTCGCCCAGCACCTTCGCCGACTTCTCACCGCCCGCGAGGTAGACACCGACCGGCAGCAGTGCGCACAGCGACGCGATCAGCACCATCAGCGCCGCGGCCACGGTCTTCCCGCCGGCGGAGGCGGTGGAGGCGGCGATGGACACGGCTCCGCCGATCGCGAGGACGAGGTTCTTCGGATCGGCGACGACCGGTCGTCAGGCCCCGGCGGCCGCGCGCCGGATCGCGTCGAGCGTGCGCGCCACATCGTCGTCCGTGGTCGACCAGTTGCTCACCGAGATCCGCATGACGCGTCTGCCGTGCCAGGTGGAGCCGCTGATCCACGCGGTGCCGTCGTCGAGCAGCCGGGCGAGGACCCGGTCGGTGCGTCCGTCGCCGCCGAACTCGGCGCAGACCTGCGTGAACGCGACCTCGTTGAGAACGGTCGCGCCGTCGATCTCGGCGATGCCGGCGGAGAACGCGGAGGCGTGGCGACACAACCGGTCGACGAGGTCGGCGACGCCTGATCGGCCGAGGGACCTGAGGGCGGCCCACACGGTGAACGCTCTGCCGCGCCGCGAGAGTTCGGGCACCTTGTCGATGGGGTCGCCTTGCTCGTGCTGGATGAGGTAGTCGCCACGCTGGCCCATCGCCGCCCGGACCGCGGACGCGTCGCGCACGATCGCGAGTCCGCAGTCGTAGGGGACGTTCAACGTCTTGTGGGCGTCCGTCGCCCAGGAGTCCGCGTCCGCGCAGCCCGCCGTCAGGTGGGCGCGGCGCGGCGAGGCGGCTGCCCACAGTCCGAACGCGCCGTCGACATGGACCCAGGCGTCTGCCTCGCGCGCCGCGCGGATGCTCGCGGCGAAGGGATCGAAGGCGCCGGAATGGATGTCGCCGGCCTGGAGGATCACGATCGTGGGGTGCTGTCCGCCGGCCGTCAGCGTCTTCCGCAGGGCATCGGGCTCGATGCGCCCTTGATCGTCCGCCGCCACCAGGTCGGGCCGACCGAGCCCGAGGTAGCGCAGGGCCAGGTCGATGGCCATGTGCCGGGACTCGCCGGCGACGACACGCACGGGCGGACCACCCGCGAGGCCGTCACGGGCGACGTTCCAGCCGGTGCGCCGCAGCACCGTGTCCCGCCCGGCGGCGAGGCACGTGAAGTTCGCCATCGTCGCACCCGTGGTGAAGCCCACGGAGCTGTCCCTCGGCAGGCCGAGCAGATCGAGCAACCAGGCGCCGGCGATCTCCTCCGCCGCCGCGTACGCGGGGGAGACGGTGCGCATCACGCAGTTCTGGTCCCAGGCGCTGACCAGCCAGTCAGCGGCCAGCGCGGCCGGCTCGGTGCCGCCCACCACGAACCCGTAGAAGCGGCCGCTGGGGAACGCGGTGAGCCCCGGCTCGCAGGCCGTGGCCAGCAGGTCGACGACCTCGGCGGGCGTG
>NZ_LIPQ01000200.1 GCF_001418135.1 Streptomyces aureus
CTGACGTCCACGCGGCCCGCGTAGACGGCGCTCTGACGTCCGCGCGGCCCGCGCAAATCGCACTGCTGACGTCCACGCGGCCCGCGTCACCGCAGTGCTGACGTCCAAGCGGCCCGCGCGGTGTCCTGACGCGTCAGCGCAGGCGGTGCGGCAGGCGGACGCGCACCAGTGTGGTGTCCACGTCGCTGTCGACGAGGCGCCCGTTCGCATCGAAGGCCGCCGGGCCGTCCGACATGCCGAAGTCGTTGTCGTTGAGGAGGACCAGGGTCGAGGAGCCCTCCACCGCGATGCCCTCGATCTTGCCGGGGACGCCCTCGACCGTGTTCAGGTCGACCACCAGGCGCTTCGCCAGGACCGGGGCGTCGGCGGCCGCCTCGTCGTCGAGCTGCTCCAGAGCCGGGTGGGCCGTCGTGTCCCACGGGGAGCCCAGGATGTCGGAGCCGCGGCGGAGCCGTACCTCGTAGACGCGGGAGGACGTGTCCGTGCGCTCCTGGACCAGCACCCGGTCGCCGCCCAGCGCCACGATCGAGGAGATCTTCAGCTCCGACGTCTTCGTCTGCCCCGGCTCCACGACGCCCACCGGGTCGAAGCGGTAGGCGTACTCCGCCGTGACGCGGTTCTCGCGGGTCGAGAAGCGCAGCAGGCGGGTGTTGCGGGAGTCCTCGCCGGCGGCCTTGTCCGGGTTGAGCAGCGGGCTCTGCAGGGCCATCACCAGGTCGCCGTCGGGGAGCAGCGCCAGGCCCTCGAAGCCGCGGTTGATCTTGCGCTTGAGGAAGATCGACGGGAGCGACTCGATCACCGGGTAGTCGGCGCCGGTCAGGCCGAGGCCCTTGGGGACGTGGCGGGCCAGGACCCGCCCGTTGGCGGAGACGTGCACCAGCGACGGGCCGTACTCGTCCACCAGCCAGAAGCCGCCGTCCCGGTCCCGTACGAGCCCCTCGGTGTCGAGGCCGTTCACGTTGTACGCGAGCGGGGTCGTCGCGTTGTAGTCGTACGGGGCCTCGTCGCGGCCCGGCTGGTTGGGCAGGCCGGTGACGGGCGCGCCGGAGGCGGTGGTGAGCGGGATGGACTTCAGCACCTGGATCCGGCCGCCGACCGCGCGGACCTTCACGATCGCCGGGTCGAAGCCGGGCACCGGGAACGTGCGCCGCTTCTCCTTGCCGACCGCTATCTGCCCGTTGGGGCCCCGGTCGGTGACCGTCCAGTACTCGCCGCTCCGCTCGGCCGGGTACAGGTCGCTGCCGATGCCGCCCAGGTCGACGTCCCGGTCGTCGTCGACGCTGCCGGGCAGCAGGCCGTTGCTGAAGGCGGCCAGCGGGATGTCCGGCAGGGTCGAGGTGGAGACGACCCGGGCGGTTGAGCCGTGCCGCGCCGGCTCCGCCTCGGCCGTACCCATGACCACCGTCAGCGCGAGCGCGGCGGACAGCGGAAGAACCACGACGGCGGGGCGGCGCATGAGGCGCGGATTCATCTGAACTCCCTCTGAACATCTGGAATGTCGCCCATGGAGGCGGCCTCATGGTCCAGTTCCGGCCACAACGGTGGGCGTCGGGTGTGCGACGTCGTGGCGAGTCCTGGGTGAACGCGCGACTCCGGCCCGCGGGCGCCGGGACCGGGGGACAATCGCGCCATGGTGATCTCCGCGCGCGCCCTCAACCGCTCCACTCTCGCCCGGCAGCTCCTCCTCGACCGGGTGCCGATCGGTGTCGGGGAGGCCGTGCGCCGGGTGGTGGCGCTGCAGGCGCAGCAACCGGGTTCGCCCTACGTGGCGTTGTGGAACCGCGTCGCCGGATTCGATCCCGCGCTGCTCGACAAGGCCGTGGAGGGTTTCGAGGTGGTCAGGTCGACCCTGATGCGGCTCACGCTGCATGTGGTGCACGCCGAGGACTACCGGGCGTTCCGGGAGGGCATGGAGCCGACCCTGCGCGGTTCACGGCTCCACGACCCCCGGTTCACGGCGGCGGGGTTCACGGCCGACGACGCCGACGCGCTGCTGCCCGCTCTCCTCGACTACGCCGGGGAGGCCCGGAGCGGGGCGCAGATGAGGGGGCGCCTCGAAGCGGCGCGGGGCGGGCCGGTGGAGGCCGTGGTGTGGCGGATGATGCGGCAGTACGCGCCGCTGTGGCACGCGCCGACGGGGCCGCCGTGGTCGTTCGGGGCGGCGCAGTCGTTCGTGACGGCGAACGCGCCGCTGCCCGTGCTCGGCGATCCGGAGGCGGCGACGGCGGGGCTCGCCGTCCTGATCCGGCGATATCTGGAGGGCTTCGGGCCGGCGTCCGTACCCGACATGGCGCAGTTCACGATGGCGCCTCGGGGGAAGGTGCGCGAGGCGGTACGGCTTCTCGGGGGCGAGCTCGATCAGTCGGAGGGTCCCGGCGGGGTCCTCCTGTACGACGTCCCCGGGGCGCCCCGGCCCGACGAGGACGTCCCGGCGCCGCCCCGTCTGCTGGCGATGTGGGACAGCGTCCTGCTGGCCTACGCGGACCGCAGCCGCGTCATCCCGGCCGAGTACCGCAAGCATGTGATCCGAGTGAACGGCGACACGCTGCCGACGCTGCTCGTCGACGGGTACGTGGCCGGGGTCTGGCGCCTCGTCGAGGGAGGCGTCGAGGCCTCGGCCTTCCACCCGCTGCCCGCCCCGGTCTGGGCGGAACTCGCGAGGGAGGCCGAGGCGCTCGACGGCTTCCTCGCCACCCGTGACCGTCGTGTCTACAGCCGCTACGACCACTGGTGGGTCAAGGGGCTTCCCACGGTGGAGACCCGGGTGCTGCCGGGGCGCTGACCGCCGCCGGCGGCGGCCGGCAGCCCGATGGCCGGAGCGCTGACTGCCGGCAGCCCGATGGCCGGGGCGCTGGCCGCCGGCAGCGGCCGGCAGGCCGATGGCCGGGCTCAGCCCTTCGCCGTCACGAGCTGCTTGAGGGCGATGTTGAGTTGGAGGACGTTGACGCGGGGCTCGCCGATGAAGCCGAGGAGGCGGCCGTCGGTGTGGTCGGCGACCAGCTTGTCGACCGCCTTGACGTCCAGCTTGTTCACCTCGGCGATCCGGTGGACCTGGAGCTTCGCGTACTCCGGGGAGATGTGCGGGTCCAGGCCGGAGCCGGAGGAGGTGACGGCGTCGGCGGGGACGTCCGAGGGCTTCACCCTGTGGTCGGCCGTCGAGTTGTCCTTGATGACGGCGGCCTTGGCGTCCTTCACCCACTGGATCAGGTCCGCGTTGTCGCCCGAGCGGTTCGTGGCACCGGAGAGGATGATCGAGTACTGGGTGTTGACGCTGTTGGCGCCCAGGCCGTTCGACGGACGCGGCTGGAACCACTTCAGGTCGGGCGCCGCCGTCTCCTCGCCCTCCTTCAGCGGCAGGTCGTAGGTCTGGCCGATCAGTTCCGAGCCGACGACCCTGCCGCTCGCGTCGGTGACCTCGGAGCCGTTCGCCTTGCCGGGGAAGGCCACCTGGGCGATCCCGGTGACGGCCAGCGGGTAGAGGACACCGCACAGGACGGTGAGGACGAGGAGGGCTCGGAGGCCCGCCCAGAGCAGACGGCCTGTGCTTCCTGCGGAGTTGTTCATGATCAGCCGATTCCGGGGATGAGGGAGAGGAGCACATCGATGATCTTGATGCCGACGAAGGGGGCGATCAGGCCGCCAAGGCCGTAGATCCCCAGGTTCCGACGGAGCATCGAGTCCGCGCTGGACGGCCGGTAGCGCACTCCCTTGAGGGCGAGCGGGACCAGCGCGACGATGACCAGCGCGTTGAAGACCACCGCGGAGAGGATCGCGGACTCGGGCGAGGTCAGGCCCATGATGTTGAGCCTGTCCAGGGACGGGTGGGCGACCGCGAACATCGCGGGAATGATCGCGAAGTACTTCGCCACGTCGTTGGCGATCGAGAACGTCGTCAACGCACCACGGGTGATGAGGAGTTGCTTGCCGATCTCGACGATCTCGATGAGCTTGGTCGGGTCGGAGTCGAGGTCGACCATGTTGCCGGCCTCCTTCGCGGCCGACGTGCCGGTGTTCATCGCGACACCGACGTCGGCCTGGGCGAGCGCGGGTGCGTCGTTCGTGCCGTCACCGGTCATCGCGACCAGCTTGCCGCCCGCCTGCTCGCGCTTGATCAGCGCCATCTTGTCCTCGGGCGTCGCCTCCGCGAGGAAGTCGTCGACCCCGGCCTCCTCGGCGATCGCCTTCGCGGTCAGCGGGTTGTCGCCGGTGATCATGACCGTACGGATGCCCATGCGGCGCAGTTCGTCGAACCGCTCCCGCATGCCCTCCTTCACGACGTCCTTCAGGTGGACGACGCCGAGGACGCGCGCCCCCTCGGCGTCCTCCAGAGCCACGAGCAGCGGCGTGCCACCGGCCTGGGAAATCCGGTCCGTGAGCGCCTGCGCGTCCGCGGAGACACTGCCGCCCCGCTCCTTCACCCACGCCACGACCGAACCGGTCGCGCCCTTGCGCACCTTGCGTCCGTCCACGTCCACACCCGACATGCGGGTCTGGGCGGTGAACTCGATCCACTGGGCACCGGCCAGCTCGTCCTGGTGACGCTCGCGGAGGCCGTACCTCTCCTTCGCCAGGACCACGATCGAGCGGCCCTCGGGGGTCTCGTCGGCGAGCGAGGAGAGCTGGGCGGCGTCGGCCAGTTCGGCCTCCGTCGTCCCGGTCACCGGGGCGAACTCCGAGGCCTGGCGGTTGCCGAGGGTGATCGTGCCCGTCTTGTCGAGGAGCAGCGTGGAGACGTCACCCGCCGCTTCGACCGCGCGGCCCGACATCGCGAGGACGTTGCGCTGGACCAGCCGGTCCATGCCCGCGATGCCGATCGCGGAGAGCAGCGCGCCGATGGTCGTCGGGATGAGGCACACCAGCAGGGCCGTGAGGACGATGAGCGAGGTCTGCTTGTCGGCGCCCGCGTAGATCGCGAACGGCTTCAGGGTGACCACGGCGAGCAGGAAGACGATCGTCAGCGAGGCGAGCAGGATGTTGAGCGCGATCTCGTTCGGCGTCTTCTGCCGGGCCGCGCCCTCGACGAGGCCGATCATCCGGTCGATGAAGGTCTCGCCGGGCCTCGTCGTGATCTTCACGACGATCCGGTCCGACAGCACCTTCGTGCCGCCCGTCACCGCACACCGGTCGCCGCCGGACTCGCGGATCACCGGGGCCGACTCGCCCGTGATCGCCGACTCGTCGACGCTGGCGACGCCCTCGACGACGTCACCGTCGCCGGGGATGATGTCGCCGGCCTCGCAGACCACGAGGTCGCCGATGCGCAGCTCCGTTCCCGGGACCCGCTCCTCGTCCGCGCCGACGATCCTGCGGGCGACCGTGTCCGTCTTGGCCTTGCGCAGGGTGTCGGCCTGCGCCTTGCCGCGGCCCTCGGCCACCGCCTCCGCCAGGTTGGCGAAGATCGTCGTCAGCCACAGCCAGACCGTGATCGCCCAGCCGAACCAGTCCCCCGGGTTCCTGACCGCGAGCACGGTCGTGACGATCGAGCCGATCAACACCACGAACATGACGGGGGACTTGACCATGACCCGCGGGTCGAGCTTCCTGATCGCGTCCGGGAAGGACGCGACGAGCTGCTTCGGGTCGAACAGTCCGCCGCCGACGCGTCCGGCCTCGGCCGGCCGGCCGCTGGGCGCCCCGGACCGCGGGGGCCTGGTGGGAGTGATGGTGCTCATGCTGCGAGCCCTTCGGCGAGCGGTCCCAGCGCGAGGGCCGGGAAGTAGGTGAGACCGGTGATGATGAGGATCGTGCCGACCAACAGGCCCGTGAACAGCGGCTTCTCGGTCCGCAGGGTGCCCGCCGTCTGAGGGACGGGGGTCTGCTCGGCCAGCGAACCGGCCAGCGCGAGGACGAACACCATCGGCAGGAACCGGCCGAGCAGCATCGCGATCCCGATGGTCGAGTTGAACCACTGGGTGTCCGCGTTCAGCCCGGCGAAGGCCGAACCGTTGTTGTTCGCGCCCGAGGTGTAGGCGTAGAGGATCTCGGAGAAGCCGTGCGCGCCGGAGTTGGTCATCGAGTCCGCCGGCGTGTCCAGCGCCATCGCGACCGCCGTGAAGCCGAGGACCAGGGCGGGGGTGATCAGGATGTAGCAGGCCGCGAACGTGATCTCGCGGGTGCCGATCTTCCTGCCCAGGTACTCCGGGGTGCGGCCGACCATCAGGCCGGCGACGAACACCGCGATGACCGCCATGATCAGCATGCCGTAGAGGCCGGAGCCGACGCCGCCGGGCGCGATCTCGCCGAGCTGCATGCCCAGCATGGTGATGCCGCCGCCGAAGCCGGTGTACGAGGAGTGGAAGGAGTTCACCGCTCCCGTGGAGGTCAGGGTGGTGGCGACCGCGAAGATCGACGAGCCGCCGATCCCGAACCGGGTCTCCTTGCCCTCCATCGCACCACCGGCGATGTCGAAGGCGGGGCCGTGGTGGGCGAACTCGGTCCACATCATCAGCGCGGTGAAACCGAGCCAGATCGTGGCCATCGTGCCGAGGATCGCGTACCCCTGCTTGAGCGAGCCGACCATCCGGCCGAAGGTCCGCGTCAGCGCGAACGGGATCACCAGGATCAGATAGATCTCGAAGAGGTTGGAGAGACCGCTGGGGTTCTCGAAGGGGTGGGAGGAGTTGGCGTTGAAGTAGCCTCCGCCGTTCGTGCCCAGCTCCTTGATGACCTCCTGCGAGGCCACCGCCCCGCCGTTCCACTGCTGCGTCCCGCCCATGAACTGGCCGACCTCGTGGATGCCGGAGAAGTTCTGGATCGCACCGCACGCCACCAGCACCAGCGCGCCGATCACCGAGATCGGCAGCAGGACGCGGAACGTGCCCCGGACCAGGTCGGACCAGAAGTTGCCCAGCTCGCCCGTGCGGGACCGGGCGAAGCCGCGCACCAGGGCGACCGCGACCGCCATGCCCACCGCCGCCGACAGGAAGTTCTGCACCGCGAGGCCGCCGGTCTGCACGACGTGGCCCATGGCCTGCTCGCCGTAGTACGACTGCCAGTTGGTGTTGGCGACGAAGGAGGCGGCCGTGTTGAACGCCTGGTCCGGGTCGATCGACACGAAGCCGAGCGAGCCGGGCAGCGACCCCTGTACCCGCTGGAGCAGGTAGAGGAAGAGGACGCTCACCGCGGAGAAGCCCAGGACACCGCGGAGGTACGCGGGCCAGCGCATCTGCACCGACGGATTGGCACCGATGCCCTTGTAGATCCACTTCTCCACCCGCAGATGCTTCTCGGAGGAGTAGACCCTGGCCATGTGGTCACCCAGCGGGCGGTACGACAGGCCGAGCGCGACCAGAAGGGCGAGGAGTTGGAGGACGCCGGCAAGAACGGGACTCATGATCGGCCTCAGAACCTCTCGGGCTTGACGAGGGCGAGGACGAGGTAGCCCAGGAGGGCGGCGGCCACCAGCAGGCCGACGATGTTCTCGGCACTCACAGCTTGGCCACCCCCTTGGCGATGAAGGCCACCAGCGCGAAGACCGCGATCGTGGTGACGACGAAGGCCACGTCGGCCATCGTGAGCTCCCGGATGCAGGAAGAAGGAAGAACGGATTCTCGGACGAGTCGAGGAAACCTGTCCCCGGCCGCTTCGCCGCCTCCGTTGACGTGCCCCTAACGCCGCCGATGCCCGTCTTGACGCGTCTCGTACGTCCGGGTGACCTGGCCCACGGATCTCGGGCTCCCGCGGGTTCGGCGCTCCCCCATTGCCAGTGGCCGGAAGGGGACATATCTTCGAGCGGAACCTACGGACCGGGATGCTCGTCAGTCCCGGGGCGGCCCGCCGTTCACGGGTCGGACGGCGGGGAGCGGAACCCTCGGGGACGACGGGGACGCTGGACGCCGGGCGTACGGGATATCCGTATCCACGTACCCGCAGGAGCTGAGCAGCACATGAGCAAGCACGTCCTGGCGCAGAACCAGTACGGCAAGGCCGAGAACCGCATCGTCGCCGTGACCCGCAAGGGCAACGACGGCGCATGGCACGAGATCCGCGACCTGAACGTGTCGGTGGCGCTGCGCGGTGAGTACCGCGACGTCCATCTGACCGGCGACAACGGCAACTGCCTGCCGACCGACACCACCAAGAACACGGTCTACGCCTTCGCCAAGGAGCACGGCGTGGCCTCCCCCGAGGCCTTCGGCATCCTCCTGGCCAAGCACTTCGTGACCTCGCAGGCGGTGATCCACGAGGCGCAGATCCGGGTGGAGGAGTACGCCTGGGAGCGGATCTCCGTCCCCACCCGCAAGGAGCAGCACTCCTTCGCGCGCAAGGGCCAGGAGGTCCGCACCGCGCAGATCACCTACTCGGCGAACACCGGGCTCCAGGTCCTCTCGGGCCTCAAGGACCTCACCGTCATGAACTCGACGAACTCCGAGTTCCACGGCTTCATCAAGGACAGGTACACGACGCTCCAGGAGGCGTACGACCGGATCCTCGCCACCAAGGTCACCGCCCGCTGGGCGAACTCGGCCCCGGCGGCCGCGGACGAGGAGCACGACTGGGACCGCTCGTACCAGAAGGTGCGCCGTCACCTGCTGGAGGCGTTCGCGGAGACGTACAGCTACTCGCTCCAGCAGACGCTGCACGCGATGGCCGACCGGGTCCTCGACAACGTCTCCACGGTCAACGAGGTCCGGCTCAACCTGCCGAACAAGCACCACTTCCTGGTGGACCTGGAGCCCTTCGGCCTCAAGAAC
>NZ_LIPQ01000201.1 GCF_001418135.1 Streptomyces aureus
GGGTCGGCCGGGGGCCGGACGGGCAGGGGGACGGATCGTGCCGACGGGTGCCGGGCGTCCGGCGGGGATTCACCCTCTGGCGGGGGTCTCACCCTCGGCGGGCCTCTTCACCCCGTGTCCGGGGCTTCGGCCGCTGTACGCGGGCCGGTTGTCGGGATCCGTGACGCCGGGCCCTCGGGGGCCCGGCGGGCTCGGCTCAGGGACTACTTGATGCCCAGTTCCGTGCACTTGGCGGCCAGGTCCGAGGTGCAGAGGTCGGCGGCCTTGTAGATGCCGTCCTGGATCACCGTGGTCTGGATGTTGGTCTTGTCGACGACGACCGGCGGGAACAGCGTCGACGGCACGCCGTCGGTCGCACCCTGGGCGCCGAGGTCCTTGCCCTGGAGCAGGTTCACCGCGAACTTGGCGGCCTCGGGGGCCAGCTGGAGCGGCGACTTGTAGATGGTGAAGGTCTGCGAACCGGCGATGATGCGCTGGATGCCCGCGACCTCGGCGTCCTGGCCGCCCACCGGGATGCCCTTGATGCCGGCGTTCTCGAGGGAGGTGATGACGCCGCCGGCCATGCCGTCGTTGGCCGAGTAGACCGCGCCGATCTTGTCCTTGCCGACCGAGGAGATCGCGGCGGACATCTTCTCGCCGGCGATCTTCGGGTCCCACTCGCCGGAGGCCTCGTAGGCGATCTTGCCGACCTTGCCGTCGAGGGCGGTGTGGGCGCCCTTCTTGAAGAGACCGGCGTTCGGGTCCTTCTCGTCGCCGTTGATCATCACGACGTTGGCGGAGGCGGCCTTGGCGCCGAGGGCGGCGAGGAGCGCCTGGCCCTGGAGCTCGCCGACCTTGTTGTTGTCGTGGCTGACGTAGGCGTCGGCGCCCTTGACGGCGCGGTCGTACGCGACGACCTTGACGCCCTTGGCCTTGGCCTCGGTGACCCAGCCCTCGGCCTTGGTCGCGTCGACCGGGTCGAGCGCGATGACCTTGATGCCGTCGGCGATCAGCTGGTCGAACTGCTGCTTCTGCTTGACGACGTCGGAGACCGCGTTGTTGTACACGACCTCGCAGTCGCCGCACGCGGCCTTGACGGCCTTCTCGAACTGCGGCTTGTCCAGAGCCTCGTAGCGCGAGGTCTTGTTCTCGGGAAGGAGCAGGCCGATCTTGGTCGAGCTGCCCTTGTCACCGCTGTCGTCGCCACCGGCCTGGCCACAGGCGGCGAGCGAGAGAGCCATCGACACCGCGGCCGTGGCTATGACGGCGCGACGCGTCACTGCGTTCATTTGGGGTTGCCTCCCTGACGAGGCCGCGACGTTGCGGCCGAGGTGGCACGAAGTCAACTCGGCCGCCACCCCGACGTCAAGAAGTAAATCCTTAACGAGATGACAACGGTGGTGTTCGTTATCTAAGTGAACGCAAGGCGTGAGACCGGAGCGGCCGTCGGCAGGGCACTCTCCAACAGGGTCGAATCACCCATTTCACTCAGTACGAGGGCCAGGGCGCCGAGTACCTCCGCGCGGCCTCCCAGGGCCCCCTGGGCCAGCGAGAGCTGCCGGGCGGCGCTTGGGGATCGCGTACCGCGAGACGGAGTCCCTGATGGGCGCCAGGACCAGCTCCCCGGCCTCCGCCAGGTCGCCGCCGAGCACCACCCGGCTCGGGTTCAGAAGATTGCAGAGGTTGGCGATGCCGCTGCCGATGTGGCGCCCCACGTCGGCGATCACCCGGCGGCAGCCGGGGTCGCCCTCGCGGGCCAGCTGGACGACCCGTTCCATGGTCAGATCGGGGCCGTGGCTGGGCTGGAGCAGCGGCAGGACGTACCGGGCGGCCGTGAAGGTCTCCAGGCAGCCGCGGTTGCCGCAGCGGCAGACCGGGCCCGACTCGTCGAGCGTGATGTGCCCGATCTCGCCCGCGGTGCCACCGGGGCCCCGGTAGACCCGTCCGTCGATGACGAGGCCGGCGCCGACGCCGCTCGCCACCTTGATGTACGCGAGGTCCTTGACGCCGCGCCCGCTGCCCCAGACCAGTTCGCCGAGCGCGCCGAGGTTGGCGTCGTTGTCGACGTGCACGGGGACGCCGAGGCGGCCGGAGAGCTCCTCGGCGGGGTTGATCCCGCTCCAGCCCGGCAGGATCGAGGTCGAGCCGAGGGTCCCGGAGGAGACGTCGATGGGGCCGGGGACACCGAGCCCGACGCCGATCACCTTGTCCGGGCCGATCCCGGTGGCCCGGATCAGCCGCTTGACCAGCTGCTCCGCCCGGTCGAAGCCCTCCGCGGCGGAGGCGTCCACGTCGAGCGGCTCCGCCTCCTCGGCGAGCACCTGGTGGGCGAGGTTGCCGACGGCGACCCGGAGGTGGGTGTGGCCGAAGTCCACGCCGATCACGATGCCGGCGTCACCGGAGAGCGAGACGCTGCGGGCCCGGCGGCCGCCCGCGGAGGTGGGCGTGACGTCGACGGTGCCGCCGTCCTTCAGCTCCCGGACGATGTTGGAGACCGTCGCGGCGGACAGTCCCGTCGCCCGGGCGATCTCCGCCTGGGTGAGCGAGCCGGCCATGCGCACCGCCCGGACGACCCGTTCGAGATTGGCCCTGTGCAGAGACGTCTGCGACCCCGGAGTCTCCATCGACTCACTCACTCCCACCGTTTTCTCCAACATGTGAACTCTAAGGGGACGCTTTCGGCTTGCTCCCCGTCAAGACCTTGAGTGGCGGAGGGTCTGTGTCACACGACGCGCGGGGCCCCCGGCGCGGGTGCGCCGGGGGCCCTGGAGACCGCGGGAGCGGGGTTACTTCACGGCGCCGGCGGTCAGGCCGGCCACCACCTGCCGCTGGAAGATGATGTACGCGGCGAGCACCGGGAGCATCGCCATCACCAGACCGGCGAAAAGGCCCGACCAGTCACCCTTGTAGCCCTGGCTCGTGGCGAGCTGGACCAGGCCCTGGGAGAGCACCTTCTGGTCCTGCTCGGTGTTGAGCACCGTGGGCAGCAGGTACTGGTTCCACTGGCCGAGGAAGTTGAAGATGCCGACGCTGATGAGGCCCGGCTTCGCCATCGGCAGCATCACCTGGAAGAACGTCCTGGTGTGCGACGCGCCGTCCACGAAGGCCGCTTCCGCCACCGAGGTCGGCAGCGTACGGAAGAAGGCCGTGAGGAAGAAGACGGTGAAGGGCAGCGAGTACGCGATGTAGACGAGGATCAGGCCGTGCGGGGTGTTGAGCAGGGCCATGTTCTGCATCACGTAGAAGAGCGGCACGAGCGCCAGGATGATCGGGAAGCTCATCCCTCCGATGAAGAGGAAGTAGATGAAGCGGTTCCCGGGGAAGTCGAAGCGCGCCAGCACGTACGCCGCCATCGAGCCGAAGAGCAGCGTGCCGACGAGCGAGCCGCCGACGACCACGATCGTGTTCATGAAGTAGTCGCTCATGTGCGCCTGCGACCAGGCGCGCGACCAGTTCTCGAAGTGCAGGCCGTCGGGCAGCGACCACGGGGAGGTGAAGATCGCCCGGTCGGTCTTGAACGAGGTCATGACCGCCCAGAGCAGCGGCATGACGACCATGATCGCCCAGATGATCAGGACGCCGTGCGAGAAGACGTTGAGAACCGCGCCCTCGCTCCTGGAGTCCTTGCGGGGCGCGGGCGGCGCCGTCTTGGTGACCACGGGCCCCGAGCCCCCCGAGGGGCCGGGGGTCTCGACGCCGGGGGTGGCAGTGTCGGTCGTCTTCATCAGAACTCCAGCCGCTCGCGCCGGCCCAGCTTCATCACGATGGCCGCGAAGGCCAGGGTGACGAGAAGGAGCGCGACACCGATGGTCGTTGCGTAGGCGGCCTGTCCGTCCCGGAACGCCTTCTGGTACACGTACAGCGGAAGGACGACGGTGGAGTAGTCGGGCCCGCCGCCGTTGGGGCCGACGGTCATGATCTGGACGACGGCGAAGGACTCCGCGCCGAGCGCGAGGATGCCCATGTAGATCCAGCCGGACTGCACGGTGTCCCAGAGCAGCGGCAGGGTGATCTTGAAGAAGGTCGTGATGCGGTTGGCGCCGTCGAGCAGCGCGGCCTCGTAGAAGTCCCTCGGAATGGACGCCATGCCGGCCGAGAAGAGGACGACGAAGAAGCCGACCGTGGACCAGACGAGAACCGCCATCACACAGATGAGGGCGAGTTTCGGATCGCCCAGCCAGTCCGGCTGAATGCTGCCGAGGCCCACGAGCTTCAGAGCGGAATTGATGGCTCCGCTATTCGGGTTGTAGGCGAACTGGAAGAGCAGCGCGACGATGGCGATCGACAGCACCTGCGGGAAGAAGTACACGATCTTGTAGAAGGCTGATCCGCGCACACCGGCGATGGCCGCTCCGCGGCGGCGCCGACCGCCGACATTGAGCATGAACGCGAAGAACAGCGCGAGTCCGACGGTCACCAGCGGCAGCACCACCGCGAGGGTCAGACTGTGCTGGAGCGATTTCCAGAAGATCTCGTCGTCCAGCATTCTGCTGTAGTTGTCGAATCCGACGAAGCCGAATTCGGGGCTCAGTCCGCTCCAGTCCGTGAGCGAGTAGTAGATGGACTGGATGAACGGCCAGATGACGAAGAGCGCGTAGAGCGCGAGGGGTGCCGACAGGAACCCCACGATGAAACGGTACTTGCCGTGCTGCATTCCTACCGACCCCGATCTTCCCGCGGAGGCGCGCCGCGGGTGCCGCGCGCGAAGGGGCCGGGGCCCGCTCCCGGTCGGCGGGAAGGGGCCCCGGCACTGCTCACTGGTGCTTGTAGTGCTTGATCGAGGAGTCCTTGGCCGCCTCGTCGGCGAACTTCTGGATCTTCTTGATCGTCTCGGCCGGGGTCGCGCGGCCGGCCATCATCTCGCCGATGCCCGCGACACCGATCTTCTCCTTCTGGAGGGCGACGTACCAGTCCTGGAGGCGCGGGTTGACGACGTTCTGGCCGGCCTTCTCCAGGGCCGCGACGCCGGACTTGAGGCCCGGCGTCAGCTCGATGCCGTCGGTGCCGCCGTTGAACGCGGAGAGGGACTTCACGGACTGCGTGAAGTTCTTGGACGAGGCCTCGCTGAGCATGATGCGCAGCTGCTCCATGCCGCCCTCGGGGTTGGCCGCCTTGGCCGGGACGATGAACGGCTCGCCGCCGGACGCCCACATGGTGCCGAAGGGCATCTTGTCGGAGGCGTCGATGCCGCTCGGGGCGGAGACGGCCAGGTCGAAGTCGGCCGGCATGGTCTTCGCCGCCTCGTTCTCGACCCAGGAGCCGTTCGGGATGAACAGCGCCTTGCCCTCGGTCCAGGCGGTCTGCGACTGGATGTGGTCGAGGCCGGGGGTGCCCTTGAGGATGTAGCCCTTCTGGACGAGCTCGTAGTAGGCCTCGAAACACGCCTTGACCGCGGGGTGCTCCCAGGCCTTCGGCTCCAGGTTGTCGATGGCGTCCAGGACCTCGCGCCCGCCGACCTTGCCGATCATCGGGTAGAGCGAGAAGGGGAGGTAGTACGGGTGCTTGCCCGCGTACGTCCAGCCCGCGATGCCCTTCTTCTTGGCCTTCTCGCAGACGGCCAGCATCTCGTCCCAGGTCTCGGGGTACTTCGCGTCGAGCGAGTCGAGCAGCTTCTGCGAGTACCAGACGCCGTAGACGGTGTAGGCGTAGTAGAGGATCCAGACCGGGGCGCCGTCGAACTGGCCCATCTCGACGATGCCGGGCCGCAGGGTGTCGCGGACCTTCTTGTTCGGGTCGTCGACGGAGGCCGCGTCCAGGAGGGCGGTGAGGTCGGCCAGCTGCTTCTGGCCGACGAGGACGCCCATGTCCATCTGCTCGGCGCCGGAGTTGTCGATGAGGTCCGGCGGGTTGCCGCCGTTGAAGCGCGGCTGGAGCTCCGTGGTGATCTTCTGGGTGGGCGTGAACTTGACCTTGGCCTTGGGGTAATTCGTCTCGTAGACCTTGATCGCGTCCTTGGCGTACTGCTGTCCGAATCCGCCGTCGAAGAGGACGAAATCAAGCGGTGCCGACTCGTTCACCCCGAGCGGGTTCTTGTCGGACTTCGTACCCTTCTCGACCTTCGCGTTTCCGTCGCCGCCACTGCTCGCGCAGGCGGAGAGGAAGCCCATGGTCGGCACCGAAATCAGGCCGATCGCGGCGGAACGCTTGATCAGATCGCGACGGCCAAGGCCCTCATTGGTCTGAGCGGAGGTGGATCCCATGCTCAAGTCCTCGCCTTCATTCAGGACTCAGGCGGTGTACCGGTCGCCCGTACTCACTCGCCACAGGCGAAGGGCCCCGCCACCGCGGTCATTTGCAGCCGGGTCGTGCAGGCGTCGGGCCGTCGTGTGATGGAACCGACTGGCTGGACGCGACAGGTATAGTCCACTTCCCTTCGCCTGAGCAAGATCGAAAGCAGGTTTTGACGGCCATCTTTCCCGAGTTGAGACCTCCGGGATAAGCACGCTGGATCTGCGGCGTTTCGTCCAAGCATTCGTCCGTTCATGCCCTTGACAGTGCCTCAGACCTCCCCGTAGTGGGGCACCTTGAGGGGACGGTCCGGGGTGCCGAGGGGACGCGGGAGGGCAAAGGGGGCATACGGCCGGGATCGAAACAGTTGTGTCACAGACACCCGGAAAAGTAAGGATCCTGTGAGGGTGACCGGAGATCATAGGGAGACCGCCGACCTCGTCCGTGTGTTCGAGCGCGCGGCGGAACTTCCTTGTCCCTCTCCCTTATGGAGTACTACGTGGCCAACTCTTCTGGCCTGAACCGCTCGGGTCTCCTCTCCCGTGTCACGGTCGCCGCGATAACCGCCGCCCTCGTCGCCACCTCGACCGCGGCGGTCGCGGCGGAGCCGGGCCCGGCGGCCAAGGCCCCCGCCGCGCCGCAGTCGGACCGCGTGTCCGCCGCCGCGCAGTCGGACCGCGTGTCCGCCGCCGCGGCCTCCGCGACCGCCGCCTCCGGAGCCGCGCTCAACAACCTCTACGGCTGGCACACCAACGGCGACATCATCGGCTACACCCCCGTCGGCGGCGGCGCCATCCAGCGGATCGCCGGGCGTCAGGGCTGGAACTGGGTGGGATACAAGAACTTCACCCAGGCGGACATCGAGGGGCAGCCCGAGGCGGACGGCTGGCACCACGCCGACGGCTGGTACGCCGTCAGCAGCGCGGGCCGGCTGCACTTCGCCAGCAGCGGCCCGGTCCGCGACCTCGGCGGCGGCTGGAACGCCTACAACAAGGTCATCTCGGCCGGCAACACCGGCGGCGGCGCCCCGGACGACATCCTGGCCCGGGACGGCTCCGGCGTGCTCTGGCACTACCTGGGCAACGGCAACGCGTCCCTGACCGCGCGCACCCGCATCGGCTCCGGGTGGAACGCGTACACCCAGATCGCGGGCAAGGGCGACGTGACCGGCGACGGCCGCGCCGACCTCGTCGCGCGTGACCGCAGCGGTGTCCTGTGGCTCTACAAGGGCACCGGCAACTACCGGGCCCCCTTCTCGACCCGGACCCGGGTCGGCAGCGGCTGGAACATGTTCAACAACCTGTTCTCCCCCGGCGACCTCACCGGCGACCGCCGTGCGGACCTGGTGGCCCGCGACAGCGCCGGCGCCCTGTGGCTGTACAAGGGCTCGGGCAGCTCGTCCTCGCCGTACACCACCCGCATCAAGATCGGCACCTCGGGCTGGAACGGCTTCGGCGCGCTGTTCTGATCGCCATCGGTGCGGCGAAAGGGCCCCGCTCCTCTTCCGAGGAGCGGGGCCCTTTCCGTACTTCGTACGACTACCGGATCAGATCGTGTCAGCCACGGATCAGGTTGCGGAGCACGTACTGCATGATGCCGCCGTTGCGGTAGTAGTCCGCCTCGCCGGGGGTGTCGATGCGGACGACCGCGTCGAACTCGACACCGGTGTCGGTGGTGACCTTGACCGTGCTCGGCGTGGTGCCCTCGTTCAGCTCCGTGACGCCCGTGATGGAGAAGGTCTCCTCGCCGGTCAGGCCGAGCGAGTCGGCCGACTGGCCGGCCGGGAACTGGAGCGGAAGGACGCCCATGCCGATGAGGTTCGAGCGGTGGATGCGCTCGTACGACTCGGTGATGACGGCCTTGACGCCGAGGAGCGCGGTGCCCTTGGCGGCCCAGTCGCGGGACGAGCCGGAGCCGTACTCCTTGCCGCCCAGGATGACCAGCGGGGTGCCGGCGGCCTGGTAGTTCTGCGAGGCGTCGTAGATGAACGACACCGGCGCGTCGGCCTGGGTGAAGTCGCGGGTGAAGCCGCCCTCGGTGCCCGGCGCGATCTGGTTGCGCAGGCGGATGTTGGCGAACGTGCCGCGGATCATGACCTCGTGGTTGCCACGGCGCGAGCCGTAGGAGTTGAAGTCACGACGCTCCACACCGTGCTCGGTGAGGTACTTGCCGGCCGGGGTGTCGGCCTTGATGGCGCCGGCCGGGGAGATGTGGTCGGTGGTGACCGAGTCGCCCAGCTTGGCCAGGACGCGGGCGCCGACGATGTCGGTGACCGGGGTGGTCTCCATCGTCATGCCCTCGAAGTACGGGGGCTTGCGGACGTAGGTGGACTCGGTGTCCCACTCGAAGGTGTTGCCGGTCGGGATCGACAGCGCCTGCCACTGGGCGTCGCCCGCGAAGACGTCCTGGTAGGACTTGTTGAACATGTCCTCGCCGATGGCGTTGGCGACGACGTCGTTGACCTCGGCCTCCGTCGGCCAGATGTCGGCCAAGTAGACGGGCTTGCCGTCCTGGTCGACGCCGAGGGCGTCCTTGGTGATGTCCACCTTCATGGAACCCGCGAGGGCGTACGCGACGACCAGCGGCGGGGAGGCCAGGTAGTTCATCTTGACGTCGGGGTTGATGCGACCCTCGAAGTTCCGGTTGCCGGAGAGGACCGAGGTGACCGCCAGGTCGTGCTCGTTGACGGCCTTGGAGACCTCCTCCGGCAGCGGGCCGGAGTTGCCGATGCAGGTGGTGCAGCCGTAGCCGACGAGGTTGAAGCCGACCTTGTCGAGGTACGGGGTGAGACCCGCCTTGTCGAAGTAGTCGGTGACGACCTTCGAGCCCGGGGCGAGGGTGGTCTTGACCCACGGCTTGCGGGTCAGGCCCCTCTCGACGGCCTTCTTCGCGACGAGCGCGGCCGCGACCATCACGTACGGGTTCGACGTGTTGGTGCAGGAGGTGATCGCGGCGACGGTGACGGCGCCGTGGTCGATCTCGTAGGTCGAGCCGTCGGGGGCGGTCACGGTGACCGGCTTCGACGGGGCGCCGTTGGGGTGGTTCGCCGGGGCGTCGGAGGCCGGGAAGGACTCCTTGCCCGCCTCGTCGACCTCGTCCACGTAGTTGCGGACGTCCTGGGCGAACTGCGCGGCGGCGTTCGCGAGGACGATGCGGTCCTGCGGGCGCTTCGGGCCGGCGATGGAGGGGACGACCGTGGAGAGGTCGAGCTCCAGCTTCTCGGAGAAGTCGGGCTCGGCGGCCGGGTCGAGCCAGAGGCCCTGCTCCTTGGCGTACGCCTCGACGAGCGCGACCTGCTGCGCGGAGCGGCCGGTCAGCTTGAGGTAGTTCAGGGTCTCGCCGTCGATCGGGAAGACGGCGGCGGTGGAGCCGAACTCCGGCGACATGTTGCCGATGGTGGCGCGGTTCGCGAGGGAGGTGGCGGCGACGCCCTCACCGTAGAACTCGACGAACTTGCCGACGACGCCGTGCTTGCGCAGCATCTCGGTGATCGTGAGGACCAGGTCGGTGGCGGTGGTGCCGGCCGGGAGCTCGCCGGTCAGCTTGAAGCCGACGACGCGCGGGATGAGCATGGAGACCGGCTGGCCGAGCATCGCGGCCTCGGCCTCGATGCCGCCGACGCCCCAGCCGAGCACACCGAGGCCGTTGACCATGGTGGTGTGGGAGTCGGTGCCGACGAGGGTGTCGGGGTACGCCTGGCCGTTGCGGACCATGACCGTACGGGCCAGGTGCTCGATGTTCACCTGGTGGACGATGCCGGTGCCCGGGGGGACGACCTTGAAGTCGTCGAACGCGGTCTGGCCCCAGCGCAGGAACTGGTAGCGCTCCTTGTTGCGGCCGTACTCCAGCTCGACGTTCTCCGCGAAGGCGGAGTTCGTGCCGAACTTGTCGGCGATGACGGAGTGGTCGATGACCATCTCGGCCGGGGAGAGCGGGTTGATCTTCGCCGGGTCGCCGCCGAGCGCCGCGACGGCCTCACGCATGGTCGCGAGGTCGACGACACAGGGAACGCCGGTGAAGTCCTGCATGATCACGCGGGCCGGCGTGAACTGGATCTCCTGGCTCGGCTGGGCCTGCGAGTCCCAGTTACCCAGGGCCCGGATGTGGTCGGCGGTGATGTTCGCGCCGTCCTCGGTGCGGAGCAGGTTCTCCAGGAGGACCTTCAGGCTGTAAGGGAGGCGCGCGGAGCCCTCGACCTTGTCCAGCTTGAAGATCTCGTACGACTCGTCGCCCACGCGCAGCGTGCTGCGGGCGTCGAAGCTGTTCGCCGACACGACAGTCTCCTTCATCAATGTGCGCGTATTACCGCCATGCTGCCGCCACGACTCCCTCGCCGATCCGCTAAGGTAAGGCTTAGTTAGGTAACCCTTACCGGGTGGGCGGCCGCGGTGCGCCGTAAGCAGTTATCTCGATGTCGAGATAACTCTAGTGCATCCCCGCTGCGCGGTCATGCCCGGCATGCCTGTGACGGCCGTCATCCTGACGACCGTCCGGCGGGCGGGCCCGGAGGCGCGGCGGCCCTCACCCGCTCCCCCGGCGCGTCGACGCGCGCGGACACAGCCGGGCCGGAACCGTCAGCCCGCCCGGCGCGGGGGCCGGCAGGGCGGGGTCGAGCCGGGCCACCAGAGTCCTGACCGCCGTCTCCGCGATGGTCTCGGGCCGCAGCGTCACCGTGGTCACCGGCGGGCCGGTCTCCGCATAGGCCGGATCCTCGCTGGCGCAGACGAGGAGCAGGTCGTCGGGGATCCGCAGACCGTGGCGGGCCGCCGCGGCGAGGACCTGTCGGCCGCCGGGGTCGTAGACGGAGTGGACGGCGTCGCAGGACCGGGCGGCGAACGCCCGGTCGAAGGCGCGGCCCGGCGCGTCCTCCGGGTCGAAGGTGATCACCGAGGGCTCACGGCCGCGCTCACGGCACCATTCCCCGTACGCCCGGGTCACGGCGCCGGTGTAGTACTCGCGGCCGTACCCGGCGTGCAGGGCGATCCGGCGCGCACCGGCGGCCGCCAGATGGTCGAGGACCTCACGGGTGGTCGCGGCGTGGTCGTTGTCGACCCAGACGTCGTCGGGGTGCGGGTCGGTGGGACGGCCGTCGAAGACCACGGGGATGCCCCGGGCCCGCAGGGCGCGCAGCACCCGGTCGTCCTCGGGGCTGTCGAGCAGGAGCATGCCGTCGACGGTCAGGGTGTGCCACAGGGTCTCGCCGCCGCGCGCAGCGGGCAGGACCGTCAGCGCGTAGCCGAGGGCGTGCGCGGTGGCCGCGGCCGCGGTCAGCAGGCGGGAGAAGTAGGGGACCTCGAGGAAGTTCCAGGGCGCGCCCGCGTAGGTGGTGACGGCGAGGCCGAGCGTCCCGGTCCGGGTGAGGGGCGTCCGGCGCGAGCCGTAGCCGAGGGCCGCCGCCACCTCGCGGACCCGGCGCCGGGTGGACTCACCGAGCCGGCCCGTGCCGTTGAGGGCGTGGGAGACGGTGGCGGTGGACACCTCCGCGGCACGGGCGATGTCGGTGAGGGTGGGCCCTGACATGCGCGCCATCGTACGGATTTCGCGGTCCGGGGAGGGTACTGGTTACGACGTTAATCAGCGAGCGTCCGGCCACAGCCAATGTTTGGAGTGGTCATGACTTCTTCCCTGAGCCGGCGCACCGTTCTCGCCGCCGCCGGTGCGGCGGGTCTCGTCGGGGTCGCCGGGAGCCCCGCCGCGGCGGGCTCGCGCCCCCGGTCGGCGTCGCTGGTCGTGCACAACGCCCGGGTGTTCACCGGCCGGTCCGGCGGCCGTCCCGTCCAGGCCGTGGCCGTCGGCCGCGACGGCCGGATCCTGGCGACCGGACGGGGCAACGAACTGCGCCGCCTCGTCGGCCGGGACACCGAGGTCGTCGACGCGCGCGGCGCGACCGTGATGAGCGGCATCCACGACGGTCACGTCCACCCCCTGGGCGCGGGCAGCCGCTCGCTGCGGCCCTCCCTCGAAGGGGCGGAGACGACGCGGGAGGAGCTGCTCGCGATCCTGACCGGCTTTCTGCAGGACAGCCCGGGGCAGGAACCGGACGGCTGGCTGGTGGTGGAGGACTGGAACCCGATCGGCCTGCTGCCGCAGGGCTCGCTCCCCCACCACTCGCTCCTCGACGCCCTGCCCACCCGCCGTCCGGTCGCCCTGGTCGGCGGAGACGGCCACAACATCTGGGTCAACGGCCGCGCCCTGGAGATCGCCGGCATCACGGCCGCCACACCGGACCCGGTGGGCGGGAAGATCGTGAAGGGCGCGGACGGCAGGCCGACCGGCGTCCTCAAGGACGACGCCCAGCCGCTGGTGACCCGGCACATCCCGGAGCCGAGCGAGGCCGAGCTGGTCGCGGCCTGCGCGCGGGTGCTCGCCCAGGCGGCGGCCTCGGGGGTCACCACGATGATGGACGCCCTGGTCGGACGCGGTGAGCTCGGCACGTACCGGGCGCTCGCGGCGGCCGGGAAGCTGCCGCAGCGGATCGTCCCGGCGATCCGGCTCGACCCGGACCAGGCGAAGGACCCGGCGGCGGCGCTCGCGTACGCCCGGGGGCTGCGCCGGGAGTTCGGCGAC
>NZ_LIPQ01000202.1:0-12453 GCF_001418135.1 Streptomyces aureus
CCCCGGCACGGACCCCGCCGCCATGTGCGTGGCGACGAGCGGCCCCGGCAGCAGCACCCGCCCCGCCTCCTCGAACACGAGGACCGCCTCCGGGAGGCCGAGACCCACGCCTCCCTCCTCCTCCGGCAGCCGCAGCGCGAAGAGTCCGGCCGCGCCGAGCTCCCGCCACAGGTCGCGGTCCAGCGCCCCGCCGGAGTCGACCGCCGTCCGCAGCGCCTCCCGGCCGAAGCGGCCTTCGAGGAGGTCCCGTACACCGCGCCGCAGGGCCCGCTGGTCCTCGGTGAGTCGGAAGTCCATGGCGGGAGTCACCGGCCCTTCGGCAGGCCGAGGATGCGCTCGGCGACGATGTTGCGCTGGATCTGGGAGGTGCCGGCCGCGATCGTGTACGAGAGCGAGGACAGCCGGTCGAGGGTCCAGTCGCGGCGGAGGTCGAGCGCGTCGGGGCCGAGGACGGCGGCGGCGGCCTCGTACAGCTCCTGGCGGGCGTGCGAGTAGTGCAGCTTGAAGACGGAGCCGCCCGCGCCGGGCACCCCGCCGGTCGCCTGGGCCTCGCTGACGTTGGCCTGGACGATCCGCCACAGGGCCTGGAACTCGGCGGAGAGCCTGCCGAGGCGGCGGCGCAGGACGGGGTCGTCCCAGGTGCCGTTCTTCCGGGCGGTGCGCGCGAGTTCGCCGAGGAGGCGGCGGCAGGCGACGACCTCGCCGACGAAGGCGGTGCCGCGTTCGAAGGAGAGGGTGACCATGGTGACCCGCCAGCCGTCGTTCTCCTCTCCGACCCGGTTCCCGACGGGCACCCGCACCTCGTCGAGGAAGACCTCGGCGAACTCGGTGGAGCCGGCGAGCGTCCGCAGCGGCCGTACGGTGACGCCGGGGGCGTCCATGGGCATCGCGAGCCAGGTGATGCCCCGGTGCTTGGAGGGCGCCTCGGGGTCCGTCCGTACCAACAGCTCGCACCAGTCGGCGACCTCCGCGTGCGAGGTCCAGATCTTCTGGCCGGTGACGACGTACGCGTCCCCGTCGCGTACGGCCCGGGTCCGGAGCGAGGCGAGGTCGGAGCCGGCGCCCGGCTCGCTGAAGCCCTGGCACCAGACCTCGTCGCCGCGCAGGACCGGCGGCAGCCAGCGGGCGCGCTGTTCGGCCGTGCCCTCGGCGGCGATCGTCGGGCCCGCGTGGAGGAGGCCGACGAAGTTGGCCCCGACATACGGCGCCCCGGCGAGTTCGGTCTCCTCCAGGAAGATCAGCCGCTGGGTCGGGGAGGCGTCCCAGTGCACGTCGGCGTACCCGGCGTCGTACAGCCGGCGCTGCCAGCCGCAGTCGTACGCCCGGCGGGCCGGCCAGTCCATCGGGTCGGGTTTCGGCGGGAGTCCGGGCAGGGTGGCGGTGAGCCATTCCCGGAGCCGGGCGCGGAACTCCTCCTCCTCGTCGGTGCAGGAGAGGTCCATCAGGCGGTGTCCCGACGGAGTTCGGCGCCCCGGTCGAGGTCGGCACCCCGCCCGAAGCCGACGCCCCGGTCGAGGTCGAGGTCGAGCATGCGGATGGCGTTGCCCCGCATGAGCTTGTAGACCGTCTCGTCGTCGAGGCCCTGGACGTGGTCGAGGGCGACCTCCTTGGTGTGCGGGAAGGTCGAGTCGACGTGCGGGTAGTCGGTCTCGAAGGTGGCGTTGTCCCGCCCCACCACGTCCAGGGAGGCGATCCCGTGCTTGTCGCGGAAGAAGCAGCAGAAGATCTGCCGGTAGTAGTACGTGGACGGCGGCTCGGGGACGAGGTCGCGGACACCTCCCCAGGCGCGGTGCTCCTCCCAGACGTCGTCGGCGCGCTCCAGGGCGTACGGGATCCACCCCATCTGGCCCTCGCTGTAGGCGAGCTTGAGCCGGGGGAACTTCACGAGGACCCCGCTGAAGAGGAAGTCCATCATCGAGGCCATCGCGTTGTTGAAGCTGAGCGAGGCCTGGACGGCGGGCGGGGCGTCGGGCGAGGCGGCGGGCATCTGGCTGCTGGAGCCGATGTGCATGTTGACCACCGTGCCCGTTTCCTGGCAGACGGCGAAGAAGGGGTCCCAGTAGCCGGAGTGGATGGACGGCAGGCCGAGGTGGGTGGGGATCTCGGAGAAGGTGACGGCCTTGACGCCGCGGGCGGCGTTGCGCCGGATCTCGGCGACGGCGAGGTCGATGTCCCAGAGCGGGATGATGCAGAGCGGGATGAGCCGGCCGCCGCTGTCGCCGCACCACTCCTCGACCATCCAGTCGTTGTAGGCGCGCACGCAGGCGAGGGCGACCTCCTTGTCGTGGGCCTCGGCGAAGGTCTGGCCGCAGAAGCGGGGGAAGGTGGGGAAGCAGAGGGAGGCCTCGACGTGGTTGAGGTCCATGTCGGCGAGGCGGGCCTTGGGGTCCCAGCAGCCGCGCCGCATCTCGGCGCGGGTGATGCCCTCCAGGGTCATGTCGTCGCGGTCGAAGCCGACGGCGGCGATGTTGCGCTTGTACGGGAACTTGAGGTCCTCGTAGATCCACCAGTCGGTCGGCGGGCCGTCCGGGTCCATCGTGATCTGGTACTTGCCGGCGACGTAGGCGAGCTCGCCGATGCCGGCCGTGAGGGGCTGGGGCCCGCGGTCGCGGTACTTCTCCGGGAGCCAGGTCTCGAAGAGGTGGGCGGGCTCGATCACGTGGTCGTCGACGCTGATGATGCGGGGCAGTTCCGTCATGACCCCTCCATGTTTCTGATGGACCGTCAGATCTGACGGCATCAGGCTAGCCCCGCGCCCCTGGACCGACAAGCGCCCGGCCTCTACGCTCACCGGACGATCTGACGGTACGTCAGCCAAGAGGAGTCCGGTCATGGATCAGACCGCACACGCCCTGGGCGCGGCCCGCACGCTCTGGGAGCTCGTCGAGCGCCGCGCCGCCCTCACCCCCGACCGGCCCGTCCTCCTCCAGGGCGACCGGGTCCTCACCTTCGGCGGGCTGCGCGAGCGCGCCGAGCGCTGCGCCGCGGGGCTCCACGCCATGGGGGTGCGCCCGGGCACGGTCGTCGCCTGGCAGCTGCCCACCCGCATCGAGACCGCGGTGCTCTCCTTCGCGCTCGCCCGCATCGGAGCCGTACAGACGCCCGTGATCCCCTTCTACCGGGACAAGGAGGTCGGCTACGCGCTGCGCGAGTCCAAGGCCGAGTTCTTCGCCGTCCCCGGAGTCTGGCGTGAATTCGACCATACGGAGATGGCCCGGCGGCTCGGCGCGCACGGGATCTTCGAGGCGTACGGCCCCGATTCCCTGCCCGACGGCGACCCGGCGGTGCTGCCCCCGCCGCCCTCCTCCGGGACCGACGTCCGCTGGATCTACTGGACCTCGGGAACGACCTCCGACCCCAAGGGCGTCCTGCACACCGACCGCTCGCTCCTCGCGGGCGGCTCCTGCCTCGCCCACGCGCTGAAGCTCACCGAGTCCGACGTCGGCTCGATGGCCTTCCCGTACGCGCACATCGCCGGGCCCGACTACACGGTGATGCTCCTGCTGTACGGATTCCCGGCCGTCATGTTCGAACAGTTCGCGCTGCCCGACGCCCTCGACGAGTACCGGCGGCACGGGGTGACGGTCGCCGGCGGCTCCACCGCCTTCTACTCGATGTTCCTCGCCGAACAGCGCAACCACCCCGGCGAGCCGGTCATCCCCACCCTGCGGCTGCTCGCCGGCGGCGGCGCGCCGAAGCCGCCGGAGATCTACCACGCCGTGCGGAAGGAGCTGGGGTGCCAGCTCACCCACGGATACGGCATGACCGAGGTCCCCATGATCACCATGGGCGCGCCCGACGACACCACCGAGAACCTCGCCACCACCGAGGGCCGCCCGCCGGCCGGCATGGAGATCCGGATCACCGGCTCCGGGGAGGTACGGCTCCGCGGTGAGGCCGTCTGCCGGGGCTATCTGGACCCGGCGCAGACGGCCGCCGCCTTCGACGAGGACGGCTTCCTCATCACCGGCGACGTCGGACACCTCACCCCGAGCGGACACCTGGTCCTGACCGGCCGGATCAAGGACATCATCATCCGTAAGGGAGAGAACATCTCGGCCAAGGAGATCGAGGACCTCCTGCACCGGCACCCGGACGTCGGCGACGCCGCCGTCATAGGCCTCCCGGACGCCGAGCGCGGCGAGCGCGTCTGCGCCGTCGTCGAACAGCCCCCGGGAGCGGGCCCGCTGACCCTCCCGCTGGTGACCGCCTTCCTGCGGGAGGCGGGCCTGTCGGTCCACAAGCTGCCGGAGCAGCTGGAGGTGGTGGACGCGCTCCCCCGCAACGAGACGCTGCGGAAGGTGCTCAAGTACAAGCTCAGGGAGCGATTCGGTCGGTGACCTGCTGTCTGGGCACGGTCACGTCGGCGAGATCCGGCGTCCCCGTCGGCTCCGGCGTCCCCGTCAGCGCCCCCGGCACGTCCTCGTACACCTCGAAGAGGCGCCGGACGCCGAGCGCGGTGAGGACCCGGCCGACGTGGCCGTCCCGGTCCTCGGGGAGGATCAGGCGCAGCCGGCCGCCGCAGGAGCGGAGCAGCCGGCGGGCCGCGATCAGCACGCCCACCCCGCTGGAGTCGCAGAACCGCACCGCGGACAGGTCGATCACCAGGTCGTGGCGGCCACCCGCCACGGCGTCGTGGACGCGGCGGCGTATCCGGGGCGAGGTGACCAGGTCCATTTCGCCCCGTACACGGAACACCGTCCAGGAGCCGTACTCGTTCTCGTCGACCTCGATCGTCGTCACGGTCGCCGCCTGCCCCGTCGGGACGTTCCGAAACCCGCGGGCGCGGGGATGACGCTTTCCTTACCATCCGGGCCCGCGTCAAGGGCGCACTTGCGGCAAACACGGGTGCGTTGTCGGAGCGGCACACTACTTTGGAGTAGAGACGGAGAGCCGCCGGAGCCGGGAGGGGCGAGGGTCGGATGGCGATGGACACACCACCGCGCTGGGACCGCAGGATGCAGCAGCGGCTGGCGCGCGGCGAGGCGGCCGCGCTCGGCGAGCTGTACGACCGGTTCGCCGCCCTGGTGCACAGCCTCGCCCACCGGGTCCTCGACGACGACGACGCGGCCGACCAGATCACCCGCGAGGTCTTCGGCTACATCTGGGAGAACCCGGACGCGTACGACCCCAAGCAGGGGAACCTGCGCTCGTGGGTGGCCAAGCTGACACAGCGGCAGGCCGTCCACCGGCTGCGGCAGGCCGAGACGACGGCGTACGCGGAGACGGGCCGGGGTTCGGCGGAGGAGCTGGAGCAGAAGGTCCGGCGGGCCTCGGTCGCGGCCCGCGCCGACTACATCGTGACGTCCATGCCGACGCCGCTGCGGGCCGCGCTCGAACTGGCGTACTTCCAGCGGCGGGACTACCGGCAGACCGCCGCCGACCTCGGCGTCACCGAGGACGAGGCACGGCGGCGCCTGCGCCTCGGACTCCAGCTGCTCTCCTCGGCGAACCGGCCCTTCTCCGAGGGCGGCGGTCCGCCCGGCTACGGACGGGCGCGGTGACCCGGGCGAACGGCGACGACGGGGACGACGTCGCACGCGCCCCGTGGATACCGGGACCACGTCGGGCGGCGGACGACCACGCGGACCTGACGGCCGACCCGGGTGAAGCGCCGGAAGAGGAGAAGCCCGGGGTGGAACCCGAGCCCGCCGTACCCGTCCTGACGCACGGGGTGCTCAAGTCCCTTCTCGGGGCCTGGGCCCTTTCGGCGTGTTCGCCCGGGGAGACGCAGGCCGTCGAGGACCACCTGACGGCCTGCGCGCCGTGCGCGGACGAGGCGCTGCGGCTGCGGGACGCGGTGGCGCTGCTGCACGAGGACCGCGATCTGGACCTCGACCCGCTGCTGCGGTCCCGGGTGCTCGAGAACTGCCTGGGCCGGCGGCCGGCGCGCATCCCGGTGCCGGAGTGGGTCACGCCGTACGACGCGGAGACCGCGCGGCTCGACGCCCTGCTCCGGGACATCGGCGAGTCGGAGTGGCACGCGCCGGTCCGGCTGAAGTGGTACGAGGAGGGCCGGATCGTCCGCCGGAAGGCGACGGTCGCCGGTGTCATGGGGCATCTCCTCGCGGTGGACGGGCTCGTGTCGGCGGCGCTCGGCCTGGAGGACCCGCTGGGCGCGGGGACCCCGGAGCTGTCCCCTTCGGAGCGGACGGAGGCGCTCTGGTCGGGCCTGGACCGGCCGCCGAACCGCTCCATCCGCGGCCCGTGGCGGGACCAGAGCCACACGCTGATCCGCACGGTGTCGTTCGCGGGGCGCGGTGTGGCGGACCTGACGGTCACGTACAAGGACTTCGCGCTGCCGCTGCGGGACTCGCTGCTTGAGCGGGCGTTCGAGTGCTGGGTGCACGCGGACGACATCGCGAACGCGGTGGCGTACCCGTACGCGGCGCCGAGCGGGGCGCATCTGCACAGCATGATCGACCTGGCGGCCCGGCTGCTTCCGGGCGCCCTGGCGAACCGGCGGCGCTCGGCTCGCCGGAGCGTGTGGTGGCGCAGGTGGCGATGGACGGGGTGGAGTTCTGCCAGCTGGTGGCGGGGCACATCTCCCCGGAGGAAGCGGCGGCGGGACAGGACGGCGACCGCGAGGCGATCGGTGACGTCCTGTCCGCGGCGGCGTCGCTGAGCCGGCTGTAGGTCGCGCGCGGTGGCGGGTGTTACGCGAAGACCACCGTGCGGCGGCCGTTCAGCAGGATGCGGTGCTCCGCGTGCCACTTCACCGCGCGGGCCAGCGCCTGGCACTCCACGTCGCGGCCGATCGCGACCAGCTGGTCGGGGGTCACCTCGTGGCCGACCCGCTCGACCTCCTGCTCGATGATCGGGCCCTCGTCGAGGTCGGCCGTCACGTAGTGCGCGGTCGCGCCGATCAGCTTCACACCGCGCGCGTGCGCCTGGTGGTAGGGCTTGGCGCCCTTGAAGCTCGGCAGGAAGGAGTGGTGGATGTTGATGATCCGCCCGGAGAGCTGCTTGCAGAGGTCGTCGGAGAGGACCTGCATGTAGCGGGCGAGGACGACCAGCTCGACGTTCTCCTCGCGGACCAGGTCCAGGAGTTCGGCCTCGGCCTCCGCCTTGGTGTCCTTGGTGACGGGGATGTGCCGGAAAGGCAGCCCGTACGAGGCGACGAGTTCCTCGAAGTCGGTGTGGTTGGAGACGACGGCGACGATCTCGACCGGCAGCGCCCCGATCCGCGAGCGGAACAGCAGATCGTTCAGGCAGTGGCCGAACTTCGACACCATGAGGACGATCCGCATGCGCTGGTCGGCGCGATTGATCTGCCAGTCCATCTCGAAGGAGTCGCCGACCGCGGCGAAGCTCGCCCGCAGCTTGTCGACGTTCACGGGAGCCTCGCCCGAGAAGTGGACCCGCATGAAGAAGAGCCCGGTGTCGCGGTCTCCGAACTGCTGACTGTCCTCGATGTTGCACCCGGTGATGAAGAGGTAGCTCGACACGGCGTGCACGATGCCCTGCTTGTCGGGGCACGAGAGGGTGAGGACGTACTGGTCGGTCATCCCGTCAGCCTGCCATATCCGGAGGTGCGCGGTGACCCACCGTCCGTCAGGCGGACCCCGTCATGATGTGCAGCACGTCGAGGGAGCGCGGCGGCGTGTCCGGGTCCTCCCCGTCGGCCTGCGCGAGGCGTACGTGGGCCTCGCGGGCGGCCCGTACGGCCTCGGGCCACCCGGGGTGCTGGAGGTAGGCGGAGACGGGGGCGTCGGGGCCCACCTGGTGCATGATGCGCAGCACCCGGAGGACGGCGACGTCGACGAGGGCGGCCTCGCCGGTGTCGCGGAAGATCGAGCCGACGTACTTCTCGGCGGACCAGTTGTCGAGCCAGGTGTCCTCGACCAGGCGGTAGACGGCGTCGGTGACGTCGCCGTACCCGTCGAGGCCGGCCAGCCAGGTGGTCTCGTGGAACCCGGGGTCGGAGAGCATGTGCAGCGCCGAGCGCACGTTGCTGCGCCAGCGCCACCACGGCATGTCGTTGAGCGGCATGCCGCCCATGGTGGAGGAGCGACGGCCGCGACGGGAAGAGTTAACCGAACCGGAGACTGGACTGGACACGTTTCGATCGTACGTTCCCTTGTCCGGTAACCGGAGCCGACCCCTCGTCGCCCCCGTAATTCACCTTCACGTCACCCCGCGTTGAACCATGCTCACTCCCGCGTTACCCGTGAGGCGGAAATGTGCGTGTCCATGACCGGACGGCGACTGACCTCACTCCTCGCGTACGTCACGACCGCGACGGCCGGAGCCTCGTTGCTCACCGGTTGTGGCATGCTCCCTGGAACCACGGGGGGTTCCAGGGAGCCCGTCACCGTGATGACGTGGGCTCCCGACCAGACCCGTGCCACCAATATGCCCGGAATGCCCGCCATGGCGCAGACCTACGCCCGCTGGGTCAACTCCCAGGGCGGCATCGACGGCCACGAGCTGCGCATCCTCACCTGCAACGAGCACAACACCACCGCCGGCGCCGCCGCCTGCGCCCGCCGGGCCGTGCGGGAGAAGGCGGTCGCCGTCGTCGGCTCGTACAGCCAGAACGGGCGCGCCTTCATGGCCCCCCTGGAAGCCGCGGGCATTCCGTACATCGGCGGCTACGGCATTACCGAGAACGAGTTCACCAGCCCGCTCTCCTACCCCGTCAACGGCGGCCAGGCCTCGCTCATCGCCGGTCACGGCATGCAGCTCGCCGCGTCGTGCCGCAAGGTCTCCCTCGTCCGGCCCGACACCCTCGCCGGCGACAAGCTCCCCGAGCTCCTCAACTCCGGCCTGCGCAAGGCGAGCCACCGCAGCGCCATCGACATCCCCGCCGTCGAGGACGCCGCCGAGTACACCGAGCCCGCCGTCAAGGCCCGCGAGAAGGCCGGTGACGAGGACGGCTGCGTCACCGCGGTGCTCGGCGAACGCACCCAGACCTTCTTCGACTCCTTCCGCCGCCTCCCGCAGCAGGAGAGCGACGGCGACAGCGGGAACGGCGACGGCTCGGGCGACGGCTCCGGTGGCGGCTCCGGTACGAAGAAGGACGGCGTGCGGATCTCGTCCGTCCTCGGCAGCGTCGGCCAGCCCGTGATCGACCGCACCGGCGGCGCCCACAGCCCCTTCGAGGGCGCGTTCGTCACCGGCTGGTACCCGGAGGCGTCCGACGAGAGCTGGGCGCCGATGCGGAAGGTCATCCAGGAGCACGCCTTCGCCGACAACCGGGTCGACCCGGCCGACGCGGGCGTCCAGACCACCTGGATCGCCTACACGGTCCTCAAGACGGTCGTCGAGTCCCTCGACGCCGACAAGATCACCGCCACCCAGATCGCGTTCGCCCTCGACCGGGGCGCCCGGATCGACACCGGCGGCCTGACCCCGCCCCTGCGCTGGAAGTACGAGGACCTGCTCGGCGCCCCGGGCTTCCCCCGGATCGTCAACCGCGAGGTGACGTTCCAGGTGGTCCGCAAAGGGCAGCTCGTGGCACAGCGGCCCGGTTTCGTCGATGTCGGCGAGACCGTCCTGACCGCCCCCTGAGCCCCTCCCCGGACCGCCGCCGGGCCGCGGCTACAGCTGGGTGTACGTCCGCTTCTCCAGGCCGTACTTCGCGGCCGTCGGGTTCCACAGCGAGGCCGCCTGCTTCTTGGCCGCGGTGGCCTCGCCGCTCTTGTTGTTCGCCGCGAGGAAGTGGTTGGTCGAGCGGGCCTTGCCGCCCTTGCAGGCCTTCTTGTCCTTCATCTGGTCGCCCCAGGCCGCGTAGTGGTCGTCCGCGGACGCCGAGGCCTGCCAGGCCTTGATGAGCGAGGCCGTCAGGGCCGGGTTGTCCGGGATCTTGTCCACCGACAGCGACTGGAGTTTGGTCACCAGGCTCCGGCGCTGCTCGGCGGCGCCCCGCAGGTCGCTCGCGGCCTTGTCCAGGTTCTTGCACTGCTTGATGGACTCGACCGAGCTGATCACCGTGTCACGGCTGTTGCTACTGGTCGCGAGGAGCTTGCTCAGCTCCTGCGCCTGCGGCTCCGCGGGGTCGGCCGGCTTCTCGGAGGGCGCGGTCGACGCCTCGCCGGACGGGGCGGCGGAGCTCTCCGCCACGTTCTGGGTGCCCTTCTTGGGGTCCTTGTCCTCGTCGCCACCGCTGAGCAGCGCGCCGGCACCGAGGCCGACGACCGCGCAGCCGACGACGACGGCGGCGATCAGCGCGACCGGGGACTTGCGGCGCGGGGGCTCGGGGTCGGCGCCGTCGTCGTAGTAGGCGCCCTCGTACGCGTACTGCTGCGGGGGCGCCGGCGGCTGGTGGTGCTGCTGGTGCTGCGGCGGCTGGTGCTGCTGCTGGTACGGGGCGGGGGCGGGCTGCTGGTACGCCTGCGCGTGCGGCTGCTGCGGGGCCTGCGGCGCCCGCGGGGCCTCCGTACGGAAGAGATTGTCGAACTCGGCGGGCGGCTGCCGCTCACCGGGCTCCTGCGCCGGTACGGGGGCGATGTACTGGGTCGCGTCGGAGGCGCCCGCGGGCCCGGGGCCCTGCGCCTGGAGCGGCCCGGTGCCCAGGAACTGGGTCTGGGCACCCCCGCCCGGCTGCGGCGGCACGGGCGCGATGTGCTGGGTGGCCTGCATGTCCCCGGCCGGCGGCGGAAAGCCGTACCCGGGCCGCTGACCGGCCTGCGGCATCCCGCCCGGCGCCTGCTGCGGGTACCCGTAGCCCGGCTGCTGCCCCGGCGCCTGCGGCATTCCGCCCGGCACGGGGGGCATCCCGCCCTGGACCGGCGCCACCGGCGGCATCCCGCCCTGGACCGGCGCCATGTGCTGGGTCGCCTGCATGTCCGCGCCGCCCGGGGCGCCCGGCCCCGGATAGCCGTAGCCCGGCTGCGGCGGCGCACCCTGCGGCGGGACCGGCGGCAGGTACTGGGTGGACTGCGTGTCGGCGGCGCCGCCCGGCGCCGCCTCCGGAGGCAGGGGCTGCGCGGGCGGCAGCGGCTGCCCGCCCGGCGCCGCGCCGGCGGGACCCCAGGCGCCACCGTACGGCTGTGCTCCCCCTGGGGCGTTCTGCGCGGGGGGCACCGCCGGGTACTGCGGCTCCGGACCCTGTCCGTTCTGCGTCACCGGGACTCCTACTGATGGACCTACGGAATCGTCGGCCCACGCTACCGGGTGCGCCCGGGGCTCCGCACACACGTGTGAGCCCGGTTACACAACCTTCTTGAACGGCACCGCCCCCAGCAGGGACTACGCGGCGTAGAGCTCCATGCGCGCCCCGAACTCCCGTACCACCGCCTCCCCCGCGTACGGCTCCAGACGCTCCCGCAGGTCCTCCAGGTACTCCGCCCCCCTCGACGACCTCAGCGTGCCGAGCAGTTCGAGCGCGCGCGTGCCCGTGCGGCAGGCCTGCTCCACCTCGCGCTGCTGGACCTGCGCCGAGGCGAGCAGGGCGAGGCCGATGGCCCGGCGCCGCGCACGCGTCTCCGGGTGTCCGGCGATCGACTCCTCCGCAGCCCGCGCCGCGGCCTCCGCCTGCCCCAGGTCCCGGTAGCAGTGCGCCAGTTCGTCCGCCAGGTACGCCTGGTCGAAGTGCGCGATCCACGCCGGGTCGTCGCCCGACTCCGGATCGGCCTGCTCCAGGGCGCGTACGGCACGGCCGGCCGCCGTCTCGAAGGCGCTGAGGTCCCCGAGCAGGGCGTGCCCGCGCGCCTCGGCCGCGTGGAACATCGACTCCGCGCGCGGCGGCACCTTCCCCCGCGCCCCCTCCTGCGCGGCCCGCGCCAACTGGGCGATCTCCCGGGGGTTTCCGAGCTGCGCGGCGAGGTGGCTCATGGAGGCGGCGAGGACGTAGCCGCCGTAGCCCCGGTCGCCGGCGGCCTGCGCGAGCCGCAGCGCCTGGATGTAGTACCGCTGGGCGAGACCCGGTTCGCCCGTGTCCACCGCCATGTACCCGGCGAGTTCGGTCAGTCGGGCGACCGCCGCGAACAGCTGCCGGCCGACGGCCTCCCGGTACGAGCCGGACAGCATCCCCGACACCACGCTGTTGAGGTAGTGGACGACCACCGGGCGCACATGCCCGCTGCCGAACCGCCGGTCGAGGTCGACGAGCGCCGCCGTCATCTCCCGTACGGCCGCCACGTCCGCGACTCCGACACGCGCCCCCGCCATCCGGGCCACGTGGGTGTCCGGGCCCGTGATCAGCCAGTCCCGGCTGGGCTCGACGAGCGCGGAGGCCGCGACCGTGGAGCCGGAGAGGAAGTCGCGGCGGCCCACGTCGCTGCGCCACAGCTCGCAGACCTGCTCGATCGCTCCGGGCACGGTCGGCGCGAACTGGAGCCCCACCCCGGCCGCGAGGTTGCGGCCGTTGGCCATGCCGACCTCGTCGATCGTGACCGTACGGCCCAGCTTGCGGCCGAGGGCCTCGGCGATGATCCCCGGCGCGCGCCCCCGCGGCTGCTGCCCGCGCAGCCAGCGCGCCACCGACGTCTTGTCGTACCGCAGGTCGAG
>NZ_LIPQ01000202.1:12458-12675 GCF_001418135.1 Streptomyces aureus
GCCGGCCTCCTGGATGAGCGCCTGGAGCCGTTCGTTGAGCTGACGCGGAACGAGTGGCCTGGCTGCCATGAGTACCCCCTGAGGCCGTGCGGTGATCACCGGAGAAGGGATCACTGCCCGGTGAATATCCGGTCAATGCCGATGTGAACACGCGAAACCGGACACGTCGGCCGCGGCTTCGCCACCGGCGCCCCCACCTGTCCGTACCCACCCCAGC
>NZ_LIPQ01000203.1 GCF_001418135.1 Streptomyces aureus
TCGGGTTCCTTGCGTCCGTCTACTACGCAGACGGACGCAAGGAACCCGACTGCTACACCCGGCCTCCGGCCCTGCACGACGAACTCACCGAGAAATTGGGCACCTTCCCCCTCTTCCACTTCTGGGGCCCCCGCGCCGACCTCGTCTCCAGCCGCTGGATCGTCGCCGCCACCCGTCACATCCTTCGCACCCGGCGCCCCGACCTCGCCCTCTGCTACGTCCCGCACCTGGACTACGACCTCCAGCGCTACGGCCCCGACGACCCGCGCTCCTTCCGGGCCGCGGCCGCGCTCGACACCGTCCTCGCGCCGCTTCTCGCGGAGGCGCGGGCCGAAGGCCGTACGGTCGTGGTCCTCTCCGAATACGGCATCACCCGGGTCGAGCGCCCCGTCGACATCAACCGCGCCCTGCGGCGGGCCGGCCTCCTGGAGGTCCACACCCAGGACGGCATGGAGTACCTGGACCCCATGACCTCCCGGGCGTTCGCCGTCGCCGATCATCAGATCGCCCACGTCTACGTCAAGCGCCCCACCGACCTGCCGGCCGTCCGGGAAGCCCTCGCCGACCTCCCCGGTCTGGAGCGGCTCCTCGACGACGACGGCAAGAAGGAACACGGCCTCGACCATCCGCGCTCGGGGGAGCTGGTAGCGCTCGCCGAGCCCGATGCCTGGTTCACGTACTACTACTGGCTCGACGACGCCCGCGCCCCCGACTTCGCGCAGCTCGTCGAGATCCACCGCAAGCCCGGCTACGACCCCGCCGAACTCCTCATGGACCCGCTCGACCCCTACGTGCGGATCAAGGCCGCCAGGGAGATCGCCCGCAAGAAGCTCGGTATGCGATACCGGCTCGCGGTCGTCCCTCTCGACCCCTCACCTCTTCGCGGCAGCCATGGCCGCCTCCCCGCGAGCGACGACGAAGGTCCGCTCATCCTGTGCTCCACCCCCCGCGCCCTGGACGGCCGCGTCGCGGCCACCGATGTGAAGAACCTGCTGCTCAGGCTGGCCGGAGTCACGGAGACCTCGACCTGAACCCGCGCAGCCGACCGAATCCCTCCGACCGCTCCGGATCCCTCCGATCCTTGCGGTCCCTCCGAAGTCTCCGGATCGCTCCGGAGCCCCGCTGATCCCTCCAGCCGAATCCAGTGAAGCAGGCCTTTCCGACAGCCAAGGAGTTATCCACAGATGAGTCGCACTCGCCGTACCGAAGCCGCCCACGACCCCGAGCTCGTCCACAGGCTCAGCCGGCGGAACATGCTGGGCGTCGCCGCCGGCGCGACCGCCGCCGCGCTGCTCGGGGCGGCGGCCCCCGCCGCCGCGGCGGCAGAGGGCACCGCAGCGTCGGGCCATGGTCACGGCCGTCCCGTCCTGCCGCCCGGTCGCCTCGGCATCCAGCTCTACTCGCTGCGCGACAAGGTCGCGACCCTCGGCTTCGCCGCCGTCTTCGCCGAGCTGCAGAAGTACGGCTACGACGAGGTCGAGTACGCCGGATACAGCCAGGGCTCCGCCGGCCCCATCAGCCTCGCCCAGCTCAAGCGCCTCACGCGCGACCACGGTCTGCGCCCGATCGGCAGCCATGTCGGCTACTACGCGAACGACCCCGGCGCGTACACCTTCGCCCAGAACCTCGACCGCGTCCTCGACGACGCGGCCGCCCTGGGCCTGCCCCACATCGGCACGGCCTCCGGGCCCTGGCGCTACGGCTCCACCGTCGACGGCTGGAAGCGGTGCGCCGAGGAGTTCAACCGGTTCGGGGCCGCGGCGAGGAAGCGCGGCATGAAGTTCTACCAGCACAACCACTCGGAGGAGTTCTCCTTCGCCGGCGACCGCCCCGACGTACGCCTCTACGACGTCCTCCTCGCCGAGACCGACCCCGACCTGGTGTACCTGGAGATGGACATCTTCTGGGCGTACGTCGGCCAGTACCGTTACTCGGTCCGCCCGGACGGCACCCCCGCCCCGTTCGACCCGCTCGACTACGTCCTCGACCAGCCCCACCGCTATCCGCTCTTCCACGTGAAGGACGGCGACCGGGACGACTCCGCCGTCCCCTACGGCTACCGGATGACGGACGTCGGTGACGGCGACATCGACTACCGGCGCTTCATGTCGGCGGTCAACCGCACCCGTCACGGCCGCCACGCCCACCACTGGCAGGCCGAGCACGACAACCCCGTCGAGTCGCTGGCCTTCGCCCGCAAGTCCAGCGCCCACCTCCACTCGCTGCGGGAGAAGGGCCACTGACCCGCCCGATGGCCTCGGCCTCAGGCCGGCTCCTCGCCGTCCCGGGTGTGCACCCCTGACCAGAGGGTTCGAGGTCTCCGGACACCGTCCCGGCGCACTCTGTGTGAGCGGGCGGCGGCACCCCGTACGCGCGGTCGGGAGAATCCGGACTTGATCAAGGTCAGTGGGCCGGCTCCACCCCACTGACCACGGAAAACGCTGGTGAAAGCCACCTGGAACCCCTGGTAGAGTTACATCTGTCGCCGCGAGGGAAACCCCGCAGCGGCAGACACCTTGTCCGGGTGGCGGAATGGCAGACGCGCTAGCTTGAGGTGCTAGTGCCCTTTATCGGGCGTGGGGGTTCAAGTCCCCCCTCGGACACCAGTGGAAATGCCGGTCGATCTCGTATCGACCGGCATTTCGCGTGGTGTGCGGTGCCCCGGTGGCCCAGGGCGGCAGCGGGGACGGCCGCCTATCCTGGGGGAGTGATCGAGAACATTCCCGCCTGTCCCCGGTGCTCCAGCGAGTACACCTACGAGATGAACAATCTGGTGGTGTGCCCCGAATGCGGACACGAGTGGGTGCCGGCCGCCGACGGCGCGAGCGCCGCCGGAGGTGCGGAGGCGGGGGAGCGCGTGATCAAGGACGCCGTCGGCAACGTGCTGAACGACGGCGACACGGTGACCGTCGTCAAGGCCCTCAAGGTCAAGGGCAACCCCTCCGGGATCAAGGCGGGCACCAAGGTGCGCAACATCCGCCTGGTCGACGGCGTCGACGGGCACGACATCGACTGCAGGATCGACGGCTTCGGCGCCATGCAGCTCAAGTCCAGCGTGGTCAAGAAGGCCTGAACCGCGCGGCGGCCCATGCCGTCGTGCGAGCGGCGGAGGCACGCCATGGTCGAAGGACGGACTCCCGGACAGACGCCGTCGGACGGCGGCAGACCACCTGCGGGCCCGCCCTCCGGCCCGCTGAGCACCCCGTCGGCACAGGATCCCCCGCCGCTCCGCAGGCGGGTCCTTCTCGTCGCTGTGGTGGGCGGGCTGGTCCTCGTCGTCGGCCTCGTGGGCGTCCTGATCGGCGCGGGAGCCTTCGGCGGTGGCGACCGCGGCGGGGGGACGGCGGGTGACTCGCCCCCGCCGCCCCCCGTGTCGGCGTCACCGTCCGGGCCGTCCAGCACGCCGCGGACCTCCAGCCCGCCCACGCCGTCCTCGCCCGCCTCCCGCGCCGCCGCCGGTGAGGGGGACACGCGTGCCTTCGGTCAGACGCAGGGGTACGAGGACGGGGTCGAGGTCACCGTGTCGGCGCCGGCCCCGTTCACACCGTCGGACTCCGCGGCCGGGCACATGGAGGGCAACCAGGCGGTGGCCCTGCAGATCACCGTCCACAACGGTGGCGACCAGCGGCTGGACCTCGCCACCGTGGTGGTGCAGGTCAGGGACGGCGAGGGCCGGGAGGGCGCTCGGGTGTTCGGCGGCGCGCCGCCCCATCTGGGACTCGGGCTCTCGGGCACCCTGCTGCCCGGAAAGAAGGCCGTGGGCGGCTACGGATTCGACATGCCGCCGGCCGGGAAGCTCGTACTCGACGTCGAGGTGAAGGTCGGCCCCGACCGGCCCGCCCTCTTCTGGAGCGGCGACGTCGGGTAGCGGTTCCTACTTCCTGCGTGCCACCACCAGGCGGCACCGCGGGCTTCCGTCCTCGCGGGTGCCCAGGGTGTCGACGGACATGAACGTGACCTCGAAGCCCGTGTCCTCCAGGCGGGCGCGGACGTCGCCGAGGCGGAAGGTGCGGTAGTACATGACGAACGGTGGGCGCCAGACCGCGTTGCGGACGCGCATCGTGGCGTCGAAGCCCCACAGGATCCAGTAGAGGCGGGAGCCGACCCGGGGCGGGGCCCCGATGGGGAAGGCGAACGTGCCGCCGGGGCGCAGGGAGGCGTGGACCTGGGCGAACAGGGTGCGCTGCTCGTCCGGCAGGAAGTGGCCGAAGGCGCCGAAGCTGACCGCCAGGTCGAAGACGGGTGCGAAGGGCAGCGCCAGGGCGTCGGCGCGGACCAGGCCGGCGGTGGGGTGGGCCTCGCGGGCCCGGGTCAGCATGCCCGTACTGAAGTCGACGCCGGTGACCGGGCCCGCGCACACCGAGCGGAGGACGCCCAGTCCGGCGCCGGTGCCGCAGCAGACGTCGAGGCCGGAGTCGAAGGGGCCGAGGGTCTCCAGAGTGTGGGTGACGGCGGTCAGGAGGCGTTCGGAGGTGCGGAAGGGCGTCGCGTCGAACTTGTTCGCGAGCAGGTCGTAGCCGTGCTCGACGGAGGAGAGGGCCTGGACGGTCAGCTCGCGGAGGCTGGGACCCTGCGGGGTGAACATGTCCCCGAGCCTATGTGTTCAGGGGTCACGCGGGGCGGGGACGGTCCGATCCTGTACCGTCACCGGCCGTGTGCGGAGGGTGGTCGCCGTGTACGGCCCGGTGTTGCCGTGCGGGTCAGAGTGCGCTGCTCACCGGCGGTCCGGCCCAGGACGGCGCGATGCCCGTGAGCTGGCAGACCAGCAGGTAGAGGGGGATCGGCGGGGTGTAGGGGGAGGTGCCGTCGGGGTGGTGGATGAGGCGCGGCCGGCGGTCCGGGATCTCGGCGCCCCGCGCATAGCAGGCGGGCAGCGGCCAGGTGACGTCATGGTCGGAGCCGGCCGGGACCAGCCACCACCACCAGTCGGAGTCGGCGTAGACGCAGCCCTTGGCGGGGAGGCGGGAGAGGATCTTGAAGCCGAAGCGGGCGGGGACACCGACGGCGTCGCAGCCGAGGCCGGTGTGCAGCCCTACGGGGACGGCGAGGCGGGTGGCGCCCAGTTCACGGGGGTGGGTGGAGCCGGTGGCGCCTCGGGTGCCGGGGCGGAGTTCGGCGGAGCGGCGGGGTTCCGGAAGGCGTTCGCCGACCGGGGACCTGCGGGTGCCGGGGAGCAGCGGGATCATGCGGGTGGCCATCGACCTCAGCACGTTTCCCCCATGCCGTGGGCCAGTTCCGCCCAGACGACCTGGGCCGTTCCGTGTCCGGTGCGCTCGGCGCCCCAGGCGGTGCACAGCGCGTCGACGATGAGGAGTCCGCGGCCGCGTTCGTCCTCGCCGCAGTCGCGTATCCGCGGTCCCGCCGGGCCGCCCTCGTCGCGCACGGCTATCCGCAGCGTGTCCTCGCCCTCGCGGAGCTCGCATATGAAGCGGTCGCTGGCGGTGTGCACCACGGCGTTGGTGACGAGTTCGGAGACGACCAGGGCCACCGTGTCGCGGATGTCGGGGCCGCAGCCCCAGAGGATGAGCCGTTCCTCCGCGAGCCGGCGGGCGCGCGCGACCGACGAGGTGAGGGCGGGGAGCTCGTAGGCGAAGCGGCGGACACCATCGGTCTGGGGCTGCGGGCGCTGGGCCATGACTCGCGGACTCATGAGACCTGAAGGCTGCGCGTTACCAGAAGCCACGACCGGTTCCTCACAACAAGGGGCAGGAGTGCCGTACGGCGCTGTCGCCGTGGCGCGGTGGCGCACGGCGGCAGCGTGTACTGGTTCACACCGGAACACTGTCCTCCTGAGTCGGACACTTGGCAAGTGGCACTCTGAAAATTCCAGAGTGCTGTGTTCTCTCTGGCCCTGCTTCGTGGCACACTCGTCGAAACAGTGCGTCGGGGAGGTCTGAGAGTGAGCGAGCCGCGGTCCGCCCCCACGGTGGGACAGGTCGTTCTCGGTAGGCGCCTGCAGGATCTGCGGGAGCGGGCCGGCCTGAAGAGGGAAGAGGCCGCGAAGATCCTCCGGGTGGCCCCGGCCACCGTCCGGCGGATGGAGACCGCCGAAGTCGCGCTGAAGATTCCGTACGTGCAGCTCCTGTTGAGGGAGTACGGGATCACGGACTCCGAGGCCGAGGGGTTCATCGCCCTCGCGGAGGAGGCCAATCTCCCCGGCTGGTGGCAGCGGTTCCACGACGTGCTGCCCGGCTGGTTCTCCATGTACGTCAGCCTGGAGGGGGCCGCCAGCCTCATCCGGGCCTACGAGCCCCAGTTCGTCCCCGGTCTGCTCCAGACCGAGGAATACGCCCGCGCCATTCTGCGCAGCGGGGCGGTCGGTGGCGGCAGTGATGCCGGCAAGGACGAGGACGCCGAGCGGCATGTAGCCCTACGGATGGAGCGGCAGTCCCTGTTGACCAGGGAGGACGCCCCGAAGTTCTGGGTGATCATGGACGAGACGGTGTTCCGCCGACCGGTCGGCGCCGGGCCCGAAGTGATGCGCGACTAGCTCGACCGGCTGCTCGAAGCGTCGGAGCTGCCGAACGTCACCCTGCAGATCGCGGAGTTCGCGTCCGGCCACCACCCCGGCACCTACGGACCGTTCGTCCTCTTCCGCTTCGCCATGCCCGAACTGCCGGACATGGTCTACAGCGAGTACCTGACCGGCGCCGTCTATCTCGACGCGCGCCCCGAGGTGGCATCCCACCTGGAGGTCATGGACCGCATGGCGGCTCAGGCCGCGACTGCACAACGCACGAAGGAGATTCTCCGGAATCTCCGCAAGGAGCTGTGAATGGATCGCATATACAACGGCATGCCCGCCGCTGAGCTAGGTGCCGAGGGCTGGCACAAGCCGTGGAGCGGCGGGAACGGGGGCAACTGCGTGGAGGCCATGAAGCTGGCCGACGGCAGAGTCGCCGTGCGACAGTCCGCAGACCCTGAGGGACCAGCGCTCATCTACACCCACGGGGAGATCGCAGCTTTCATCCAGGGGGCCAAATCCGGTCAGGCTGACTTTCTGCTCACCTGACCCCTTCCGCCCCACCCCTACCGTCGCGTAACTCTTGTTGTAGTGCCACTCGTTCATCCCGACCAGGAGCGCCGATGACCCAGGACCCCGCATCCCCGCGGAGTGAGATACGGATCGACACCAGCACGCCGCATCCGGCGCGCATGTACGACTGGTTCCTGGGCGGCAAGGACAATTACCCGGTCGACGAGGCGATGGCACGCCAGCTGCTCACCGTCGACGCCCGAGGCCGGGACATGGCCCGCGTCAACCGGGCCTTCATGCACCGCGCCATCCGCTGGCTCAGCGCCCACGGCGTCCGCCAGTACCTCGACATCGGTACGGGCATCCCGACCGAGCCCAACCTGCACCAGATCGCGCAGGAGGCCGCGCCGGAGTCCCGCATCGTCTACTGCGACAACGACCCGATCGTGCTCGCGCACGCGGCCGCCCTGCTGCGCTCGACCCCGGAAGGGGCCACCGAGTACATCCAGGCGGACGCCCGCGAACCCGAGATCATCCTCGAAAGGGCCGGAAAGGTCCTTGACTTCGATCAGCCCATCGCGCTGTCGATGCTCGCCCTGCTGCACTTCGTGGGGGACGAGGACAACGCGTACGACCTGGTCCGCAAGCTCGTGGACCAGCTCGCGCCGGGCAGCTACCTGGTCCTCTCCCATGTCACCGGGGACTTCAACCCCGTGGGCGCGGCGGAGGCGGTCGCGATGTACAAGGCGCGCGGGCTGACCCTGCGGCCGCGGTCGCGGGACGAGCTCGCCGCGTTCTTCGACGGCCTCGAGTTCGTCGAGCCCGGGGTCTCGCTCACCGCCGAGTGGCATCCGGAGCTGGGCGAGCCGGTCCCGGTGCCGGGCGACGAGCCCATCCCGGGCTGGGCCGCGGTGGCCCGCAAGCCCTGATCCGATCCGTACGGGAGGAGGCCCCGCCGACATGTCGGCGGGGCCTCCTCCCGTCGCGGGCTGCGTGCGACACCCCCTAGGGCTCCACCAGCGACACCAGGAATTCGCCGGTCCCGCCGATGTTGCCGGCCGCGTCGATCGTGCGGTACTCGATCCTGTGGGTGCCGTAGTCGGGGGTCGCGTCGTCCCAGGGCACCGCACGGCTCCGGCCCAGCTTCCCGTACACGAGGCCGTCGATCACCGTGCCGCCCGGCGAGAAGCGGAACGGCGCGTCCGCGTCCGTCGGCCAGCCGTAGTACGTGTACCAGCCGTCGCCGTCGACCCGGAACTGGCTCACCACCGCCCCCTCCTGGTCGTCCCGTGCGGTCAGCCGCATGGTGAACGGACCGTCGTACACGTACTCCACGGGCCGGCCGTGCCGCTCCACCGTGCGCAGGGGTTCCGAGAGTGCGTAGGAGGCCGTCGCCGGGCGGGCGTCCACGGTCCAGCGCAATTCCTCGTCGGTACCCGCGATACGTGCCGTCAGGGTGTGGGTGCCCTTGGCCATCGGCAGCGAACGCAGGTCCAGATCACGGTCGTTGGGCCCGGTCGTGACGGGGCGGCCGTCAAGTCGCCAGCGCACGGCCGGGGTCCGGTCCGGCGAATGGGTGGTGTCGGCGTGGACGACCGACCGGGCGCCGACGGGCGCCCCGAGGGGAGTGTGGCCGGTGAACGCGGCCGGGGTCCCGTCGCGCACGGTGGTGAGGGCCGGGTCCACCGTCCAGCCGACGGTCCGGGTGAGCGCCGCCGAGGCGCGGACCGCCGGGTCGCGGACGAAGGGCGTCGGGTCGGTGACGGTCGCCGTGAGCGTGTGCGTCCCGGGGGAGAGGCGCAGGGTGCGCAGGTCGACGGTGCGCGCGCCGCGGGTGGGCAGCGTCCGTCCGTCCAGGCGCCAGGTCACGGCGAGCGCGCCGCCCGCCGGGTGCAGGGTGTCGACCCACACCGTCCGGTCCGCCCCGACGGGTGAGGTGTTCGGCGTGTGGTCCTGGACCAGGTTCACCTTGGCGGAGATCGCCCGGACCATCACCTCGCGCTCCACCTGGTCGAAGGCGTAGCCGAGGGTCTTCATCAGGGAGTGGCGGCTGGGGCGCCAGACGCCCCTCGTGCTGTACATGCCGCCCTCGTGGCGGCCGATGACGCCGCCCGACTCGCTCTCCTCGCCGAGCCAGCGCCACCATTTGGCCCGCTGCCCCAGCATCTGGCGCTCGGTCAGGAGGGTGTGGTGGGCGGAGGAGGGCTCCGGGCCGGGGTACGTCTCGCCGGGCACGCCGCGCGCGTAGTAGTCGTACTCGTCCTGGAGGCCGCCGAGCGAATGGCCTATCTCGTGCGGGGTGATGAGGGACGAGAGCGCGTTGCCGCCGGAGGCGGTGGCGTAACTGCCGCCCGCGCCGCCGTAGGTGGAGCTGTGGGCGAGGGCGACGATCTGCCGGTTGGCGCCGCTCGTGCCCGGGACGAGATCGGCGAGCGCGGCGGCCTTCCGGCCGTCGACGGTCAGCAGCCGCTGCACGCTGTTCGGATCGCAGCCGCCCCAGAACCCCATGTCGAGCGCCGTGTCGCGGGCGGGGGCGTCCAGGCCGGGGTCGCAGTCCACACCCGAGTCGGCCGAAGGGGCCTCCACCGCCCAGACGTTGATGTACGAGCGGTACGAGGCGAAGGGCTCGATGCTCCACAGGATGTTGAGGTGCCGGTCGAGGTCCGCGCGGAACGCCGGCATCTCCGCCGTGGTGTAGCCGTCGCCCATGAACACCAGGTTGAACCGCCGGTCCGCGGGCCCGGTGGTCTGTACGGGGACGACGGCCGGACCGTCACCGGGCGTCGGCGTCCCGGCCGCCGCCGGTGCGGTTCCCACCAGACCGGCGGCCAGCAGGCAGACCGCGACGACGCGGGCCACCTCTCGTCGAACTCCCGTGCGCTGTGAGGTCATGGGGCGGGAGCCTAGGCCGCACCCCCGCCCTCGTAAAGTTGTTCGTCAGCCGTATGCCCACGCGACGGTTTCGTCGGTGTCCGCCGCCGCCTCAGTGCCGTAGGTACGCCAGACCCGCGTGCTCCGCCGTGTAGCCCTCCACCAGGCGGCGGGCCACCGTCACCGAGTCGACCAGCGGATGGAGGGCGAAGGCCTTGACGGCGGTCGCCCGCGAACCGCTCTCCGCCGCCGCGAGGACCTCCCGCTCCACCGCCTTCACGGCCGTCACCAGGCCGACCGCGTGGTACGGCAGCGGTGACACCGACACCGGGTGGGCGCCGTTCGCGTCGACGAAGCAGGGGACCTCGATCACCGCGTCCGCGTCGAGCGCGGCGAGGGTCGTGCCGTTGCGGACGTTGAGGATCAGCGTGGCCCGTTCGCCCCGCGTGATGGCCCGCATGAGGGCCAGCGCCACCTTCTCGTAGCCGCCCGACTCCAGGTCCTCCTCGTCGCGCTCCCCGATCCCGGCGGCCTCCCGGTTGGCCGCCATGTAGGTGGCCTCCCGGTCGGCGAGCGTACGGTGCCAGGCGGCGAGGGCCGGAGTGCCGGGCTTCCCCATCTCCTGGTAGAAGGCGCCCTGTTGGACGCGGAGATAGGCCCCGCGCGTCCGCTCGGCCGACCGGTAGGCCCGCACGGCGTCCCGGTTGAAGTAGTAGTAGTGAAGGTACTCGTTGGGGACCGCGCCCAGGGAGCGCAGCCATTCCGGGCCGAAGAGCCTGCCCTCCTCGAAGGAGCCGAGCGCCTCCTCGTCGGCGAGCAGCCGCGGCAGCTCGTCCCGTCCGTCGATCCGCAACCCCCGCAGCCAGCCCAGGTGGTTGAGGCCCACGTAGTCGATCCAGGCCTTGTCCGGGTCGGCGCCCAGGATGCGGGCGACCCGGCGGCCGAGACCGACGGGGGAGTCGCAGATGCCCACGACCCGGTCGCCGAGGATCCGGGACATCGCCTCCGTGACGAGGCCCGCCGGGTTCGTGAAGTTGATGACCCAGGCGTCCGGGGCGAGTTCGGCGATCCTGCGCGCGATGTGCACCGCGACGGGCACGGTCCGCAGCCCGTAGGCGATGCCGCCGGCTCCCACCGTCTCCTGCCCGAGCACCCCCTCCGCGAGCGCGATCCGCTCGTCCGCGGCCCTGCCCTCCAGACCGCCGACCCGGATCGCGGAGAACACGAAGTCGGCCCCGCGCAGCGCCTCGTCCAGATCCGTCGTCGCCGTGACACCGGGCGCGTCCGGCACCCCCTCGCCCTGCTCGGCCAGGACCCTGGCGATGGCCGAGAGCCGTCCCTCGTCCAGGTCGTACAGGGTGACGTGGGTGACCCGCCCCTCGGCGTGGTCGCCGAGGAGAGCGCCGTACACCAGCGGCACCCGGAACCCGCCGCCTCCGAGAATCGTCAGTTTCATGTTCGTACGCTACTCGGACGCACCCCCTGAGCAGCGGGATCCCGC
>NZ_LIPQ01000204.1:0-4510 GCF_001418135.1 Streptomyces aureus
GCGTCGATCTCGGTGGTGATCCGGTCCTCGTCGACGACGCCGGGGACGTCGTCGATCGCGGCGGCGGCCGGGAAGGCGGAGCCCTCGGCGCGCAGCCGGGCGAAGCCGGCTTCGGCGACCGGGCGCGGGACCCGGTTCCAGTAGATCTTGGCGATCGTGTGGGCCGGTCCCAGGTCGGCGCGGTAGGCCGGGTCGGCTGCCAGTTCGGCGGCGCGCATGGCGACCCGGTGGGCCTGGATGTGGTCCGGGTGTCCGTAGCCGCCGTCGGGGTCGTAGGTGACGAGGACCTGCGGACGGGTCTCCCTGATCACCTCGACGAGATACGGGGCGGCGGTGTCGACGTCCGTGTTCCAGAAGGCGTTGGCCCGCTCGTTCTGCTCGACGCCCATCATTCCGGAGTCGCGGAAGCGCCCGGGGCCGCCGAGGAACCGGTGGTCGGTGACACCGAGCTCGGCCATCGCGGCGGCGAGTTCGCCGACCCGGTACGGGCCGAGCCGGTCCTCACGGTCGGGGGCCAGATGCGCGAGCTCGGGCGGGATGACCTCACCCTCCTCGCCGAGCGTGCAGGTGACCAGGGTGACGAGGGCGCCCTCGGCCGCGTACCTGGCCATGGTGGCGCCGTTGTTGATCGACTCGTCGTCCGGGTGCGCGTGCACGAGCAGCAGACGGCGGGCGGGGAGATCGGACATGTCCCCACCCTACGAGGTCGGCGCGCGGGGGCGCTCTCAGAACTTGAGGCCGCCGACCATGTTCGCCACGTTCGTGGTGAGGGTGCTGATGGACGGGGCGATGGACGAGCTCGCCAGGTAGAAGCCCAGGAGCGCGCTGATCGCCGCGTGTCCAGCCTTCAACCCGGATTTCCGGATCAGAAGGAAGACGACGATCGCCAGCAGCACCACCACGGAGATCGAGAGTGCCACGGCGGTTCACCTCCACACTTCTTCGGTCGGATATTCGAGTGGTTCGGTCGATCAGCATGTGCCAGGGGGCAGGCCCGTCGGATGCATACCCACCTAGCGCTACGGATCATAACTATCCGTGCGGCCGCATCGATCGGCGGACGGAGGCACGAGGGGGGCGCACAGCGCTAGTTTCAGCCGCATGACCTCGTCTCGACAGCAGCCGGCCACACCCCCTGCCGGCCTCTCCTTCCCCCGTCGTCACGCCCGTACCCAGCGGTTCACCCTGGGCGTCCCGCGTGCCTTCTCGGTCTCCCCCGACGGGGAGCGCGTCGTGTTCGTCAGGGCCGCGTCCGGTGTGGACCGTACGCACCGGCTCTGGGTCCTCGACCTGCCCCGCGACGGCGGCGCACCCGTGGAGCGGGTGGCGGCCGACCCGGAGGTGCTGCTCGCGGGCGGGGAGGAGGAGCTGTCGCCGCAGGAGCGGGCGCGCCGGGAGCGGAGCCGGGAGGGCTCGGCCGGTGTGGTGGCGTACGCGGTGGACGGGGCCGTGGAGTTGGCGGCCTTCGCCCTGTCGGGGCGGCTGTTCGCGGCGGAGCTGCGGGCGGGGACGGCGCGGGAGCTGCCGGTGCCGGGGCCGGTGATCGACCCCCGTCCCTCGCCGGACGGGCGCCTGGTCGCGTACGTGACGGAGGGCGCGCTGCGGGTGGTGGCCGCGGACGGTTCGGGCGACCGGGAGGTGGCCGTTCCGGAGCAGGCGCATGTGTCCTATGGATTGGCCGAATTCATCGCATCGGAGGAGATGACCCGGGACCGGGGTTTCTGGTGGTCCCCCTCCTCGGACCGGCTGCTCGTGGCCCGCGTCGACGACCGGGCGGTGCGTCGCTGGTGGATCGCTGACCCGGCGCATCCGGACCGGGAGCCGCAGCCGGTGGCGTATCCGGCGGCGGGTACGCCCAACGCGGACGTGCGACTGTTCGTCATGGACCTCGCCGGAGCCCGCACGGAGGTGCTGTGGGACCGGGAGCGGTATCCGTACCTCGCGCGCGTGCACTGGTCGGCGGCCGGGGCTCCGCTGCTGCTCGTCCAGGCGCGGGACCAGCGGGAGCAGTTGTTCCTGGCGGTGGACCCGGAGTCCGGTGAGACGAGGACGGTACGGGCGGAGCGGGACCCGGTGTGGCTCGAGGTGCTGCCGGGGGTGCCGGCGTGGGCTCCGGACGGGCGGCTCGTACGGCTCACGGACGAGACCGGGGCGCGGGCCCTGGCCGTGGGCGACGAGGTGCTGACGGATGCCGCGCTGCACGTCCGGGCGGTGCTCGACGTCGGGGAGGACGATGTCCTCGTGTCGGCGTCGGCGGGCGCGGAAGCGGCTCTCCCGGAGACCGGCGAGGTCCATGTGTACCGGGTGACCGGTGGGGGCGCGGAGCGGTGGTCCGAGGGCGTCGGCGTGCACGGCGCGGTGCGTTCGGGGGCGGTGACCGTGCTGGTGTCGGCGCGGCCGGAGACGCCGGGGAGCGTGGCGCGGGTGCTGCGGGACGGGGAGCAGGTCGCGGTGGTGGCCTCGTGCGCCCAGGATCCGGTGCTCCGCGCGCGCGTGCGGCTCACGGAGGCCGGCGTGCGGCGGATCCCGTGCGCGGTGCTGCTGCCCTCGGGGTACGCGGAGGGCGACGGGCCGCTGCCGGTCCTGATGGACCCGTACGGCGGTCCGCACGGGCCGCGGGTGCTCGCCGCGCACAACGCGCATCTGACGTCCCAGTGGTTCGCCGACCAGGGCTTCGCGGTGGTCGTGGCGGACGGGCGGGGCACGCCGGGCCGCTCCCCCGCCTGGGAGAAGGCGGTCGCGCGGGACTTCGGGCCGACCCTCGACGACCAGGTGGACGCGCTCCAGGGCCTCGCCGGGCGCTTCCCGCTGGATCTGGAGCGGGTGGCCGTCCGGGGCTGGTCGTTCGGCGGCTATCTGGCGGCGCGGGCGGTGCTGCGGCGCCCCGACGTGTTCCACGCGGCGGTCGTGGGGGCGCCGGTGACGGACTGGCGGCTGTACGACACCCACTACACCGAGCGGTACCTCGGCACCCCGCAGGACGATCCCGAGGTGTACGCGGCGCAGTCCCTGCTCACCGACGACGGGCTGTCCGCGCCGGAGGTGCCCGCGCGGCCGATGATGATCGTCCATGGTCTCGCGGACGACAACGTGGTCGTCGCGCACGCGCTGCGGTTCTCCTCGGCACTCCTCGCGGCGGGCCGGCCGCACGAGGTGCTGCCGCTGTCGGGGGTGACCCACATGACGCCGCAGGAGCAGGTCGCGGAGAACCTGCTGCTGCTCCAGGTGGACTTCCTGAAGCGGTCCCTCGGCGGGATGCGGGGCTGAGTCACCAGCCGGGCGGCGGCGGGTAGGGCGGGGCCGGCGGCGGCATCCCGGCCGGCGGGTACGGGCTCGGCGCGCCGGCGGGGGCGCCGCGCCCGGCGAGCAGGACGAGCACCGCGATGCCGGCGAGCAGCCCGAGGAAGGCGGTCAGGACGCTCAGCTGGGCGGTGCCCGGGAGGTCCCCGAAGTCGCCGAGCAGTTCGTAGCGGGTGGTCCTGGCGACCTCGGCGAGGCCGCCGGCCGCCAGGAACACCCCTGCGAGCAGTCCGAAGGCCCGGCTGTGGCGGGCCCGTACGAAGGCGGAGACGGCGGCGGTCCCGTACAGGGCGACGAGGACGAGCGACAGCCAGGCGGGCGGGGGCGCGAGGGCCGCCTTCATGATGGACCGGCCGCCGGTGAAGCGGTCGACGGTGATCTCCAGGGGCAGTTCGGTGGCCCAGTACAGCTCCCACAGGGTCACGACGAGCGCGCAGGTCGCGAGGAGGACCCCGGCGGCGACGGCCGGGCCCGTACGCGGGCGGGTGGGGAGCGGCTCGTACGAGGCGGTGGCCGGGCGGCGGCCGACGGCGGCGGTGACGATCAGACCGGCCGCGAGGGCGAGTTCGACGAGCGCGGTGACGAGGGCGCCGCTGTCGGGCTCCCAGAGGCCCGGCAGGCGCAGGGCCAACGTGACGGTGCCGGTGGCGGCGAGCGCGGAGGCCGCGTGCCGGGAGCGGATCGCGGCGGCCGCGGCGGCGGCGGAGACGACGAGCAGCACGGCGTCGATCAGGGAGCTGGCGGACCGTCCCCGGATGAGGAAGTGGTGGTCCCCGGCCCAGTACCAGGCGAGGTCGACGGGTGAGCCGAGCGCGGCGAGGTCCTTGAGGATCCACACGGCGGCGGTGAGGGCGAGCGCGGCGCAGAGCGCGGCGCCCGTGAGACGTGCCGGTCGTGTCACAGTCACGGTCCCGATACTCACGGTCGCCACCAACCGAAACAAGCGGTTCCGCGAAACCCGTGGGGCGCGGGGAACACATGGGTCCGGGCCGGGGCGACATGGTGCGCCCCGGCCCGGTTCACGGCACCCGCACGGCCGTACGTTGTGCAGACTGCCGTGTTCGTATATCGGATCCGATTCCGTCAAGTTGCCGGTGCGTTAAGGCGATTCGGGCTTCCTGAAGGGGTCGGCGCCGCTGTCCGGCGGCGTCTCCGGGCCCTCGTCCTCGTTCCCCGAGGGGACGACGTGCTTCTCCTCGGCGAAGTGGCA
>NZ_LIPQ01000204.1:4563-4687 GCF_001418135.1 Streptomyces aureus
GCGGAAGCGGCAGCCGGACGGGATGTTGGCCGGGGAGGGGACGTCGCCGGTGAGGATGATGCGCTCGCGGTGGGCGCGCGCCTCGGGGTCGGGGACCGGGACGGCGGAGAGCAGCGCCTGGGTG
>NZ_LIPQ01000205.1 GCF_001418135.1 Streptomyces aureus
CCCCCCAGCTCCCGTCCACGGTCCACATGATCGGCGCACCCCAACTGGCGGCGATGCGCGACGGAACGACCCTGATCAACACCTCCCGGGGCTCCCTGATCGACGAGCGGGCCCTCCTCCCCCACCTGACCTCGGGCCGGCTCCACGCGACCCTGGACGTCACGGACCCGGAACTCCCACCCCCCGACTCCCCCCTCTACACCCTCCCGAACGTCCTGCTCACCCCGCACGTGGCGGGCTCCCTGGGCAACGAACTCCACCGGATGGCGGACCAGGCCCTTGAGGAGGTGGGACGGTACGTCCGGGGCGAACCGTTCGCGGAGGAGGTCAGGGCGTCGGACCTCCAGCGCTCGGCGTAGGCGGTCGGCCACGGCGAGGACCAGGGGGACGGCGTCGGGCTCGCCGGCGCGGGACGGCCGGCGGCGCCCCGTACCAGGGCTCGTTGTCGACCGCGACCGACCGCTCTCCCCCTGCCCGCTCCATGCGCCCCACCTAGACTGGAGAGATCCCACCTGGGTCGGGAGGCGTCATGACGTTCACGCAGATCATCGACTTCAAGACCAGCCGGATCGACGACATGAGCCGGCTCATGGACCGGTGGATCGAGCAGACCAAGGGCAAGCGGACCGCCACGCACAGCATCCTCGGCAAGGACCGGGCCGATTCCTCGCATCTCGTGGAGATCGTGGAGTTCCCGTCCTACGACGTGGCCATGCGGAACTCGCAGCTTCCCGAGACCGACCGGATCTTCCGGGAGATGGTCGCGCTCTGCGACGAGATGCCGACGTTCACCGATCTGGACGTGGTCCGGGACGAGGCGATGTACAAGGCCAACGCCCGGCGGCTGATGGAGATGATCGCCACCGAGCAGGAGCTCGCGCTGCTCGACGAGGTGCTGGCCGAGGGGTACCACGACCACGATCCGACCAATGAGCAGGACGTCATCGGCATGGACGCGGTCCGGCGCGAGGTGGAGATGTGGCGGGGCGGCTTCGACTTCGCCTTCACCGTCGACGACCAGATCGCCGAGGGCGACCGGGTCTGCACCCGCTGGACCTGGAACGGCACCCACACCGGGGACTTCATGGGGCTCCAGCCGTCCGGCATCGGGGTGACGATGACCGGGACGGTCATCCACCGCTTCCGGGACGACGGGAAGATCGTCGAGGGGTGGTGGCAGTACGACCTCCTCGGGCTGATGGCACAGCTCGGCGCCGTGGAGGGGTAGCGGGGAGAGACACCGAGGCCCGGTGCCCCCGCGACGGGGGCACCGGGCCTCGGTGATCGGCTATGGCACGCGTCAGTGCGAGTGGCCGTGACCGTGGCCGTGGCCGTGGTCCGCCGGCTCCTCTTCCTTCTTCTCCACCACGAGGGTCTCGGTGGTGAGGAGGAGGGAGGCGATCGAGGCGGCGTTCTCCAGCGCGGAGCGCGTCACCTTCACCGGGTCGATGACGCCGGCCTTGACCAGGTCGCCGTACTCGCCGGTCGCGGCGTTGAAGCCCTGGCCCTTGTCGAGCTCCGCCACCTTCGAGGTGATGACGTAGCCCTCGAGGCCGGCGTTCTCGGCGATCCAGCGCAGCGGCTCGACGGCGGCGCGGCGGACGACCGCGACACCCGTGGCCTCGTCGCCGGTCTTGTCGAGGTTGCCCTCAAGGACCTTGACGGCGTGGACGAGCGCGGAGCCACCGCCGGAGACGATGCCCTCCTCGACCGCGGCGCGGGTCGCCGAGATGGCGTCCTCGAGGCGGTGCTTCTTCTCCTTCAGCTCCACCTCGGTGGCGGCGCCGACCTTGATCACGCACACGCCGCCGGCCAGCTTCGCGAGGCGCTCCTGGAGCTTCTCGCGGTCCCAGTCGGAGTCCGTGGACTCGATCTCGGCCTTGATCTGGTTGACGCGGCCCTGCACCTCGGACGAGTCGCCGCCACCGTCGACGATCGTGGTGTCGTCCTTGGTGATGGTGACGCGGCGGGCGGTGCCGAGCACGTCCAGGCCGGCCTGGTCGAGCTTGAGGCCGACCTCCTCGGCGATGACGGTCGCACCGGTGAGGGTGGCGATGTCGCCGAGCATGGCCTTGCGGCGGTCACCGAAGCCGGGGGCCTTGACGGCCACGGCGTTGAAGGTGCCACGGATCTTGTTCACGACCAGGGTCGACAGGGCCTCGCCCTCGACGTCCTCGGCGATGATCAGGAGCGGCTTGCCGGCGCCGGCCTGGATGACCTTCTCCAGGATGGGCAGCAGGTCCTGGATCGAGGAGATCTTGCCCTGGTTGATCAGGATGTACGGGTCGTCGAGGACGGCCTCCATACGCTCCTGGTCGGTCACCATGTACGGGGACAGGTAGCCCTTGTCGAAGGCCATGCCCTCGGTGAAGTCGAGCTCCAGACCGAAGGTGTTGGACTCCTCGACGGTGATGACACCGTCCTTGCCGACCTTGTCCATCGCCTCGGCGATGAGCTCGCCGACCTGCTGGTCCTGCGCGGAGAGCGCGGCGACGGCGGCGATGTCGGACTTGTCCTCGATCGGACGCGCGGTGGCGAGCAGCTCGTCGGAGACGGCCTTGACGGCGGCGTCGATGCCCTTCTTCAGGGCGGCCGGGGAGGCACCCGCGGCGACGTTGCGCAGACCCTCGCGGACCAGGGCCTGGGCGAGCACGGTGGCGGTGGTGGTGCCGTCACCCGCGATGTCGTTGGTCTTGGTCGCCACCTCCTTCACCAGCTGGGCGCCGAGGTTCTCGTACGGGTCCTCGATCTCGACCTCGCGGGCGATCGTGACACCGTCGTTGGTGATGGTGGGGGCGCCGAACTTCTTGTCGATGACGACGTTGCGGCCCTTGGGGCCGATCGTCACCTTCACCGTGTCGGCAAGCTTGTTGACGCCGCGCTCAAGGGCGCGACGGGCGTCCTCGTCGAACTTCAGGATCTTCGCCATGGGAGCGGTTCAGCCCTCTCGGAATCGGGGTGGAACGAACCGCGCCCCGGGGCGCCTGGAAGGGGCCTCGGGGCGCAGCTCTGAGCATCTGCTGGGTGCTCGGTACTTCGGTACTTCGGTACGTCGGTGAATTACTTCTCGACGATCGCGAGCACGTCGCGAGCCGAGAGGACGAGGTACTCCTCGCCGTTGTACTTCACCTCGGTGCCGCCGTACTTGCTGTACAGCACGATGTCGCCGGTCTTGACGTCGAGCGGCAGACGCTCGCCGTTCTCGAAGCGACCCGGGCCCACGGCCAGGACGACGCCCTCCTGGGGCTTCTCCTTGGCGGTGTCCGGGATGACCAGGCCAGAGGCGGTGGTCTGCTCGGCGTCGAGCGGCTGGACCACAATGCGGTCCTCGAGCGGCTTGATGGCAACCTTGGAGCTGGTGGTCGTCACGATCCGACCTCCCCCTTCGGAGATCTCGGGGTTAACTGTCTGAGGTGGCGACCAGGTGGATCCGTCGTCGCGGGTGCCGGACCTGCCCGTCGCTCTGTTGGCACTCTCCAGTGGTGAGTGCCAGAGCCGAGACTATGACCGCGATTAGCACTCGGTCAAGCGGAGTGCCAATTCCTCACTCGTGGCGGCACCCTCGTGGCGGGGAGGGGCGTCAGCGGATCCGAACTCCCGGCACCGGCAGGAGCTCCGCCGAGGCGCGGTCGGCCTGCGGCGCCGGCTTCGCGTCGCGGGGGCCGACGCGTTCCACGGCCTTCCTGCCGAGCCGCTCGATCGAGTCCACGGTCGAGGCGCAGCCGGTCAGCCCCAGCACGAGTGCGGCGGCCAGGAGCGGCAGCGCCCGCCGTCCGCTCATACGTAGTCCTCGAGCTTCGCGACGGCGTACCCCTTGGCCGTGATCACGTTCATCACCCGGCGGATCATGTCGGGCATGCTGCCCTTCCAGTCCTCCTTGCCCCGGAAGTGGGTGAGGACGATGTCGCCGGGGTGCAGGTCCCGGTCCCACTCGCGCCACTCCATGCGGTCGGGGAACGCCTCCGCCGCCCACAGCGGGACGGCCTTGACGCCGCAGGTCTTGGCGGCGCGCAGGGTGTCCTCGTTGTAGTTGCCGTACGGCGGGCGGAACAGCGCGGGCCGCGTGCCGAATCGTTTCTCGATGACGTCCTGCATGCCGCAGATCTCGCGCTTCTGCTGCTTGTACGAGAGTCCGGGCAGGTAGCGGTGGTTGAGGGTGTGGTTGTGCAGGGACACCCCCGCGTCCTGCGACTTCTGCATCCGGGCGAAGTAGCCGTAGTCGTCCTTGACGACGTAGTCGCTGAGGAAGGCGCTGTAGGGGATCCGCAGCTCCTTCATCATCCGCAGCAGCTCGGGGTCCTTCTCCGAGCCGTCGTCGATCGTCAGGAAGACGATCTTCTGCTTGGTCGGGACGGTGGTGAAGACGGGCGGCAGGCCTTCGCCGCGGGTCTCGAAGCCCTTGCGGGTGGTGATCTTCGGCTTGACGGCGGGCGGGGCCGGGGCTTCGAGCGGGGGCTTGGCCAGGCCCCACTTCCTGGCGGCGAGCACGCGGGCGGCGCGCTGCTCGCGGACCTTCTCGACGTACGCGGTGAGCGCGCCGGCGGCTCCCTGCTCCCGGGCCCGCGCCTGCTGCCCGGCGGCGGGGGCGGGGGCGGGCGCGCCGCGGTCCGGCTCGGCGCTTTCGGAGCAGCCGGTGGCGGCGGAGGCGAGGGCGGCGACGACGAGCACCGCCCCGAGCGCCCGGGAGGAACCGTGCACACCTTTTGCCATCATTTTTTCCTTTTGTCGTACGAGTCGTATGGCGCCGCATCCTGTCAGCGCGGAAGCCCCTTCCGGGGTACGACACCGCCGTACGTGCCCTCGGTCCCCCGGCCGGCCCACAGCATCACAGGGCCCACAATGGGACGGGTGACCGACCTCGCCTCCTTCGCCCCGCTGCTCACCCCCGAGGGGCAGACGCTCCTCACGGCCCTCCGCGACCACGACCCCGCCCAGGAGCTGGCGGTCGCCTCCCGGCTGCGCCGCGACCACCCCGCCGAGCTGGTCACGGCGGCCATCGGGCAGGCGCGGCTGCGACAGCGGGCGGTGGCGAAGTTCGGCGCGGAGGACGCGTACCGGATGTACTTCACGCCGAACGGCGTCGAGCAGTCGACGCGCGCCTCGGTCGGCACGTACCGGGCCGCCCGGATGAAGGCGCTCGGGATCCGGAGCGTCGCGGACCTCTGCTCCGGGATCGGCGGCGACGCGATCGCGCTGGCGCGCGCGGGGATCCGGGTGCTCGCCGTGGACCGCGACCCGCTGACGGCGGAGGTCGCCCGCGCCAACGCCGAGGCGCTCGGCCTCGCGGACCTCATCGAGGTGCGGTGCGCGGACGTCACCGAGATCGACACCGCCCCGTACGACGCGGTCTTCGTCGACCCGGCGCGGCGCGGCGGCCGGGGCAGGATCTTCGATCCCGAGGCGTACTCCCCGCCGCTCTCCTGGGCGGTCGAGGCGGCCCGCAGGGCGCCGCACGCGGCGCTCAAGGTGGCCCCCGGCATCCCGCACGAGGCGGTCCCGGCCGAGGCCGAGGCCGAGTGGATCTCGGACGGCGGGGACGTCAAGGAGGCCGTCCTCTGGTTCGGCACGGAGCCGGGCGCCCGCCGCGCCACCCTGCTCCCCTCGGGGGCCGGCGTGACCGGCCGCGGCCTCCCCGACCCGGCGGTCCGCCCGGTCGGCCGCTACCTCTACGAGCCGGACGGCGCGGTCATCCGCGCCCACCTCGTCGCCGAGGTGGCGGAGGAGCTGGCCGGCGGCCTGATCGACGAGACGATCGCGTACGTCACGGCGGACGAGCTGGTCCCGACGCCGTACGCCGCCGCGTACGAGATCACCGACGAACTCCCCTTCAACCTGAAGAAGTTGAAGGCCCTTCTGAGGGAACGCGAAGTCGGCACCCTGACGGTGAAGAAGCGCGGCTCGGCGGTCGAACCCGAGGAGATCCGCCGCAAGGTGAAGCCGAAGGGCCCGAACGCGGCGACGGTCCTGCTCACCCGCGTCGCGGGAGCCCCGACGATGCTGATCGGCCGCCCGGCGGGTGGCGGGCGCTGACCCACCCCTCAGGCCCGGGCCGGCGGGCCGCCGGTGCCCCTGTCAGGAGGCCGCTGACGGCCCGCGGCCCGTCAGCCGCACCGCGAAGCGGTAGTGCCCTATCGCCTTCACCAGGCCCGTCAGGCCGGTGACCCAGAAGATCATGGCGACGCCCATGCCGTAGGCGACCAGGCCGTACCCGTCGTCGCGGCCGACCCCCGCCGGGACCGCGAAGCCCATCCAGAGTCCGAAGCCGCACATCGCGAAGGACAGCAGCAGCCAGCAGGCGCTGAGGACGGGAGCGCGCAGCCGGGCGTCCGTCGGGCCGTGCCGGTCCAGGGCCGCCCACTGGGCGAGGCGCTCGCGGACCGTCCGGTCGAGCCGCAGACTGCGGACCGTCAGCCACACGGCCGGGACGAGGACCCCGATGCCGAGGACCGACGTGACGAGCCCGGTCATCATCATCAGCGGGTCGGGGACGGGCTGTCCGATCGAGGTGAGCAGGACGCCGATCAGCCCCCAGCCCAGTTGGAGCAGGAAGAACCAGAGCAGGAACGTCACGAGCCGCGCACCACCGAGCAGCCGCCGGCCGAGCTCGTCGAGGGCCCGCGCCCGGTCGGCGAGCCGCGCCTCCCGGTCGGGCCAGCTCCGGATCTCGACGGGCGGCGGCGGCGGGGGCAACGGGTTACGCGGGGACATGCCAAGCACCCTAAGGGCGCGTCACGGCACGTCCAACTCCCGCATCTTCCCCCGCAGCAGCGCCCGTTCGCTCTCGTTGCGCGTGAGGTCCGCCGCCCGCTCGAACTCCGCCCGCGCCTCCTCCGCCCGTCCGAGGCGGGCCAGCAGGTCGCCGCGGACGCTCGGCAGCAAGTGGTAGCGGGCCAGGCCCGGTTCGGCGGCGAGGGCATCGACGATCGGCAGGGCCGCCGCGGGGCCCTCGGCCATCGACACGGCGACCGCGCGGTTCAGCTCGACGACCGGCGAGGGGACGAGGGCGCCCAGCTTCCCGTACAGCGCGGCGATCGTCGCCCAGTCCGTCTCCTCGTACGAGGCGGCCCGCGCGTGGAGGGCGGCGATCGCGGCCTGGAGGGCGTACGGCCCGTACGAGCGCCCGTCCCCGGCACGTTCGAGCGCGGCGTATCCGCGCCGGATGAGCAGCCGGTTCCAGCGCCGCCGGTCCTGCGCGGCGAGCAGCACCGGCCGCCCGTCGGGCCCGGTCCTGGCAGCCGTCCGGGAGGCCTGGAGCTCCAACAGGGCGACGAGCCCCTGCGCTTCGCCCTCCTGCGGGACGAGCGCGGCGAGGACGCGGGCGAGCCGCAGCGCGTCCTCGCAGAGGCCCGGCCGCAGCAGGTCGTCGCCGGCGGTCGCCGCGTACCCCTCGTTGAAGATCAGGTAGACGACCTCCAGGACGGAGCCGAGCCGGGCCGCCCGGTCCTCCCCGTACGGCACCTCGAACTCCACGCCCGCCTTCGCGAGCGCCCGCTTGGCGCGGGTGATCCGGGCCGCGATGGTCGCCTCCGGCACGAGGAAGGCGCGGGCGATCTCGTCCGTCCGGAGCCCGCCGACGAGCCGCAGGGTGAGCGCTGCGCGGGCCTCGGCGGAGAGCACCGGATGGCAGGCGGTGAAGATCAGCCGCAGCACGTCGTCGTCGATGTCCCCGGGGCCCGAGGGCTCGGGATCGTACGACTCCTCGGTGAGCGTGCGGCCCACCTCCGCGAGCTTCCGCGCGTACGTCTCGCGCCGCCGCACCAGGTCGACGGCCCGGTGCTTGGCGGCGGCCGTCAGCCAGGCTCCCGGGCGCTCCGGGACGCCTGTCCGCGGCCACTGCTCAAGGGCGGCGACGAGCGCGTCCTGGGCGATCTCCTCGGCGATGCCGACGTCGCGGACGACCCGCGCCACCGTGGCGATGATCCGCGCGGACTCCATCCGGAAGACCGTCTCCAGCGTGTCCTCGACCGTCTGTGCCGTCACGTCTCACATGACAGCACAGGAACGGCTCCGGAACCGGTCAGCCTTCCGGCATCTCCTCGACCTCGCGGACCTCCAGCCCGACCTTCCAGTGCGGCGGGTGCACGGCGAGGAACCGCTTTCCCCACTCGACGGCCTCGGCCATGTCCTTGCACTGGAGCATCGCGTAGCCGCCGACGACCTCCTTGGTCTCGGTGAACGGTCCGTCGGTGAACGACAGCTTCCCGTCCGACCAGGTGATCCGGGTGGACTCGGAGGTCGGCCTGAGCCCGGCGGTGTCCACCATGGCACCGGCCTTGGTGATCTCCTCGAAGAGCGCGCCCATCCGCTCCTCGAAGCCGGGGTCGGCGCTCTCCATGTCGATGGTGTTCTCCTCGATGCGGACGAGGGACAGGAAGCGGGGCATGACGACTCCTCGGTGATGCGGTGGCGGGGCCGTTCCCCGCCGTCCACACATACGTCGAACGGGAGGGGCCCGCATCGACGACTCGCGGAGGATTCTTCTGGCGGGGCTTCCTGCGGGTGATCCTCCAGGAGGCCCGGGGGGCCTCACCCGGCAGCGGGACGCCTTCCGGTCCGGGGACCCTCACCGAAGGCGGCTCAGACGTAGTCCTCCAGGCGCGCCACCGTGAAGCCCTGCTCCTGTATGCGGCGGAGCATCGTCGCCGTCATCTCGGTCATCGTCCGGCCCTTGAGCTCGGAGGGACCGCGGAAGTGGGCCAGGATGATGTCGCCGGGGTGCAGCTTCCTGTCGCCGCGCTGGTACTGCATGTTCTTGATCTGCATGGACTCGCGCCACAGCACGATCGCGTCGACGCCGCAGCTGCCCGCCGCCGCGCGCGTGGCCTCGTTCCAGTTGCCGTAGGGCGGGCGGAAGAGCCGCGGGGTCGTGCCGTACCGCTGGGCGAGTTTCGTCTGCTGGCCGCATATCTCCCGGCGCTGGGCGTCCTGGGAGAGGGTGCGCAGGTCGGGGTGGGTGAGGGTGTGGTTGGCGAGCCCGTGGCCCTGGGCGACGAGCGGGGTGAAGTACCCGTAGTCGGCGCGGACGGCCGAGTCCGTGAGGAACATCGTGACCGGGATCCTGAGGTCCTTCATCATCCGCACGAACGCGGGGTCCTTCTCCGCCCCGTCGTCGATCGTGATGAAGACGATCTTCTCGGTGGTCGGGATGTCACTGATGACGGGGACCGGGTCGCCCGGCCCGCGCGTCACCGGCTTGACCGCCGGCGGGGCGGGCGGCGCCGGGAAGGGCTTGAGGCCCCAGCGGCGGTACGCGGCGGCCGCGGCCCCGGGATCCCCGGGCGCCTTGTGCCCGGCGGACGGGTCGGCCGTGGGTGCGTTCGTCTTCGCCGGGCCGGCGGCGGGACCGGGCTGCTCCGCCGCGCAGCCGGTCACCAGGAGGGTGGCGGCGGTCAGCGCCGCCCACAGCGCGATCGTCTTCTTCACGCGCTGTGGGATGCGCGATCCGATCGAAAGGTTGCTCTGCTCCCGGTCTGGTGTCGCCCGCTCGGCTATTCGACCGATTCGAAGCGCCAGCGGTGGACGGGACGGGTGATCAGCTCCGCGTCCGGCTCGGGCAGCTCGGGCAGCTCGGCGTCGAAGGTCTCCGCGTCCCACCAGGTGAGGACGAGGACCCGGTCCTGCGGGGCCCGGAAGACCTCGCGGCGGACCGGCTCGCGGGCGAGGACCCGCGCCCCCGCCCGCGCCCATTCCAGGAGCTCGGGGCCCCGGCCCTGCGCGGCCCGCGCCTCCCACATGAGGGTGAGCCTCATGAGTACAGGTTCTCCTTGCTGACCTCGTGCACGTGATCGTGGTCGTGGGAGTGGCCGTGCGCGTGCGCGCCCGGCACGTGCGGGTCCGTCACCGGCAGCGACGAGTCCGCCGACAGCTCCAGGTCGGACGCGGGCCGGTTGCGGGCCACCATCTCGGAGCCGAGGGCCGCGACCATCGCGCCGTTGTCCGTGCACAGTCCGGGCCGGGGCACCCGCAGTCGGATGCCGGCCCGCTCGCAGCGCTCCTGGGCGAGGGCCCGGAGCCGCGAGTTGGCGGCGACGCCGCCGCCGATCATCAGGTGGTCGACGCCCTCGTCCTTGCAGGCCCGGACGGCCTTGCGGGTGAGGACGTCCACGACCGCCTCCTGGAAGGACGCGGCGACGTCCCGGACCGGCACGTCCTCGCCGGCCGCCCGCTTGGCCTCGATCCAGCGGGCCACGGCGGTCTTGAGGCCGGAGAAGGAGAAGTCGTACGCGGGGTCCCGGGAGCCGCTCAGACCGCGCGGGAACGCGATGGCGGCCGGGTCGCCCTCCTTGGCGAGCCGGTCGATGACGGGTCCGCCGGGGAAGCCGAGGTCGAGCACGCGGGCGATCTTGTCGAAGGCCTCGCCCGCCGCGTCGTCGATGGTGGCGCCCATCGGCCGCACGTCGGAGGTGATGTCGGAGGAGAGCAGCAGTGAGGAGTGGCCGCCGGAGACGAGCAGCGCCATCGTCGGCTCGGGCAGCTTGCCGTGCTCCAGCTGGTCGACGCAGATGTGCGAGGCGAGGTGGTTGACGCCGTAGAGCGGCTTGCCGAGGGCGTACGCGTAGGCCTTGGCCGCCGAGACGCCGACGAGCAGCGCGCCCGCGAGGCCGGGGCCGGCCGTGACGGCGATGCCGTCGAGGTCCTTCGCGGAGATCCCGGCCGTCCTGAGGGCGCGCTCGATCGTCGGGACCATCGCCTCCAGGTGGGCGCGGGAGGCGATCTCGGGCACGACGCCGCCGAAGCGGGCGTGGGTGTCGACGCTGGACGCGACGGCGTCCGCGAGGAGCGTGGTCCCGTGGACGATGCCGACGCCGGTCTCGTCGCAGGAGGTCTCGATGCCGAGTACGAGCGGTTCGTCAGCAGCCATCAGAATCAGTCTCAGTTCCTTGAACGGTCAGTCGCATCACGAGCGCGTCCACGTTTCCGGGCTGGTAGTAGCCGCGCCGGAAACCGATGGGCTCGAAGCCGAAGCGCTCGTAGAGCTTCTGGGCCCGGGTGTTGTCCACGCGCACTTCGAGAAGCACCTCTTCGCACTCGAAGGCGGTGGCGTGGTGGAGCAGGTCGGTGAGGAGCCGGGCGCCGAGCCCCGTACCCCACTGGTCGCGGGCGACGGCGATCGTCTGCACGTCGCCGAGTCCGCCGGCCGCGGCAAGGCCGGCGTACCCGACGAGCCCGCCCTCGGGGGTCTCCGCCACGATGTAGCGGCGGGTGGCCCGCGGCCCGCGCGCGTGCGCGAGCTCCGACCAGAACATCCCCGCCGACCAGGCGTCCTCGGGGAACAGCTCGTCCTCGAGGGCCAGCACCGGTGCGATGTCCCACCAGCGCATCTCGCGCAGTTCCACGGCGCCGGTCACTTGGGGGTGACCACCTTGTAGTTCTTCGGCACCTGCGCGTCGGGCCGGCGCAGATACATCGGCAGCGGGTCGAGGAAGCCGCCGTCGCCGGCCGCGAGCCGCTCCGCCGCGAGCGCGGCGAGCGCGGCCGCCGACTGGTGCTCGGGGTCGCGGGCGTCGGGGAAGGCCTCGGGGTAGAGGCGGGCGCCCGCGCCGACGACGGGGAGTCCGGCGAGCCGCTCGGCGATCTCGGCGGGCCGGTCGACGGCGGCGTCGGTCACGCGCGTGCGGGAGTCGTCGTACCGCGCCCAGTAGACCTCCTTGCGGCGCGCGTCCGTGGCGACGGCGAACGGCTCGTCGATCCCGGAGGCGTACGCGAGGCCGTCGAGGGTGCACAGGCCGTGCACCGGGACGCCGAGCGCGGAGGAGAAGGCCGCGGCCGTGACGAGACCGACCCGGAGGCCGGTGTACGGCCCTGGGCCGACGCCGACGACGATCCCGGTGACCGCGTCGAGCTTCAGCCCGGCCTCCTTGAGGACCCGGTCGACGGCGGGCAGCAGCAGCTCCCCGTGGCGGCGGGCGTCGACCTGACCGGACGAGGCGACGACGGCCTCGCCGTCGTGGAGGGCGACGGTGACGGCGGGGGTGGCGGTATCCATGGCGAGCAACAGCACGCGAACAGCCTACGGCTCCCGGGCACGGTGCCCCGCCCCTCGCTCCCCCGGCTGCTACCGTCACCCTTCGATACGTTCGTACGAGAGGTGGGCACGGTGGCACGGAGCAGCTCGGGATTCGTGGCCGGGCTCACGGCGGCGGCCGTCGCCGCGGTCTGCTTCCTGGCGTACCAGGCCTCGGCGAACGCTCCCGCAGATCTGGCTGCCAAGCCCCGGACGCCCGGTACCTCCGTCCCGTCGATCTCGCCGAGCGGCGGGCCGAAGCAGCCGACGAAGGACCCCCTCGCCGTGCCGGCGGGCTCCGGCAGCGGTGAGCGCGTCGTGTACTCCCTCGCCGACCGCCGGGTGTGGCTGGTCGACGCGAAGGGCAAGGCCACCCGGTCGTTCACGGTGATGCCGAGCACGGTGCACCCGGCGCCGGGCGCGTACAGCGTGACCTCCCGCTCGGGCTCGGTCCGCGGCTCGGACGGCGTGCAGATCGAGCACGTGGTGCGGTTCGCGACGGCCCAGGACGTGGCGATCGGCTTCAGCGCGGCGGTCGACGGCTCGACGCCGAAGCCGGACCCGGCGAAGAAGACCGGCGGGATCCGCATGAAGCGGGCCGACGGGGACGCGCTGTGGACGTTCGCGGTGATCGGCGCGAAGGTCGTCGTCGTCGCGTAGGGCGGGCCTCTTCCCGACCCGCCCCCGGGTCTATGCGGCTCTGTCGCGCACGACCCGCACGATCCGCTCGACCTGCCCGGCCCTCGCCCCGTGCTCCTCGTCCGCCCGGCCGGGGCGCCCGCCCGGCGGGGTCGACACGGCGCGGGCGGCCGCGCAGGATGCCAGCAGCTCACTCATCGAGACGTGGTCCCGGACGGGTTCCGCGCGCTTCGGCGTGGCCATGCATGCCTCCCGTAGGTTAGGTTCACCTAACCAGCTTGTGCATCCATGTCACCACGGCACGTAGGAACGACGCAACACCTTCCCGACACGTTGTCGGAAACTACGTACGACCGTGGGTCCGCCCGTAGGGCCGGTCAGAGCACACCCAGGTCCTCGTCCGCCCAGCGCGGGCCGATCCCGCGCAGCACCACCGTGCGCCGGTCGTCGTCGGTGTCGCCGGTCACCCGGTGGATCAGCAGGTGCAGCCGGTCGTCCGTCAGCTCCTCGACCTTCCCGTCACCCCACTCGACGACCACGACCGACTCGGGCAGCGAGACGTCCAGATCGAGGTCCTCCATCTCGTCGAGTCCGCCGCCGAGGCGGTACGCGTCCACGTGCACCAGAGCGGGGCCGCCGACCAGGGACGGGTGGACACGGGCGATGACGAAGGTCGGGGAGGTGACGGCGCCACGCACGCCGAGGCCCTCGCCGAGGCCCCGCGTGAGGGTGGTCTTCCCGGCGCCGAGTTCACCGGTGAGCATGACGAGGTCGCCGGGGCGGAGGATCTTCGCGAGGCGGCGGCCGAGCTCCTGCATCTGCTGGGGGGAGTCGATGGCGAGGGTGGCGCCGGAGACGGGCGGGTGCGCTGCTTCCATACCCGCCAACTTAACTGTTGCCGGTCTCCGGCCTCACCGCGACGGTCGCCGTCGGCGTCTCCGGGACGGCTCCCGCCCGGACCAGCAGGTCGGCGAGGCGGTCGGTGACCGCCTCCGGGTGCTCCAGCATCACCAGATGGCCGCCGTCCGGCACGATGACGAGTTCCGCGTCCGGGAGGAGATCGGCGATGACCTCGGTGTGGGAGCTGGGGGTGACCAGGTCGTGGTCGCCGGCGAGCGCGAGCACCGGGAGGTCGCGGAGGACGGGCAGCGCGGCGGACTTGTCGTGCTCGGCGAAGGCCGGGTAGAAGGCGGCGACGACGTCGATGGGGGTGGACTCGATCATCCGCTCGGCGAAGCGGGCGACGGCGGGGTCCACGTCCCTGGAGGCGAACGAGTACTTCTTGATGAGCCCGGCGAACAGGTCCGCGGTCGCCCGCCGGCCCCGCTCGACCAGCTCGGCCTGGGAGCCTAGCGCGCGCAGCACACCGGGCAGGACCCACCGGACGGCGTTGACGCCGGCGATCGGAAGGCCGTACGAGACCTCCCCGAGCTTCCCGGCGGACGTACCGACGAAGGCGACGCCGACGACCCGGTCACGGACGAACTCCGGGTACCGGTCCGCGAGCGCCATGATGGTCATGCCGCCCATCGAGTGCCCGACGAGGACGAGCGGACCCTCGGGCGCGGCGACGTCGAGGACGGCCTTGAGGTCGCGGCCCAGCTGGTCGATGGTGACGGGCACACCGCCGGCGCCGGACTGGGCGATGCCCTGGCCCGAGCGGCCGTGGCTGCGCTGGTCCCAGTGGACGGTACGGACGAGTCCGCGCAGCGCGGCCCGCTGGAAGTGCCAGGAGTCCTGGTTGAGGCAGTAGCCGTGGCTGAAGACGACGGTGACGGGGGCGGGCTCCTTGCGCCCGAAGAGCCGCCGCCGACGGGCGGGCGGGGTGTCCGCCGCCACCTCGTCGACCTCGTAGTACAGGACGGTCGAGTCGTCGGCGAGGGCCCGGCCCGGGGTCCCGCGCAGCCCGCCGTACGGGCCGGTGGAGTCGAGGGCCAGCCGCGCCTTCTGCCGTACGGACCGGCCGACGGTGAGGCGCTCGACGGCCACCCCGGCGGCGGCCCCCGCCGCGAGGACGCCTATCGCGGCGCCGGCGAATCCGGCGCGGCGCCACGTACCGGTGCTGCTGGACTCGCCCATGGGCCCCCCTCTATCCGCCCAGGTAGACGCGCGGGACGCGCGCGCCGATCCGGGTGACGATCTCGTACGCGATGGTGTCGGCGGCCACCGCCCAGTCCTCGGCGGTCGGTTCGCCCCGGTCGCCGGGTCCGAACAGCACGGCCTCGGTGCCCGGCGCGGGGGCGTCCCCGCCCAGGTCGACGACGAACTGGTCCATGGCGACGCGTCCGGCGACGGTACGGACGGTGCTGTCGACGAGGACGGGGCCGCGGCCGGAGGCGTGCCGGGGGACGCCGTCGGCGTAGCCGAGCGGGATCAGGCCGAGGGTCGTCTCCGCGTCGGTGACGTAGTGGTGGCCGTAGCTGACGCCGTGGCCGGCCGGGACCCGCTTCACGAGGGCGACGCTCGCCTTGAGCGACATCACCGGCCGCAGCCCCAGCTCGGCGGAGGTGCCCAACTCCGGACTCGGCGACACGCCGTACACGGCGATACCCGGACGGACCAGGTCGAAATGGGCCTCGGGAAGGGTGAGAGTGGCCGGCGAGTTGGCGATGTGCCGGACCTCGGGCTCGACGCCGGCCTTCTCGGCGTGGTCGAGCATCGAGCGGAAGACGTCGAGCTGGGAGGCGATGGAGGGGTGGTGCGGCTCGTCGGCGCAGGCGAGGTGCGACCAGAGCCCGGTGACCTTGACGAGCCCGTCGGCCTCGGCCTTGAGGGCCGCTCCGACCAGCTCCGGCCAGTCGGCGGGCTGACAGCCGTTGCGCCCGAGCCCGGTGTCGGCCTTGAGCTGTACGCGCGCGGTGCCGCCCGTCCTCCTGGCCGCCTCGACGACCTCCTCCAGGGCCCACATGCCGCTCACGGACATGTCGAGACCGGCCTCGATGCCCTGGTCCCAGGGGTCGCCGGGGGTCCAGAGCCAGCACATGACCGGCACGTCCGTGATCCCGGCGGCTCGCAGCGCGAGCGCCTCGTGCGGGGTGGCCGTGCCGAGCCAGTCCGCGCCCGCGTCCAGGGCGGCGCGGGCACAGCGCACCGCGCCGTGTCCGTACGCGTCGGCCTTGACCACGGCCATGATCCGGACGTGGGGGGCGACGCGGGCGCGCAGCGTGCGGACGTTCGCACGCAGCGCACCGAGGTCGATCTCGGCGCGGGCTCTGCGGGGCGGCGGTGTCTCAGTCATCGCGCCCAGTCTCTCAGGTGTCAGCTCCCGGGCCGCTTTCCCCAGATGTAGACCCGGTCACCCTTGCGCAGCACGTCCCAGAGTTTCTGGGCGTGGCGGTAGCTGAGATTGACGCAGCCACGGCTGCCGGTGGGCGTGGCGAGCTGCCCGTAGACGGCGTGGAAGGCCTGACCGCCGCTGAAGAACTGGGAGTAGGGCATGGGGGTGTTGTAGATGGTCGACCAGTGGTCCTTGTGCCGCCAGTAGACGGAGTGCCATCCGGTCCGGGTGGCGTACCCCTTGCGCCCGCTCCTCATGTTGACGACGGGGAAGGTCACCTTCTTGTCCTTCCGCACCCACATGAGCTGCCGGTCGAGATCGACACAGGCGACGGCGTACTTCTTCACCGGACAGCGCCGCCCCGGGTCCAGGTTCTTCCGGGCGGCGAGCAGTTCGGCCCGCGCCCAGGTGACGGGCCCGGCGTAACCGTTGGCCGGCTTGATCTTCTCCCTGACCTGGAAGGCACGGATGGCCCGGCAGTCGGCGGCGGACTGCTTCCCGTCGGCCCTGAGCCCGAGCAGCCGCTCGACCCGCCGCTGATGGGTGCCGGTGGTGGCGGTGCAGGAGGCTCCCACCGCACTCCGGGGCATGTACTCGACCAACTCGTCGACGTCCTCCTCGGGCGTGGGCACGGGCACGTCACCCTCGGGATGCAGGGGTGGCAGCACCTGATCGGGCGTATCCATCGGATACTCGGCCCGTCCGCCCCCGACCACGCCGGGCACGAGCACGTCCCCGGGCTCGGGAGCATCGGCAACGGCCCCGCCCCCGGCCACGGGCACGAGCAGGACCCCTAGAAGAACGAACAACGACACGGCACGACTTCTCGATCTGATCACCCACCCACCCAATCCCCGCCGGACCGGCGGAGCGCGCCGGGAGAGGCGGCCGGCGGAGCGTGTTCAGCCGACCGGGGGCGGAGTGGGGGTACACCACGTCCCCCTACAGCCCCGCCGTCACATCCCGCCACGCACTCCCCAGGGCCCCCGCCACCT
>NZ_LIPQ01000206.1:0-12695 GCF_001418135.1 Streptomyces aureus
GCGCGGGCCCGGGCCCGCGCCCTGACGGATTGCCCGCCGCTCACCCTGGTGCCGCCGATGCGCCTGGAAGTCGTCCAGGGGGAAGAGGACGGGACGGTACTGCTGCTGACGTTGCATCACACCGCCCTCGACGCCCCGTCGGGGCTGCGGGTGCTCGCCACGACCGCCGAACAGTACGGCGGCACGGCAGCCCCCCCGGTTCCCGGGCGGGTCCGGCCGGAGCGCTCGGGTCCCGCTCCCAGCGGGACCGGTGCCACCGGCCGCACCGTACGAGTGCGGCCCGTACGGGTCGCGCCGGACTCCCGCACCGGGCGGGTACGCGCGCGTGCCGTGGGCAACGGCATGATCCAGGCGGACCTGCCCCTCCCGCGGCGTGCGGCGGGAAACGGAGACCTCCCGTCCTGGACCGTCAACGACCAACTCCTCGTCGCCACCTCACTGATGGTGGGGCGCTGGAACGTCTCACGGGGCCGGCCGGCCGGTCCGGTACGGCTCACGATGCCCGTGGACGACCGTCCGCGCGGCACGGACATGCCGATGGGCAACGGAACCCGTCTCGTCGAGGTGGCCATGACCTCCGAGGACCCGCGCGACACGGAGCTGGTGCTCGGCGCACGGCCGGACCCGGAGGCCGTGGCCCGGCTGCTGCGCACCACCGCCCGGCGCACCCGCGCGCTGAAGTCGGCCGACGGCGCCCCCATGGGCGCGGGGGCGAGCCTGCTGACCGCACCGCTGCTCCCGGTCGGCGTCCGGGGCGTGCTCACCCGTGGCGCACGGCGGGCGGCGGCGCCCTGGACGTCGACGGCGCTGGTCACCAACATCGGACGCGTGCCGTACGCGCTGGACTTCGGCGACGCGGGACGGGCGACGGCCGTGTGGTTCTCCGCACCGGCACGGATGCCGCGCGGGCTGAGCGTGGCGGCCGCTTCCACCGGCGGGCGACTGCACGTGACGTTGCGCTGGTCCCGGGCGCTGCTCGGTGACGCGGCGGGCGCGGAACTGGCGGACCTGTTCGCGGAGTCGCTGTCGACGACGTCTCTCGCTCCGGCCGGGGACACCACCCCGCGTCCGGACACGACACCGGTGCGAACCCCCTCCACCCAGGACAACCACAAGAGGCCGTCATGACCACCCCAGCCGAAGCGGCAGCCACCGACGCGGCGGCCACCGGACCGGAAGCACCCGGTGGGTCGACCGGGACGGACGCGACCTCGCCGGCCCCCCGCACCCCCGAGCTGCGGGACTTCTACGAGAACCCCACCGTTCCCGTCGCCTCCGGGGAGGCCCGGACACTGCGGCAGGCCCGGATGCTGGCCGACGCGCTCGGACCCGTGGGGCCCGGGCGCCCGGCCGCGACCGTGTTCGACGTGGGCTGCGGGGACGGCTCGGCGGGCGCGATCGCGGCCCGCGTACTCGGCGGGCACCGCGTCGTGGGGATCGACTGGTCGCAGGACGCCCTGCGCCGGGCGGCCCCGCGCCTGAGCCACGTCGTCCGCGGCGAGCTGACCGGCAGCGGGCTGCCGTTCGCCTCCGACAGTGCCGACGCCGTCCTGTTCAGCGAGGTCGTGGAGCACCTGGTCGACCCCGACAGCGCCCTCGACGAACTGCGCAGGGTCCTGCGCCCCGGCGGGCACCTCATGCTCTCCACGCCGAACCTCGGCGCCTGGTACAACCGCGCGCTGCTGCTCGCAGGAGTCCAGCCGGTGTTCTCCGAGGTGAGTCTGCGGCGCATCCACGGCAGACCGGGCAGCGAGGTCGTGGGCCATCTGCGGCTGTACACGGCACGAGCGTTGCGCGAGTTCGTGGCAGCGTCCGGGTTCGAGGTGGTGAAGCTCGCCGGCGCGCCGTTCCACGGGGTCCCGCGCCCGCTCAGGCCGCTGGACCGGCTGGCCTGCGGGGCACCGTCGCTCGCGTCCATCCTCCTCGTGCATGCGAGAAAGGTGTAGCCCGTGGTGTGGGGTGTGGCCGCCGCGCTGGTGGCGAACGTCCTGTACAGCACCGGCTTCGTCCTGGAGAAGCGGGCGCTGGCCGGCATGCCGCCGTTGAGCGCCGCACAGCCGGGCCGGGCCCTGCTGTTGCTGGCCGGCCGGCCCTTGTGGATCTGCGGGGCCGTGGCGCTCGCCCTGGGGTTCGCCGCGCAGCTGGCCGTCTACCGCACCCTGCCGATCGCCGCCGCCCAGGGTCTGTTCCTGTCCGGTCTCGTCCTCCTGCTCGTGCTCTCGTCGGTGGTGCTCGGCGAGCGGCCCTCCGGCCGCGAGCGGCGTGCGGTGGCCGTCATCGGTCTGGCCCTGGTGATGGTGGTGGCCTCGCTGTACGAGACCAGCGAGGAGATCAGCCGTACCGCTCCCACCGGCATCCTGTTGGGCCTGTGCCTGCCGACCCTCGCGGCAGGTCTCGTGCTCTACGCGGCCGCGGAGCGGCGCGCCCGCCGACGACACCGGCAGCCGACCACCGGAGTGGCCTACGCGGTCGCCGTCGGTCTGATCTACGGCGTCAGCTCGCTCGCGATCAAGGGTGTCTCCGGGCACCTGGACACCGAGGACCTCATGGGCTCCGTGCCCGCCGTGCTGGCCTCCCCGTACCCGTACCTCCTGCTGCTGACAGGCGTCAGCGGACTGGTGCTGTCGCAGACCGCCCTGCAGCGCTGCCGGGCGTCCCTGATCGTCCCGGTGTGCTCGACGGTGAGCTGCGTGTTCTCCATCGTGAGCGGCACGATCGCGTTCGCCGAGCCGCTGCCCGACGACCCGTTGCGGCTGTTACTGCGTCTCGGCGGCACCGTACTGGCGCTGACGGTCCTGCTCACCCTGCCGCGACACGAGACGAACACCCCCACTCCCGAAGGAACCCGGTCATGAAGCCCGACAGCCCGCTGCTGAAGATTCTCGCCTGCCCGCTCGACAAGGGGCCGTTGATCCTGGACGAGATCGGGGGCGCGCTCTACAACCCGCGTCTGCGCCGGCGCTACCCGATCGTCGACGGCATCCCGCAGCTGCTTCCCTCCTCCGGTGTGCCCGCTGTCGCCGAGGAACCCGCCGTCGGGAGCGAACACGACGTGTGAGGGCACGAACCGCCAGAAGGCCGACCAGGACCCGGCCGTCGTCGGCGGCATCGCCTCCGAGGCCAGTACCTGATCGGTGCCCGTGTCGCGCAGGGCCTCGGCGCCACCCTCCTCTCCCCGACCACCCTCACCCTGATCACGGGCGCCGTCCCGGCGGGAGCCGCCCGCACCCGGGCCATCGGCACCTGGACGGCGGTCTCCGGCGAGGCTCACGGCTGTGGACGGCAGGGGTAACGCTGTCACGGTCGTAGGCTCTCAAGGATGCGGATAGGCGAGTTGTCACAGCGCACGGGCGTGAGTCCGCGCTCACTGCGGTACTACGAAGACCAGGGACTGCTGACCAGCTCACGTTCCGACGCGGGGCAGCGTCACTATTCCGATGCCGCGGTCCAGCGCGTGTCGCTCATCCGGCAGCTGTTCGACGCGGGGATGTCCAGCCGGGTGATCGCGACTGTGCTGCCGTGTGTGGACATCCCGGGTGACTTGGACGTCGCCGAGGAGACGTTCACGGCGATGCTGCGCGAGCGCGACCGGATCGACGCCGACATCGCGCACCTGATCGAGACCCGGGATGCACTCGACGTGTTGATCAGGGCCAACAGCAGGCACCGGGCGGAGCTTTCCGCGGTCCCGCAATCGGTGGCGCAGTCGACCTGATGCTGTGATCTGCATCTCAGCCGGTTGCCCCTGACATCAATGTCAGCGGTGAGGATGGCGACAGCACCCGGAGTCACCGGGTTGGCCATACGAGAGGCGGCTGAAGATGGGTCAGGCATGGGGTTTTCACAGGTATGGCGGGCCCGGGGTGCAGGAGTTCTTCGATCGTCCCGATCCCGTACCCGGTCGCGGTGAGGTGCTGATCCGGGTCGATGCCGCCGGCGTGAATCCCCTCGACCACCTTCTGCGCTCAGGTCTGGTCGACGGGCTCGACGGCGGGCGTCCGTTTCCCCGCGTGCTGGGCATGGAGGCTGCCGGAACCGTTCTCGCCCGGGGCGAGGACGTCGACGGGCTCGAGGTGGGCGACGCCGTCTTCGGCTTCGCACTGACCGGTGGCGGCACCTACGCCGAGACGACGGTGCTGTCCGCGCCGAACACCGCGCGCACCCCGGCGGGTCTGTCCGCGACCGTGGCGGCAACGCTGCCAGTGGCCGGGACAACCGCGGTGGACGTGCTCGACCAACTGGGCCTCCCGGCCGGCGCCACAGTCCTGGTCAACGGGGTCGGGGGCGGGGTCGGCCTCGCCGTCGCCCGACTGGCGATCGGGCGCGAGCTGCGCGTGATCGGCACCGGAAGTGCGGCCAAACGCGAGCACGCCGAGGGCATTGGGGTGCGGTTCATCGACTACACCGCCGAGGACGTCGCCGCCGCGGCACGCGAGCTGGTTCCGGGCGGCTTCGACGGGATCGTCGACCTGGTCGGAGGCACCTCGCTGCGGACGGTCGCTCCGCTGGCCCGGGATCACCGCAATATCATTGCTGTGGGTGATACGTCTGTGTCCGATCTCGGTGGGCGTTTCGTCGAGCGCCGCGTCGACCGCGAGAACCTGGAGCGGTCGGCCCGGCTGGCCCTCGACGGAGTCCTCGCACCCGTAATCACGGCGGTCCATCCGTTCTCCGAAGCCCCGGCCGCCCTCGCCGCCGTCGAGAACGGTCATGCCTCGGGCAAGGTTGTCATCAAGGTGGCATGAGAAGTGCCCGGTTGCCGGACGCCGGCGACGGTCCTTGCGGGCTGACGAGACGTCGCGGCACGACGGAAGAAGACCGAGGACGAGGCGGAGAACCCGACCGCCGGCTGACCCGGGGGAACGGACACTCGCAGGGGCGCGGACCCAACACCAGCAAACCTCACCCAGCAGTCCACGCCCACCCCAGCCCGCAGGCCCCGGGAACCACCATGGTTTCCGGGGCCTTCGGTACATCTGCGGAGGCCGCTCCCGATGCGCTCCGCTACAGGGTCAGACGCGCATGACGGCCACCGAAGCGAGGGCGCCGGCCGCCCATGCGAGCAGCAGACCCTGCTCCCTGCTGAGGCCGTTCGCGTCGGCCCACCGCTTCGTGAGGGAACGCACGATCATTCCGGTCACGGCCGCTACCTGATTCCTGGACATGGACAGTCCTTTCGAGAGAGAAGAGCAGCACCCGAGTTGGCGCCGCGCACTCACAGAAGCAGCGCAAACCCGCTGGTGACAACGGGGGTAGGCCCGTCTGCAAGTTAGAGCGGCCCGGGGCGGGAGTACTTGCCTCGCCCGGCGTGCCGTGGCGCCCCTACGCTGACCGGCATGGCAGTTGAACCCCGCGTCCTGCAGCGCGACGACCTCCTTCGCGCCGCCACATCCGCCGGCTTCAGCACGATGACCGAGAGGAGACTGGAGGACTTCCGCAGCAGCGGCCTGATGCCCCGTCCTGTCCGTGTCGGCAACGACGGACGCCGCCCGGTCTGGATCTATCCGCCGGACAGCGACCGCCAGCTGCTCCGGCTTCTGCGCTGGCGTGAGCGCACATTGGACGTGGACGTGCTGCGCGTTGTGCTGTGGGTCGAAGACTTCCCCCTTGCCCTCGACGCTGTCCGTGCCTCCGCAGCCGTCGTGATGGACGACCTGTCGCACGAGGTGGAGCAGCTCCTTCGGGCTGAGGCATCCCGCCAGGGCCTCGACCCGGTCGACGACCAGGACGCGGTCGTGGGTGCCGTCGCCGCGACCATGGCCGCGAAACGAGGCAAGAACGCTCTGCCCCGCCCGATCCGCGTCCCGGCCGACGACCGGGCAACCGCTGTCGCGCACCTGCTGCAGATCTTCGCCGTCGGCACGCGGCCGGACGTGACGGAAGACGAGGCGGAGACGATCGAGAAAGTCCTCGGTGTCTCGCCGGGCAGACGGCAGCGAGTGGAAGGCGCTGAGCCTTGGCTGACCGGTCCGGCGAGCCTCATCGTCGGCGCTGCCGACTTCGTCTCCCTGCCGCGGATGACCGAAGCGCTCGCCGATGCCACCGATGCCGAATGGGAGGAAGTCCGCTCGGTGGCCGCGGCACTCTTCCTCCAGCTCCCTGTTGTCACCCGGGCTGTCGCCGCCCAGACCGGCAAGGGGAACCTTGCAGGTCTAGGCGCATACGCCGCTCTCGACAGCGAACCCCTCTTCGCCGTCCTTCTGATCGCCTTCGCCCTGGGAGCACGCCGGGCCGACTGGTCCGGCAACGTCGAGGACCTGACTGACTCGCTCGCGTCATGGCCCGCTCTCATCGGCGAGATGAAGCAGGTGCTCGACATGCCGCAGCACGCACTCGACAACAATCTCGCCGGCCACGGCCCCGAGATGCAGGCCCGCACCGAGAGGATCATCCAGGCTCTCCTGGACCGCGAGCTGGACCCCGGCCCCAGACCTGACCACTAAGGCGAGAACCGTCACGAACAACGGACCGTAGGGTTCTCGTATGAGTACGGTGCGTGCCCGGGTATGGCGGTTCACAATCGAGAAGGGGAAGGCCGGCGCGGAAGCTGTCCAGGCCGTCGAGATCGGGCAGGGCCCGCTCCCTGTCTCCCTGGCCGCCATGGTCAACGTCAACGCCCTCGCCTGCGACCTTCGCAAGACGGTCGACCAGCGCGTGCGCGATCACGAGATCCGCCTGCTGCTCAGCTACATCCTCGGCGACCAGGGCAAGGGACCACTCGGAGTCGAGTGCTCCGCTCTCGACTCCAGCGCCGGCCACATCCAGCGCTTCGTCAGCGAGTGCACCGGGCTCGGCGTGATGAGCGCCGCCAGCGAGGTCCTGTTCGACTGGACCCACACGACCGGCGGCCTCAGCAGCTTCGACGTGCTGCCGGGAAAGCTCCGCGGCGTCTACGCGAAGACCGGAGTGCGGCCGGACCTTCTGTACGACCTGGCCGCCGGACCGGTCGCCGGAGAAGCACGGGGGCGACGACGGCGCGCCAAGCAGATGTTCCCTGCGGGCAAAGGCACCCCGGAGCAGAGGAAGCGACTGGAGCAGCTCGCCCAATGGTCCGTCGACCATGGCGATCACGCCTACTTCATGAGCTGGGTCTGGCTCGGCCCCGGCGGCGTGTACGTCGACATCTTCCTCCCCGATCACTCCGCCGCCTTGAAGGGCCTCAAGACCGGATGGATCGAGGTCCCCGGGGACCCGAAGCCGTGGCAGTTCCGCGTCCCGCGTCCCGACCGCCGACGCGTAGTCGACCCGCTCCCGGACGAGGTCCTCGTGATGACGCTTCCTGGGGTCAGCGGTCAGGCAGCCACCAGGGAGGCGATCCGACAGGTGGGCCCGGCGGCCGAGGAAGCGATGAACCGGGCCTTCAACCGTGAGGAGAACCAGCTCGGCACGCTCGCCGGCGTACCCGTCCGAGGACGATGGATCCGCGGTGACATCCTGGGCGAGGCACGGCACGAGGTACTGCTCGGAGTCCTGGGCGAGCGCGTAGAACTGAACCGCCGTGCCCAGCGCGAGCGTCTGGCCAGCCTGACGGGAGACCGGCTCGACACGTTCCTCGACGGCCGCCTGCTCACAGCCGTACGACCGATCGACGGCCCCCGACCGGATTGGGACCGGATCAGCGCCGAGCTGCTGGAACTCTCCTGAGGGCCGCTCCCTCACCTCTGTCAGCAGGCCAGTCGCACGATGTCGATCTCCGCGGCTGGGCTGCCGACCTCGGTACATCGCTAGGCTGCCGCAGTGAACTTGCCCTCCCTGCTGCCCGGAGATCCCTCCGAGCTGCGCCTGCGTATCGTCTTCACCGACGACCTCAAGGACATCCCACAGGACGACACCCTGGAGCGGTGGGACGTAGAGACCCTGCACGAGGAGGCCGAGGTCGGAACGATGGCCTTTTACAGGCTGCACCTTGACCGGGGTGCGAACGCCTATCGGACGATGGCAGAGGCTTCCGAAGAGCTCGACGAGACTGCCCAGGCCCTGCTCGCCCCGGACACGGGGAACTTCACCGAGGACGCCAGCACGTGGCCGCCGTATATCGGCTCCGCCCTGCTCGTTATGGACGGGATGACCTTGGGCGAGCAGTGGCGCGGGTACAGCCGCGGCGGCATCCTCGCCACTGAGGCGATCCACCGTCTCATGGCCGGCTGCCGTGGCATTGCGTGCTCGCCGGGCGTCACCGACCTCAGCAGCGACCGCCTGAAGAACCGCGCGGAGTTTGACCGGGTGACCGCCAAGATCGCCCGGGGCTGGGAGCGCATCGGCTTCCGACTGCACCGGGGGAACGTCTACCTCCTCTCGCCGACCTCCCTGCAGTTGGAGGAACAGCGAGGAGCGATGCGACAGCGGCTCGCGGAACTCGGCACCTCTTGGCGTCTCACACAAGCCGCCATACGCCCCCCTGGTTGGTTGGTTCGGCCGACGAGACAGGAGTACGACGGTTGCTGTGGTTCCCTCAGTAACCGCGGAGGTACTCGGCTATCCGTTCAAACTTGTCCGGATCGTCGCCGAGGTAACCGATCACTGAGTTACAGCGGCGATGAAGGATGCCTCTGACGCAATTGCCGCAGGAGGTCTTCTTGGGGCAGCACGAGTGGTCGTGGTCGATCACCAGGTCCTTGTCGAACTTTCCGAGGTGTTCCCCGCATACGGGGCATCGGCCGCCTTGGTTCAGATGGATCTCCGAGTACCTGTCGTAGGTGATGCCGTGCCTTGCCGCTCTCTTGGCGATCTGCTGCTGGTCTTCGTTGCACTTGGCGCTGTCGCATACGTACGCCCACACGGTTTCGTGTCCGCTGGAAACGAACCTGCGCTCGTTCTGCCCTCCGCAGCAGGCGCACTTGGATGTGCCCTTGATCACCGATGCCTCCCTGCGTGCGGCCCTCTGTACACATTGGTGAGGGTAGGAGACGGCACTGACAGTGGATGGCTCTCTGACGATCACTGGGGTGGTGATGGGATCCGCTATGCCGTGGCGTGCTTGGGCAAGGCCGCCGCACGGGAGCTGCCGACCGCGTTCTCCAGCCAGTCACCCACGCCCAACTCGGCGTTGACCCACAGGCCCGACAGTTCTGTCCTTCGTCGTCCAACCGAGGCGTTTGACAACGAACCCAGTCCTTGATGTCTCCCTCCGCAGGATCGTCACCCCAGCGGGGAAGTTACGTTGCCGATCTGGGATGAGCACCTGCGCTCGCTGTCAGTGCGCCATGCAACCCTCGACCTCGTCTAAGGGCTGTCCCGCAAAGGGTCGGTGGGACGAGGGCCGCCGCCGAGGCGCCGGCGCGGCATCGAGCGCCTAGAAGTAGGGGTTCTCGGTGGGTCGGTCGGCGTCGGTGGCGGCCTGAAGCAGCGGATGTAGCGGTAGACCGTTGCGATGCCGACGCCGAATGGCCTGCTACGTCGTGATCACCTGCGCACGGCAGCGGCTGGTGCTTGACTGGCACGGGAGTCGGGTGCCGCGGCATCTGGAGGAGCTGGACGGGTGGGTGGAGCAGCGGTGATGGGATTACTCCGGCTACGGGCATGCGAGGGAGCCGGCCCGGTCCCGGAGCGGTCCGATGTGCGGCAGGCGACGCCAGGGCGCTGTGATCCGCATACAGCGACCATGCGCCGTTCGCGTTCGACGTCAGACGTAGGCTGCTGTCGGAGAACAAGGGGGAGAAGATGACTGACGACCGCAAGACGACCGTGCCCGTGTGGACGCTGGCGACCGCTGATGTCCGAGTGCCAGGGTTGACCGCGGGCGAGTCGATGACGGCTGAGCGCCTGGCTGAACTGCGCGGAGTGCTGGCCGTCATGGCCGGCGAGCCGATCGTCACACTTGAGGTACACCCGCTGCCCGAGAAGATCGACCGCGGCCGTGGCATCCCGCTCGACGCCGCGAGTCCCCTGGCTCAGCACCTGTCGCAGTTCATCACGCAATCGGCGCGAAGCTCCCTCACGGTGGCCAGAGCGACCAGTTCCGGCGAGAGTCTGTATCGCATGGTGGTCCCGGCGAAGGTCGCCGCCCAGTTCGGGCAGGGCCTCGTTCGCCCGATGGTGCCGAAGGGGACGGCCGGTGGCATCTACGGTGAGCTCGTGAACTCGACGGGCAGGATCGCCTCCAAAGCGAGGTTCGTACCGGTCGGAGGAGCGGCAGCGGCGGGCACGGTCGGCGGGGCCGGTGCCACCGCCGGTGCCGCGGCCGCCGGCGGTACGGCGCTCACCGTGGCCGCTCCGCTCGTGCTCATGGCCGTGGCGGTGGGAGTGAGCGCGCATGCCGACCGCAAGCGGCAGCAGGCCATCGAACACATCACGGACCTGCTGGAGCAACTTCAGGAGGACAAGCTCGACGACGAGCACAGCGCACTCGACGCCTGCCGCAACGCCATCGACAAAGCCACCGCCATTCTGCTCGACCAGGGCAGGCTCGGTGTCTCGCTGGGACTCGACTCGGCAGTGCACGCCATCGACACGGCGCTGAGCAAAGCCGGCCGCCGGCTTACCCGCTGGCAGAGCGCACTCGACGGACTGCCCCAGGGTGAGGCCGTCGAGCTCGACACGTTGACCAAGTCGTTCCCCGGCATCGACGACCATGGCGGCACGTTCCGTACCCACCTCGAACTCGCGGCCCTGGCCATCGCGCTGATGCGACGGGTGGTCGTCCTTCAGGCCGTCGACCACGCCCAGCGCGAGCCCGGAAATCCGTTCGAGCACTTCATTCGCGCGCTCAAGCGCGATCAGCAGCGCCTCGACGAAATGGAGTTGAGCATCGGCCGTATTCTCGTACGCCTGTCGGCGCTGGAACTGGCACGTCCGAACGGTTTGCGGCCCGTTTTCACGACCGGTGAAGTCGACCGCCTGATGCGCGCGGCATTCCGGATCCACCAGCTGGGCGGCGGGGTCATGGTCGACAGCCGCACGACAGACGTGGCGATCGAGATCGCCCGGGACAAGGACGGCTCGGTGGTCGTGTTCCCTGCGCTGCCCGCGTAGGCGTAGGCGCGCTCGCACTCACTTGGTGAGTCGCGTGAGGTTGCCCGAAACCTCGAACGCAGCTGCGGCTTTATTACCGCTCGTTTCTCAATGAGCCTTTTCCAACCTGACATCCGCACTGGTCAGCGGACTGTCGTTGATCGGCTACCCGAGTCCAGCAGGGGCTCCTGGCCAGGTCTTCACCAGTTGACTGGCGCTTCCGGTGAGCTGCCGCAGAGTCCTCCGACTGGCAGGTGCTTCAGGTTGGAAAAGACTCAAGGAACACCAGGAGTACGTAAAGAAGTTGAAGGCCGCGCATGGACACTGAACCCTCACCCACCTCGAACCCAGACCCTTCCGACAAGGCCCCCATGAACTACGGAGTCCGCCCTGAGGAACTGATCCGCCAGTACGGCCTCTCAGGCGTGGTCTACTTTCCGCGCTACGAGCACCAGCCGCCTCTCCACGAGAAGACCGCCGGGCTCCTGAGTACGGTAGGACTCCCCCACAGCGACGAGTTCATGACGCGAACCGAGTGCGAGCCGATCCTTTTGTCCGAGAAGTTCCCGGACCCGGAGAAAGACGGTGCTCTTCCTGCCGAGTGCGGTTCCTGGCTCGAACTCGGATGGTTCCAGCACATGACAATCGCCCTGGACCCGGCCGACGGCCAGGTGTACGCCTTCCCCGAAGGCACCCCCCTGGACGAATACCAGCACCTGCACCAAGACGTGGAGTCCCTGGTCTACACGCTCCTTGCCTACGAGCAGTTCGTCGCCGCCTGCGGATCCGGCAACGACCTCGACGAGCTCGAGTCCCACTTCAAAGACAAGATCGAATCGTTCGACCCCATCCCGTTCTCTGACGAGGACTCTCCCTGGGCCCGCGTCATCGACGACATCCTGGAGTCAAGCTGGACCGCCTGAGGACCGCCCCTCCGGAGAGCAACACGGCCCAAGACCAGCAGCTCGTCGTACCGGGCCACGTGACCGACGTCTACGGACTGAACGGCGTCACCTACTTCCCCCATCTCGTCGGCAGCCGCATGCACCCCGGCACAGCCAGGTTCCTGGCCACCGTGGGACTGCCCTCGAGCAAGCTGTTCTCCACCAGGCTCGACCTCGACACCCCCGACCGGCTCGAGTGCCGGCCGTCCCTCAAGGCAGCCTTCGACGCCGACGGTGCGAACCTTCCCGAAGGGAGTGAACAGTGGGAGATTCTCGGGGAGTTCCAGTACGCCACCGTCGCCCTCGATCCCCGGACCGGCCAGATCTACTCGTTCGCCGAAGGCGAGGAGTTCTACGTCCCCATGCACCAGGACGTCTCCTCCCTCGTCCACACCCTCACCGTGGCCGAGACCGGTCTCACTGAGGTCAAGGAGCTCCCCCACCACGACGACCAAGCACGCGCCGAAGCCGTAGAGGCTCTCCGCGAACGCATCACCCAGGTCGACCAGACACCGTTCGCCAGCGAAGACGGCGAATGGAGCAGATTCTTCGAAGAGGTCGCCCTCGACATGTGGGGCTGACGCGCGCACTCTGGCAGACCGCTTTCCCGGTGTGATCGGTTCCAAAAGTTGCACAGGGGGCGGATCGGACCAGAGGCTGCAGGGAAATGGACTTCACCGGTGAGGATGGCCTGGACGAGCCTGGTGATGCGATTGGTGCTGCAGCGGAGTTTGCGTAGCAGGCGCCAGGTCTTCAGGGTGGCCATGGCCTGCTCGGCCGGGGCCCGGATGCGCGCGTGGG
>NZ_LIPQ01000206.1:12766-16770 GCF_001418135.1 Streptomyces aureus
AGTTGAACGGGCGGTCGGCGGCGATCCGGTCGATCGCCAGCAGCGTCCCGTCCAGGATCACGAACGCCTTGCGGGATGCGGCCTTGACCGCACTTGCCAGGTCCGGGGCGAGTGCGGCCAGGACCTCGACGGCCTCGGCGATGTACCGGTAGGCGGTGGTGGTGCCGACGCTGAAGCCGGCCGCAAGCTGGGCACAGGTGTGTCCGCACCGCAGGTGAGCCAAGGCCAACAGGGCCTGACGGCCGGTGGTCAGCCGCCGCCAGGGGGTGCCACGCTGGCGGCGATGGGCACGCAGCCGGGCGGACAGGAAGCGCAGAATCGTACGACTCGAACCAGCCTCCGCGAACGGCTCTCCGACCCACGGGCCAGCAGCGCCACACACGAGGGATCGCCACCTACGACCGACCTTGGCGACTCGGGCCTTCGGCAGGGTCGCGACAGCAGGCCATGGAGGCTGGGCGCACACGGCACACCCGAACTATGGTGTCCCACCACATACGCCCCTGACCTGCTGCTTCCTACGGTGTGGCGACACCGAATCGTCCCCGTACCTGCCTGGAAGTGGTGCACATGGCCGCCGCAACTCCCTCCCCGACCCCACCCGGTTCCCTCAAGCGGATCGTCGCCGCCAGCCTCATCGGGACCACCATCGAGTGGTACGACTTCTTCCTGTACGGGTCCGCCGCCGCGCTCGTGTTCAACAAGCTGTTCTTTCCCGAGTCCGATCCGCTCGTCGGGACCCTGCTGTCCTTCCTGACGTACGCGGTCGGGTTCGCCGCCCGGCCCCTCGGGGCGCTGGTGTTCGGGCACTACGGCGACCGGCTCGGGCGGAAGAAGCTGCTGGTTCTCAGCCTGCTGCTGATGGGTGGGGCCACCTTCGCCATCGGACTGCTGCCGACGCACGCGACCGTCGGGTCCGCCGCCCCGGTGCTGCTGACCGTGCTGCGGCTCGTGCAGGGCTTCGCGCTCGGCGGTGAGTGGGGCGGGGCCGTCCTGCTGGTGTCCGAGCACGGGGACGCCAAGCGGCGCGGGTTCTGGGCCTCGTGGCCGCAGACCGGTGCGCCGGCCGGTCAGCTGCTCGCGACCGGTGTGCTGTCCGCGCTGACCGCGCTGCTCTCCGACGCCGCCTTCGCCTCGTGGGGCTGGCGCATCCCCTTCCTGCTCTCGGGTGTGCTCGTGATCGTCGGCCTCTGGATCCGGCTCTCCGTCGACGAGTCGCCCGTCTTCAAGGCGGCCCTCGCCGCCGCCGAGGAGCGCAAGGCCGTCGCCGGTCAGGTCGAGAAGATGCCGCTGGTCGCCGTCCTGCGGCACCACTGGCGGGACGTCCTGATCGCGATGGGCGCCCGTATGGCGGAGAACATCTCGTACTACGTGATCACCGCGTTCATCCTGGTCTACGCGACCACCGAGGTCGGACTGTCCAAGCAGACCGCGCTGAACGCCGTTCTCATCGGCTCCGCCGTCCACTTCGCCGTGATCCCGCTCTGGGGCGCGCTCTCCGACCGCCTCGGCCGCCGTCCTGTGTACCTGATCGGCGCGATCGGTGTCGGCGCCTGGATGTTCCCGTTCTTCACGCTCATCGACCGGGGCACCTTCGGCTCCCTGCTGCTCGCCGTGACGGTCGGTCTGGTCCTCCACGGGGCGATGTACGCGCCGCAGGCCGCCTTCTTCTCCGAGATGTTCGCGACCCGGATGCGGTACTCCGGTGCCTCCATCGGCGCCCAGTTCTCCTCCGTGGCCGCCGGCGCGCCCGCCCCGCTCATCGCGACCGCGCTCCTCGCCGACTACGGCGACTCGACTCCGATCGCCCTGTACGTGATCGCCGCCGCGCTGCTCACCGTGGTCGCCATCGCCTGCGCCAAGGAGACCCGCGACCGTGACCTCGGGGAGATCGAGGAGCGGACCGCCGCCGACGCCAAGGTCGGCGCCGACGCCTGATGCTCAGGACACCCGTTCCAGGACACCCGTGAAAGGCCCGGTGCCCCGCTCGTGACGAGCGGGGCACCGGGCCTTTCTCATGTGCTCGTGACCGCGTCCGCCAGCGCGTGCAGACGCAGCGCCAGCTGGATCTCCAGGGCGCGGGCAGGGGACTGCCAGTCCGGGCCGAGGAGGCGGCCGACCCGTTCCAGGCGCTGGGCCACCGTGTTGACGTGGACGTGGAGTTCGTCCTTGGTCCGGGCCGGGCTCATGCCGCTCGCGAAGTAGGCGTCCATGGTGCGGATCAGGTCCGTGCCCCGGCGCCGGTCGTACGCGACGACCTGACCCACCGTCCGGTCGACGAATCCGTCGATGTCCCGGCTGTCGGCCAGCAGCAGGCCGAGGAAGCCGAGGTCCTCGGCCGCGGCGCCCTGGCCGGAGCGGTGCAGGAGCCGGAGCGCGTCGAGGCAGCGGCGGGCCTCCTCGTACGCGACGGCCACCTGGTCCGGGTGGTCCAGCGGTGCCCGTACGGGAGCGGAGGCGCCCACGGTGACGGGTTCGCGCAGGGTGCCGCCCAGGCCGCGCGCGGTCTGCCGGGCGAGGTCGGCGGCGCTCTCGCCGGGGCCGAGGGGCAGCAGCAGGACCGTTCCGCCGTCGCGGGCCGAGGAGAGTCCGTGGCGGGTGGCGGCCAGGTGGGTGGCCGCCGACCAGAGGCGTTGGCGGTCGGCGCTCTCGCGGCCGCCGGTATCCGGATCGGCCGTGCCGCCCGCCCGGTCGATCCGCGCGGCGAGCACCACGTGCGGGGCTTCGCTGTCGGTACGGAGCCGGGCGGCGCGTTCCTTGAGCAGCCGCCGGTCGCGGTCGGGGGCGTCGAGGAGGTCGTCGAGGAGTTCGCCCCGTACGCGCTGCTCGGCCTCCCCGGCGGATCGGCGGGCAAGCAGGAGGAGGGAGGTGACGAGCGCGGCGCGTTCCAGGGTGCGCTGGTCGACCGGGTCGAGGTCCGGCTGGCCGTGCAGCACGAGGGCGCCCAGGGTCTCGCCGCCGGCGGAGACGGCGGCGACCCAGTCGTCGCCCTCGCGGACGGCGTGGCCCCCGGCGCGGCGGGCGGTTCCGGCGCCCTCCTCGGTGAACTCGACGGTTCCGCCGAGGACCTCGGAGACGGCGTGGGCCACGTCGTGGACGCCGCCGCCGTGCAGGACGAGTTCGGAGAGCCGGTCGTGGACCTCGGACGCGCGCTCGATGACGCCGCTGTGCTCGCGGATGATGTCGTTGGCGCGTTCCAGCTCGGCGAGGGCCGAGCGGGTCTCCGCGAGGAGGTTGGCGGTGTCGATGGCGACGGCGGCGTGCGCGGCGAAGGAGCCGAGCAGCGCGACCTGTTCGCGTTCGAAGACCCTGGCCCGTCGGTCGGCGGCGAAGAGGACGCCGATGACCTGGCTGCCGAGGCTGAGCGGGACGCCCAGGATGGCGACGAGGCCCTCGTCGCGTACGGCCGTGTCGATGGTCCGGGTGTGCTGGAAGCGCGCGTCGTCGAAGTAGTCGTCGGTGACGTAGGGGCGGGCCGTCTGGGCGACCAGGCCGCCGAGCCCCTCTCCCATGCCCAGTCTGAGCTGCTGGAAGCGGGCGGAGACCGAGCCCTCGGTGACCCGCATGTACGTGTCGCCGGCGGCCGGGTCGTTGAGGCTCAGATAGGCGCACTCCGTGNNACCGCGTCGAGGTCACGGAGTCCCGCGAGGTCGTGGGCGGTGGCGAAGAGCGCGGACAGTTCCGCCTCGCGGCGCCGCCGCCCCTCCAGCTCGGCCCGGACCCGCAGGGCCAGCTGCTTGGCCTCTTCGAGCTCGGCCAGCGCCTCGGGGCCCGCGCCGCTCGCGCGGGCGAGCAGCACGGGCCGGTCGTAGGCCTCCGTGGCGGCTCCCCGGGCGAGGAGTTCGAGGTAGGAGACGTGTTCGTGGGACATGGACACAGGGATACCTGCCGAACGTGTGGTCGCACCACCCCTGTGGACGACCTTCACGGGACGCAGGGACACCAGGGGCGGCGGGGGCAGGGGCCCCGAAGCGCCCACGGAGGGCCGTCCGTTATACACATCT
>NZ_LIPQ01000207.1 GCF_001418135.1 Streptomyces aureus
GGCCTTGAGGGTGAGCACCATCGTCAGGCCGCCGCCCGGCGTGTCCTCGGCGCCGAGCGTTCCGCCCATGGCCTCGACGAAGCCGCGGGCGACCGCGAGGCCCAGGCCGACACCGGAGCCGCGCGGGGCGTCGCCGAAGCGCTGGAAGGGCTCGAAGATGCCGTCCTTGGCCTCGTCGGGGACACCGGGGCCGCGGTCCACGACCCGGAGCTCGACGCGGTCGCCGAGGGTGCTGGCGGCGACGGCCACGGGCATGCCCTCGGGGCTGTACTTGACGGCGTTCTCGACGATGTTGGCGACGGCCCGCTCCAGGAGGCCCTTGTCGACCTCGACCATGGGCAGCGTCTCGGGGATGTCGAGCTCGGCGCTGCCGTCGGGCACTCCCCCGAGGGCCATCGGGACGACCTCGTCGAGGTCGACGGTACGGATCAGCGGGGTGACGGTGCCGGTCTGGAGGCGGGACATGTCGAGGAGGTTGCCGACCAGGTGGTCGAGGCGGTCGGCGCCGGCCTCGATGCCCTCCAGGAGTTCGGCGCGGTCCTGCTCGGACCATTCGACGTCGTCGGAGCGGAGGGAGGAGACGGAGGCCTTGATGCCGGCGAGCGGGGTCCGCAGGTCGTGGCTGACGGCGGCGAGCAGGGAGGTGCGGATCTTGTTGCCCTCGGCCTGCTTGCGGGCCTCTTCCGCCTCGCCCACGAGTCGCTGACGGTCGAGGACGACCGCGGCCTGGGCGGCGAAGGCGCCGAGGACGCGCCGGTCCTCGGCGGGCAGCACCCGGCCGGACAGGGCGAGGGCCAGCTGGTCGCCGACCGGCATGTCCACGTCCGCGTCCTCGGGCCGGGCCGCCGGGTGGGGGCCGACGCTCGCGGCCCGGGTCCAGGGCTCGACGTCGTCCACTCGCTCCAGCAGGGCGACGGACTCCATGGAGAAGGTCTCGCGGACCCGTTCGAGGAGGGCGTCGAGGCTGGTCTCGCCCCGCAGCACGCTGCCGGCGAGATAGGAGAGCACCTCGGACTCGGCGCGCAGCCGGGCGGCCTGGTGGGTGCGCCGGGCGGCCAGGTCGACCACGGAGGCGACCGACATGGCGACGCCGAGGAAGACGGCGATCGCCACGATGTTCTTGGGGTCGGCGATGGTGAGCCGGTGGACGGGCGGGGTGAAGAACCAGTTGAGGAGGAGGGAGCCGGCCGCGGCGGAGGCGAGCGCCGGCAGGAAGCCGCCGAGCAGGGCCGCCGCGACGGTGAGGGCCAGGAAGAGCAGCATGTCGTTGGCGAGACCGAGGTCGGCGTCGACGTGGGTGAGGAGCAGGGCGAGGAGGACGGGTCCGGCGACGCCGACCACCCAGCCGCCGATGATCCGGGAGCGGCCGAGGCGGGCGCCCCGGGCGACCGGGAGGCCGCGGCCCTTGGCGACCTCGCCGTGGGTGACGATGTGGACGTCGAGGTCGGGCCCGGACTCCCGGGCCACGGTCTGGCCGACGCCGGGGCCGAGCATGTACTGCCAGGTGCGGCGGCGGCTGGAGCCGAGGACGATCTGGGTGGCGTTCACCCCGCGGGCGAACTCCAGGAGCGCGGAGGGGATGTCGTCGCCGATGACATGGTGGAACGTTCCGCCCAGGTCCTCGACCAGGGTGCGCTGGACGGCCAGCTCCTTGGGCGAGGCGGCGGTGAGGCCGTCGCTGCGGGCGATGTAGACGGCGAGGACCTCGCCTCCCGCGCCCTTCTCGGCCAGCCGGGTGGCGCGCCGTATGAGGGTGCGGCCCTCGGGACCGCCGGTCAGACCGACGACGATGCGTTCACGGGCCTGCCAGGTGGAGCGGATGTTGTGCTCGCCCCGGTACTGCTGGAGGTACTCGTCGACCCGGTCGGCGGTCCAGAGCAGGGCCAGCTCGCGCAGGGCGGTGAGGTTGCCGGGGCGGAAGTAGTTGGAGAGGGCCGCGTCGACCTTGTCCGAGGTGTAGACGTTGCCGTGGGCCATCCGGCGGCGCAGGGCCTCCGGCGACATGTCGACCAGCTCGATCTGGTCGGCCCGGCGCACCACCTCGTCGGGGACGGTCTCCCGCTGCCGTACGCCGGTGATCGCCTCGACCACGTCGCCCAGCGACTCCAGGTGCTGGATGTTGACGGTCGATATGACGTCGATGCCGGCCGCGAGCAGCTCGGCGACGTCCTGCCACCGCTTGGGGTTGCGGGAGCCGGGCACGTTCGTGTGGGCGAGCTCGTCGACGAGCGCGACGGCGGGGCGCCGCTCCAGGACGGCGTCGATGTCCATCTCGGTGAAGGCGGTCCCCCGGTACTCCAGGGTGCGGCGCGGCACCTGCTCCAGGCCGTGCAGCATGACCTCGGTGCGCGGCCGTCCGTGGTGCTCGACGAACGCCACGACGCAGTCCGTGCCGCGCTCCACCCGCCGGTGCCCCTCGGAGAGCATGGCGTAGGTCTTGCCGACGCCCGGCGCAGCGCCGAGGTATATCCGAAGCTTGCCGCGTCCCATGGCACGACCATACGTCCCGCCAATCGGACATTCCGCACGCGGGGAGGGGGCCGGAGTGGTCTTGACGTGTTTCTGATGTCGGGACCGCGCCGGGCTCCGCGGTCGGGGCCGGCCGTACCGCGTCAGTGCTCGATGATCTCGCCGTCGCTGAGTTCGAGAACCCGGTCGGCCAGGCCCAGGAGCTGCGGGTCGTGGGTGGCGACCAGGGCCGTACAGCCCTCGCTGCGCACCACCGCGCGCAGCAGCTGCATGACGGCGAGGCCGGTCTCCTGGTCCAGCTGGCCCGTCGGTTCGTCGGCTATGAGCAGCGCCGGCTTGTTGGCGAGGGCGCGGGCGATGGCGACGCGCTGCTGCTGCCCGCCGGAGAGCTCGCCGGGCCGCTGGTTCGCGTGGTCGGCGAGGCCCACCAGGCCGAGGAGCAGGGCCACCCGCTCCTCGCGCTCCTTCGGATCGGCCTTGCGCAGCCGCATGGGTACGCCGACGTTCTCGGCGGCGGAGAGGATCGGGAGCAGCCCGAAGGACTGGAAGATGAAGCCGATCCGGTCACGGCGCAGTTCCAGGAGCCCGTTCTCACCGAGGGTGGCGAGGTCGACGCCGTCGATGACGATCGAGCCGCCGTCCGCGCTGTCGAGGCCGCCGACCAGGTTGAGCAGCGTCGTCTTGCCGGAGCCGGAGCGGCCCTTGAGGGCGACGAGCTCGCCGCGGGGGATGTCGAAGGAGACCCCGCGCAGGGCGTGGACGGCTGCTTCCCCGGTGCCGTACGAACGGCGCAGGTCCTCCACGCGGACCATCGGCAGACCGGCCGGGTCCTCGGCGACGGCCGTCGCGGACCGCGTGCTGCTCTCACTCACCCTGTGCTCCCCCTCCTCGAACATGTGCCCGCCAGTATGGTCCGCGGCCGCGCCCCACGGCCAGAGCCCATGGGCGGAACCTGTGGAAAACGACCGATGGGCCGCCTCCCGTACGTGTCGTACGGAAAGCGGCCCATCGGCCCTGGCGAGTACGCGGCGGACCCGGAGGCCCACCGGTCCCAGGGGGTGTCCTGCCGATCAGGCCGTACACCCCGAAGCGCGGACTAGCGGATCTCGGAGATCTCCGGACCGCGCTGGAGCTGGCCCATGCCGCCGGAGAAGCGGGAGTTCTCCTGCTCCTCCTGCTGCACGCCGTCCGGCACCATCTGCGCGTCGTTCGGCAGCTTGAGGACGATCGGGTCGCGCGGGGCCATCGGGCCGTCGCCGCGGACGACCACGGTGTCCCGGACGATCTGCTCCAGGAGACCGGCCGCCTCGGGCTGGACCGCGCCCTGGCCGGAGATCACTCCGCGCAGGAACCAGCGGGGTCCGTCGACACCCACGAAGCGGACCAGCTGCACACCGCGATTGCCGTCCGGCAGCTGTACGGGGACCTGCGCGCGCAGCTCCCAGCCCAGCGGGCCCTCGACCTCGTCGATGACCCCGCCCTGCTGGATGATGCCCGTGGCGATCTCGTCGCGGACCTCGCCCCAGATGCCCTCGTTCTTGGGGGCCGCGAAGGCCTGCAGCTGCACGGCGCTGTCGCGCAGGACGACGGTGGCCGCGACGATCGCGTCGCCCGCCACCTCCACCCGCAGCTCCATGCCCTCGACCCCGGGGACGAAGACGCCACCCAGGTCGACACGGCCGTCCTCGGGCTTGCTGACCTCGGAGATGTCCCAGGGTCCGTCGGGCCGGGGCGCCGGCGGAAGGTTCACACGGCGCGGGGCCGCGTCGTCCGCGTCCTCGCCGTCCACCGCGTCGACGACCTGCTCGGCCTCGCCCGCCGCGTCCTCTGCGGCACCGCTCTTCTTGCGACGTCCGAACACGTCACTGTCCTTCCCGGTCGGATACGACCGAAGCGTATCGATTCCCACCCGTTGTGCCGTCCACGGCGGCATGACCGCCGGTGGACCCGAAGCCCCCCTCGGCCCGCGCCGAGCCGGGAAGCTCCGCCACCTCGTGGAAGCGCACCTTCTCGACCTGTTGGACGACAAGTTGGGCAATCCGGTCGAATCGTTCGAACCGCACGCTCTCGCGCGGGTCGAGATTGACCACGATCACCTTGATCTCTCCACGGTACCCGGCATCCACCGTCCCCGGGGCATTCACGAGCGCCACTCCGCAGCGGGCGGCGAGTCCGGAGCGCGGGTGCACGAAGGCCGCGTACCCGTCCGGGAGCGCGATGGAGATCCCGGTGGGCAGTACGGCGCGCTCCCCGGGGGCCAGCACGGCGGCCTCCGTGGTGACCAGGTCCGCCCCAGCGTCACCGGGGTGGCCGTAGGCCGGGATCGGCACGTCCGGGTCCACACGCCGGATCAGTACGTCGACAGGGTTGCTCATCAGGGGTTCACCTCGAAGGCGCGGGCGCGCCGGACCTGGTCGGGGTCGGACATGGCCGCCTGGATCTCCTCCGGGCGGCCGTTGTCGATGAAGTGGTCGACCTTGACCTCTATGAAGAGTGCCTCGGCGCGGACGGCGACGGGGCCGTCGGGCCCGCCGATCCGGCCGACGGCGGTCGAGAAGATCTTGCGGCCGCGCACGGCGGTCACCGCGGCCTGCAGGTGGAGCACCGTGCCCACCGGGACGGGCCGGACGAAGTCGGTCTCGAGCCGTCCGGTCACGGCGATGACCCGCAGCAGCCAGTTCAGGGAGCCGAGGGTCTCGTCGAGCGCGGTGGCGAGCACGCCGCCGTGCGCGAGCCCGGGGGCGCCCTGGTGGTCGGGGGTCACCGTGAACTCGGCCGTGACGGTCACGCCCTCGCCCGCGCGCGCCTCCAGGTGGAGGCCGTGGGACTGCCCGCCGCCGCACCCGAAGCAGTACTCGTAGTGCGAACCGAGCAGCTCGCCGGGGGCCGGCGCGTCGGGGTGGCGTACCGGCGGTATGGCGTCGGCCGGCGGGGTGAGGGCGGCAGATGTTCCAGTCACAGCCGCAGACCTTACCCGCGCGGATGGGCGCAGGTCGCGCCGTGCCAAGCTTGGACGCATGCAGCCTTCCGCATCGTCCCCCGCCCCCTCCCCCGCGCCCTCCGCCGCACCGCTCTTCGACGAGCGGCTGACGGCGCCCCGCTCCTGGTGGTTCATCGCGGGCCTGCTCGGTCTCTCCGGCGGTCTGATCATGGTCCCGCTGGGTACGGTCCCGATGCTCGGCGGTCTGATCGTGGTGGCGGTGCTCGCCGGTGCGGCGGTGTCCTCGTACGGCTCCGCCCGGATCCGGGTGGTGGCCGGTTCGCTCGTGGCGGGCGACGCGCGGATCCCGGTCTCGGCGCTGGGCGGGGCCGAGGCGCTCGACGCGGAGGAGGCGCGCGCGTGGCGCACGCACAAGGCCGACCCGCGCGCGTTCATGCTGATGCGCGGCTATGTGACCCGGGCGGTGCGCATCGAGGTGACGGACCCCTCGGACCCGACGCCGTACGTGTACCTCTCCAGCCGTGAGCCGGAGGCGCTGGTGGCGGCCCTGGACGCCGTCCGCGCGGGCGCCCAGGACTGAGCGGGCCGAGGAGTCCGGCCAGGCCCTGTCGTCGGACTCCCGTCTGCCGCCCTTCGGGCGACGGGAGTCCGACGACAGGGCCTAGAACCCGAGCTCCTTCGGGTTCTCCGGCTGTTCCAGCGGGGGCAGCTCCCGGAGGGAGTCCCAGGGGACCTGGCGGCTGCGCAGGTCCTTGCGGATGTGGCCCGCGAGCTTCTTGGTGTCGCGGCGGTTCATGACCGCGCCGACCGCCGCGCCGACCATGAAGGGCGTGAGGTTCGGCAGGTTGCGCACCATGCGCTTCATGATCTGCTGGCGCAGCTCGCGCTTGAGCTGTCCGCCGAGCGCCGCGTTGACCGTGGTGGGCTTGGTGGGGTCGATGCCCCGCTCCTCGGCCCAGGAAGTCAGATAGGCCGCCGAACGCTGGGTGAGCCGGCCGGGGGGCCGCAGCCCGTAGACCTCGTGCAGTTCGGCGATGAGTTTGAGTTCCACGGCGGCGACGCCGGTGATCTCGGCCGCGAGCTCCGCCGGCATGGCCGGGGGTACGGGGAGCATGGCGGCGGCACCGATGCTCGCGCCCACGGTCGAGCTCGCGTTCGCCGCACCCGCGACGAGCTTGTCGGCGAGCTCCTCGGGGCCGAGCCCGGGAAACTGTTTGCGCAGGGTCGCCAGATCGCGGACGGGGATCCGCGGGGCGAGGTCGATCAACCGGTCGGCCAGATGGCCGATGCCGGCCTTGGCGCTGTCTCCGCCGCGCTTCACGCCCTGCCGGACGCCCTGCGCGACGCCGCGCCGGACGGCTTCGATCCGGTCGGAGTCGATCTTGATCTTGTCGAGCTGGGCGCGCGCGGGATTGGCGAGCCGCTTGACGGCGCCGAAGCGCCCGTCCCGCTGTGTCTCGTCGTTCCCCGCTTCCTCCAGCGCGTCGCTCCGTCCCGCTTCCCGCACCACCGGCGGCTGCGCCGGGTCCGGTTCGGTGACGGCCTCGAGCGAGGCCGGGAGGCCTCGCTCGTCGTCACGTACGCCGAGGGAGGGCGGGGAGGCGGCGTGCTCGGCTTCAGGGGCCTCCTGGGCACCCTCCGCCGGGTCCGAGCCGCCCTTGTACGTCCTGGGGCTCCCAGGGAGCCTCAGACGCCGCTTCCGGGACGGTGTGTCGCCTGCCACGACCGAGGGTCTCAGTCGCAGTCGCGGCAGATGGGCTGGCCGTTCTTCTCCCTGGCCAGCTGGCTGCGGTGGTGCACGAGGAAGCAGCTCATGCAGGTGAACTCATCGGCCTGCTTGGGCAGGACCCGGACGGCCAGCTCCTCGTTCGAGAGGTCGGCGCCGGGAAGCTCCAGGCCTTCGGCGGCCTCGAACTCGTCGACGTCGACGGTCGAGGTCGACTTGTCGTTCCGGCGGGCCTTCAGTTCCTCAAGGCTGTCCGAATCGACGTCGTCGTCGGTCTTGCGTGGGGTGTCGTAATCCGTTGCCATGTCGCTCTCCCCCTCTGGGTGGTTGCGGTGTCTCCAGCGCACGTAACGCGTGAGAGGTCGGACTTGTGCCCGACCTGAGGCGGAGATTTTGCCTCACATCAAGGTCTGTTACTCAATCGACACCCGTTCCGTCCTCTCGCGAGTGATCGGCTTCGGGTGGCGAACCGGACCGTACACGGTCCGGTGGGCGCCCCTTGCAGGCGCCACCCCGTGTACTTCCCGTCAATCCAGGCCCGGGAAACCCGGACTTTTCCGGGTTTTCACGGGGATTTCTCCGTTACGGAGAGTGGATGTCCGGACACCCTCTCCTGTGATCGATCACACATGAGCGTCTCAGAATCGGGCCCACGGAATTCCGCGCAAAGCGAACGGAACCGGGTCGGCTCGTGCAGTGTGTCAGATCGGCAGAGTGACGCGCATCACGAGACCGCCGCCCTCGCGGGGCTCCGCGATGATACGGCCGCCGTGGGCACGGGCCACGGACCGCGCGATCGACAGGCCGAGGCCGACGCCCTTGTCACTGCCGGTCCGCTCCTGCCGGAGCCGCCGGAACGGCTCGAAAAGGTTGTCGATCTCGTACGCGGGGACCACGGGACCCGTGTTCGAGACGGTCAGGACCGCCTGGCCGTGCTCGGTCGCGGTCGTCACCTCCACCCAGCCTCCCTCCGCCATGTTGTACCGGACGGCGTTCTGGAGCAGGTTCAGCGTGATCCGCTCCAGCAGGACGCCGTTGCCCTGGACGCCCGCGGGCGCGCGCTCGCCCCGGATCTCGACGCCCTTGGCCTCCGCCTCGGCGTGGACCTGGTCGACGCCCCGCTCGGCGACCTCGGCGAGGTCGACGGGCTTGCGCTCGATGATCTGGTTGTCGCTCCGGGCGAGCAGCAGCAGACCCTCGACGAGTTGTTCGCTGCGTTCGTTGGTGGCGAGCAGCGTCTTGCCGAGCTGCTGGAGTTCCACCGGCGCACCCGGGTCGGAGAGGTGCACCTCCAGGAGGGTGCGGTTGATCGCGAGCGGGGTCCGCAGCTCGTGCGAGGCGTTCGCGACGAACCGCTGCTGGGCGGTGAAGGCCCGCTCCAGGCGCTCCAGCATCTCGTCGAAGGTGTCGGCGAGCTCCTTGAGCTCGTCGTCGGGGCCGTCCAGCTCGATCCGCCGGGACAGATCGGAACCGGCCACCTGGCGGGCGGTCCGGGTGATCCGGCCGAGCGGCGAGAGCACCCGCCCCGCCATGGCGTAGCCGAAGGCGAAGGCGATGATGCTCAGTCCGAGCAGGGCGAAGAGCGAGCGGCGCAGGAGGTCCTCGAGGGCCCGGTCGCTCTGGTACCGGAGGCAGACGGAGACCGCCTGGTTGAGTTGCTCCCCGGTGCCCTGCGCGGGCAGCTCGCACCAGGAGGTGGTCGGCTGGACCTGGCCCTCGACCACCTTGAAGGGCAGTTCGGACACGCTGTGGGTGAGCGCCTGCGCGGTGAAGAGGTAGATGATCGAGAGCAGCAGGATGCCCGCGATCAGGAACATCCCGCCGTACAAAAGCGTGAGACGTATCCGGATGGTCGGGCGCAGCAGGGGCCTGACCGGGTCCCTGGGGTCCCAGGCAGGCTTCGGGGGCGCGTGGGGGTGGGGCACTGCGGTGGCGGGCATCGTGCTCAGATCCGGTACCCGGAGCCGGGGACCGTCACGATGACGGGCGGCTCGCCGAGCTTGCGTCGCAGGGTCATGACGGTGACACGGACGACGTTGGTGAACGGGTCGGTGTTCTCGTCCCAGGCCTTCTCCAGGAGCTGCTCGGCCGAGACGACGGCGCCCTCGCTGCGCATGAGGACCTCCAGGACGGCGAACTCCTTCGGCGCGAGCTGGACCTCCTTGCCCTCGCGGAAGACCTCGCGGCGGTTCGGGTCGAGCTTGATGCCGGCGCGCTCCAGGACGGGCGGGAGCGGCACGCTGGTCCGCCGGCCGAGGGCGCGCACGCGCGCGGTGAGCTCGGTGAAGGCGAAGGGCTTGGGGAGGTAGTCGTCCGCGCCGAGTTCGAGGCCCTCGACCCGGTCGCTGACGTCGCCGGAGGCGGTGAGCATCAGGACGCGGGTGGGCATGCCCAGCTCCACGATCTTGCGGCAGACGTCGTCACCGTGGACGAGGGGAAGGTCGCGGTCGAGGACGACGACGTCGTAGTCGTTCACCCCGACGCGCTCCAGGGCCGCGGCGCCGTCGTACACGACGTCGACGGCCATGGCCTCCCGGCGCAGTCCGGTGGCCACCGCATCGGCGAGCAGCTGCTCGTCCTCGACGACGAGTACGCGCACGTCGTACATCCTTCCCGTGGGGCTGCGGTCCTGAGGCGGACCGGCTGAAGACCTGAGCACTGACTGTGCGTGTCCATCCTGCCCCGTACGCGCGTAAACCGGCTGTAAGACGGCGGTGCGGGGCCCTGGGC
>NZ_LIPQ01000208.1 GCF_001418135.1 Streptomyces aureus
ACCCCCCTCCCCCCGGAAAACCCGAGGAGCCCCCGTGGAGACCCTGGCCATCGCCCTTCTCGCCTTCTTCGCGGCGGGCTGGTTCGTCCTCGCCGGGGCGGACATCGGCACCGGCATGCTGACGCCCTGGCTCGGCCGGAACGACGGCGAGCGGCGGCTGGTCCTCGCCTCGTTCGCCCCGTTCTTCCTGGGCAACGAGGTCTGGCTCGTGGCCACCGTCGGCGTGCTCGTCGGCTGCTTCCCCGCTCTCGAAGGCGATCTCCTGAGCGGCCAGTTCCCGGTCCTCGTCGCCCTGCTGACCGGCTGGATCGTCCGCGACGCGGGCCTCTGGTCCCGCGGCCGCGGTCCCGGTCCGCGCTGGCGCGCCGCCTGCGACGCGGCCGTCACCTGCGGGAGCTGGACCGTCGCCATGTCCTGGGGGTGGCTGCTCGCGGCCCTGCTCACCGGGCGGCCGTACACGCCGTCGACCGGAGCGACGGCCCTCCTCACCGCGCTCGCCGTGGCCGCGCTGTTCGCCGCGCACGGACTCGGTTTCGCCACGCTCCGGCTCACGGGACCGCCGTACGAGCGCGCCCGCCGGCTCGTCGGACGCGCCGGGCGCCCCTGGCAGTCCTTCGCGCTCACCGCGGTCCTGATGGGCGGCCTGCCGCTCTGGGCGGGCACCGCGCTGCCGCTGGCCGGGCGGGCGGCGTCCCCCGCCACGCTCGGTCTGCTCGTCCCCACCCTGCTGGTCGTCACGCCGCTGCTCGTGGCCGTCCAGGCGTGGATCTGGCACACCTTCCGGCACCGGGTAACGGGGCCGTCGTACCTCTGAGGGGCAGGTTCAGGAATCCCCGGTCCGGGACCGAGCGTTCTCCTGCTCTCTCTCCTTCTCCCGCTTGTGGTGAAGGGCCTTCTGCAGGCGCGCGACCACGGCCTCCCCGTACCTCCGGTGACCGTGGACGCGCGGGTCGTCCGTCACGTCGTACCGCTTCACATACGCGCCGAGGAAGGCCTGGAGGGTGGCGATGGCCGGGATGGCGATCAGCGCGCCGACGACGCCGAGCAGCGCCGTCCCCGCGATGACCGAACCGAAGGCCACCGCCGGGTGGATGTCCACCGTCTTCGACGTGAGCTTCGGCTGGAGCAGGTAGTTCTCGAACTGCTGGTAGATCACGACGAATCCGAGCACCCACAGCGCGTACCAGGGGTTCACGGTGAAGGCGATCAGCATCGGCAGCGCGCCGGCCAGATAGGTGCCGATGGTCGGGATGAACTGCGAGACCAGGCCCACCCACACCGCGAGCGCGGGCGCGTACGGCACGTCGAGGATCTCGAAGAGCACGAAGTGCGCGACACCCGAGATGAGGGCCATGAGTCCGCGCGAGTACAGATAGCCGCCCGTCTTGTCGACCGCGATCTCCCAGGCCCGCAGCACCTCGGCCTGCCGGGCCGGCGGCAGGACGGAGCAGAGCGCGCGCCGCAGCCGGGGCCCGTCGGCCGCGAAGTAGAACGAGAACAGGAAGATCGTCAGCAGCCGGAACAGGCCGCCGAGGACGGTGGCGGAGATGTCGAGAACGCCGGACGCGCTGTTCTGGACGTACTTCTGCAGCCAGTCGGAGCTGAGCACGCTGTCCTGGACCTCGACCCGCGACAGGTCGGTGTCGAAGGTCTGGTTGATCCAGTTGATCAGGGAGTCGATGTACCTGGGGAAGTTCTCGACCATGTCCACGATCTGGCCGGCGAGCATCGACCCCAGGAGGACGACGAAGCCGACACCGAAGATCAGGACGGCGAAGAAGACGATGAAGGTGGCGAGCCCCCGGCGCATCCCGCGCGCCGCCATGCGTCCGACCGCGGGTTCGATGGCGAGGGCGAGGAAGAAGGCGAGAAGGATGTTGACCAGGAGGCCGACGAGCTGGTGGAAGGCCCAGTTGCCGAGAAGGAAGACGGAGTAGAGCGCGAGGGCCAGGACGATCGCACGCGGCAGCCACCGCGGCATCCGGGCCGCCTGGGCGGCGGACACGGGTGCGGGGCCGCCGTCGCCGCCTCTGCCGCCCGGCGCCGTCGAAACGGCGGAGCCGGTCGATCCAGCCGGCGCAGCCGGTGCAGCCGGTCCGATCGGTCCGGTCGAACCCGTCGCGGCGCTCGATCCCATCGGTCCGGTCGAACCCGTCGATGCGGTCGGGTCGGAGCCGTCGGTGTCATCGGTGTCGTCAGTCGGAGGAGCCACCCCGCCAGTCTCGCGCACCGCACGGACATTCCACCCCGGACCCCCCGCATCCCCTTCGGTCACCTGCCGTGACCGACCCGGTCACGGTGGGGTGCGCTCTCCGGCCACGCGGCGGATCAGACCGTCCGGCGACCGTCCGGCGACCACCCGGCGACCGTCCGGTCACTGCTTGTCGGCGGGTACGTCGACGGCCGCGCAGACGGCCCGCCACACGTCCTTCGTCTCCCAGCCGGAATCCAGCGCCTCGTGCACCGTCCGGCCTCCGAGCTCGGCCATCACATGGTCACGGGCGAAGGACTCGGCGTAGGACGCACCGAAGTGGTCCGCCATCCGTTCCCAGAAAATCGTCAACCGCATGACCCCAGTATCACGCTCCCAAGAGTGCAGCCCGCTCCGTAGCCCTTGTCACCGCGACTTTCCGCCCTACGGTCGGAGCATGGCCGAAAAACCACTCTCCTCCCCGTCAGCGACCCCCTTGACCCGCGCCGAGCGTTTCATCTGGCTGACGGCCCGCGTCCTGGAACAGCGCCGGTTCGCCTACCACTTCCTGCGCGGTGGCGCGGATCAGGTGGAGACGGCCCTCTCGGCGTACCTCAACGAGGACGGCGGCTACGGCCACGCGCTCGAACCCGATCTCCGCGGGCCGGTCAGCCAGCCCCTGCACACCGCGCACGCGCTGCGGGTGCTCGACTCCATCGGCCGCTGCGGCGGGCTGCGCGTGGAGCGCATCTGCCGCTACCTCACGGACGTCTCCACCCACGAGGGCGCGCTCCCCGCGATCCATCCCTCGCAGCGCGCCTACCCGTCCGCGCCGTTCGTCCCCGTCGTCGACTCCCCGCCGAGCGCGCTGCTCACGACCGGCCCCGTGGTCGGGGTGCTGCACCGCAACCAGGTCTGGCACGCGTGGCTGTTCCGGGCGACCGAGTTCTGCTGGTCGGCGGTGGAGTCCCTGGAGAAGTCCCATCCGTACGAGGTCCAGGCGGCCGTCGCCTTCCTCGACGGGGCCCCGGACCGCGCGCGTGCGGAGGCGGCCGCCGACCGCCTCGGCCGCATGGTCCGGGACCAACGGCTCGCCGTCCTTGACCCGGACCGGGAGGAGGACCACCCGGTGGCGGACGGGTACGCGCCGGGGGAGCTGCACTTTCCGCACGACTACGCGCGCGTGCCGGACTCCCTGGCGACCCGCTGGTTCACGGAGGAGGAGATGACCCGCTCGCTCGACCGGCTCGCGGCCGACCAGCAGGAGGACGGCGGCTGGCCGATCCGCTGGCGCGCCTGGGCCCCCGGCACGGCCCTGGAATGCCGCCCGATGGTCACGGTCGAAGCCCTCCGCACGCTCCGCGCCCACGGCCGCCCGCTCGAATGACCTCGGGAGCCGGGGCGAGCACGGCCGGCCCCCTCACCGAGCCTGCACCGGAGGTCACCAGCCCAACGCCCGTACCCCCGCCGTGACGGCGACGGCCGCGCCCACCACGACCAGGAACGGTGCCCGCAGGACGAGGGCGACCGCCGCCGCCGCGAGACCGGCGGCGCGGGCGTCCAGGACGACGGTGCCGCCCGTGCTGAACGTCTGCTGCGCGGTGAGCGCGGCGAGCAGCGCCACCGGCAGCAGGGCGGCGAGCCGCTGGACGAGCGGGCGCTCCAGCGCTCCGGCGGGTACGAGCAGGCCGGCCAGCTTCACCAGGTAGCACCCGGCGGCGGTCAGGGCGATCGCGATCCAGACGTTCATCGGGAGTCCTTCTCTCGTCCGGCGGGGCCCATCCGGCGGCCCTGGAACCAGAGCACCAGGGGCGCGGCGAGGGCCGCGGCGAGGACCGGGACACCGGCGGGCAGCACGGGCAGCAGCCCGAGCCCGAGCAGGACGGCGATCCCGGCGGTGGCCCGCTCGGTCGCGGACTTCAGCATGGGGGCGAGCAGGGCCAGGAAGACGGCGGGTCCGGCCGCGTCGAGCCCCCAGGCCGCGGTGTCGCCGATCGCCTCGGCGCCGAGCGCCCCGAGGAGGGTGGTGGCGTTCCAGAGGACGTACAGCGTGAGTCCGGTGACGGTGAAGCCGATGCGGGCGGCCCGGCGGGTCGGCTGTGCGAGGGAGACGGCCGTGGTCTCGTCGATCACCCAGTGCGCGGCGAACGGCCTGACGGCCTTCGGCACGGCGAGGAGCTGGGAGAGGCGCAGCCCGTAGAAGGCGTTCCGGGTGCCCAGGAAGAAGGCCCCGGCGGCGGCCGTGAAGGGGTTGCCGCCGGCGGCGAGCGCTCCGACCAGGGCGAACTGCGAGGCGCCGGTGAAGACGAGCAGGCTGAGGACGCAGGTCTGCAGGACGCTGAGGCCGGAGCCCGCCGAGGTCACGCCGAAGGCGAAGCCGGAGAGCCCGACGGCGACGCCGACCCCGAGGGCGTCGCGGACGACGGCCGCGTCGGGTTTGGCCGGTGTGCCGTCGCGTATGACGGGAGGTGCTGTCTGTTCTGCCACGTCAGGGACGTTACGGCAGCCCCGGCGGCCCGGTCTTGTACGTTCTTGCGCGCTGGTAGGCCCCCGGCGGCACCCCGACACTGCGGTTGAAATGCCGGTTGAGGTGCGACTGGTCGGTGAAGCCGACGGCCGCGGCCGCCTCCGCCGGCGGCGTCCCCGTGTCGAGCAGCTGTCTGGCCCGGCGTACGCGCGCGTCGGTCAGCCAGGTGTGCGGCGGCATCCCGTACGCGTCCCGGAAGGCCCGGAGGAGGGCGAAGGGGCTGGTGCCGAGGTCCGTGGCGAGCCGCTCCAGGGTCGGCGGCTCGATCATGCGGTCCTCCAGGACGGCACGCGCGCGTGCCGCGTTCCGGGCGCCCGCCGAGCGGGGCGGGAGCGGGGTGACGATCCCGCCGTGGCTGCGCAGCATCCGGGCGGTGACCAGCCGGAGCAGGCTGTCGGCCGCGAGCGCGTTGCCCTCCTCCGCGGCCCGGTGGACGCCGACGACCAGCCGGGCGGCGTACGGGTCGTCCACGACGGGCGCGGTGAAGCCGACCGAGCCGCGCAGGGCGAGGGTGTCGGCGGCGATGGACCGCACGATCTCCGCGTCGGGGTAGATCGTCCGGTACGTCCAGCCCTCGGGCACGCCCGCGTGCCCGGTGTGCGGGGTGTCGGGGTTCACCAGGGCGATCTGTCCGGGGCCCGCGTGGACGAGGTCGTCGCGGTAGTGGAAGGCCTCGACGCCCTCGGTGATCGCGGCGAAGACGAAGGTCTCGTGGGTGTGCCGGGCGAAGGCCTTCCGGATGTAGCGGGCGTGCAGCAGGTCGACCCCGGGCAGCTCGGAGTACTGCCAGTACCGTGCCCGCTCCCCGCTCGCCATGTCTCCATTCTGCGGCAGGGCCGAGGGGGCCGCCGTGGTGCGCGCGGACATCCCGTCCCGGTATCCCCAGGTCCGGGCGGTTGTCAGTGCCGGGGTGCACGATGGGGGACATGGTCAGGTCCGCGCTCGACTCGTTCTCCCCCGCGACCCGCAGCTGGTTCACCGGGGCCTTCACCGCGCCCACGGCGGCGCAGGAGGGCGCCTGGACCGCCATCGGGGCGGGCTCCGACGTGCTCGTCGTCGCTCCGACCGGTTCGGGCAAGACCCTGGCGGCCTTCCTCGCCTCCCTCGACCGGCTCGCCTCCGCGCCGCCGCCGGCCGAGCCGAGGAAGCGCTGCCGCGTGCTGTACGTGTCCCCGCTCAAGGCCCTCGCGGTGGACGTCGAGCGGAACCTGCGCTCGCCGCTGACCGGAATCCGGCAGGAGTCGGTGCGGCTCGGGCTTCCCGAGCCGGACATCCGGGTCGGCATCCGCTCCGGCGACACCCCGCCGGCCGAGCGCCGGTCGCTCGCGACCCGGCCGCCGGACATCCTGATCACCACGCCCGAGTCGCTGTTCCTGATGCTGACCTCCGCCGCCCGCGAGGCCCTCGCGGGCGTGGAGACGGTCATCCTGGACGAGGTCCACGCGGTCGCGGGCACCAAGCGGGGCGCGCACCTGGCCCTCTCCCTGGAGCGGCTCGACGAGCTGCTGCCCCGCCCCGCGCGCCGGATCGGCCTGTCGGCCACGGTCCGCCCGGTGGACGAGGTGGCCCGGTACCTGTCGCCGGGGCGCGCCGTGGAGATCGTCCAGCCGCGTTCGGGCAAGGAGTTCGACCTCTCCGTCGTCGTCCCCGTCGAGGACATGGGCGAGCTGGGAGGCTCCCCCGCCTCCGAGGGCAGGGACGGCGGGGACAAGCCGTCGATCTGGCCGCAGGTCGAGGAGCGGATCGCCGACCTCGTCCAGTCCCACCGGTCCACGATCGTCTTCGCCAACTCCCGGCGGCTCGCCGAGCGCCTGTGCAACCGGCTCAACGAGATCGCGTACGAGCGGGCGACCGGCGAACCCCTCCCCGACGGGGCTCCTCCCGCGGAGATCATGGCCCAGTCGGGCGCGGCCCAGGGCGCCCCGCCGCTGCTCGCCCGCGCCCACCACGGCTCGGTGTCGAAGGAGCAGCGGGCCCAGGTGGAGGAGGACCTGAAGGCGGGGCGGCTGCCCGCCGTGGTGGCCACCTCCAGCCTGGAGCTGGGCATCGACATGGGCGCGGTCGATCTGGTCGTGCAGGTCGAGTCGCCGCCCTCGGTGGCCTCCGGACTCCAGCGCGTGGGCCGCGCCGGGCACCAGGTCGGCGCGGTGTCGACGGGCGTGGTCTTCCCCAAGTACCGGGGCGACCTGGTGCAGGCGGCCGTGGTCACCGAGCGGATGCGCACGGGCGCGATCGAGTCGATGCGGATCCCCGCCAACCCCCTGGACGTCCTGGCCCAGCAGCTGGTGGCCATCGTCGCGCTCGACAGTTGGCAGGTGGACGACCTGCTCGCCCTGGTGCGCCGGGCGGCGCCGTTCGCCTCGCTGCCCGAATCGGCGTTCACGGGCGTGCTCGACATGCTCGCCGGCCGCTACCCGTCGGACGCCTTCGCCGAGCTGCGCCCGCGCGTGGTCTGGGACCGGGTCGCCGGCACGGTCACGGGGCGGCCGGGCGCGCAGCGGCTCGCCGTCACCTCGGGCGGGACGATCCCCGACCGGGGCCTCTTCGGCGTGTTCCTCGTCGGCTCGGACCCCAAGAAGGGCGGAGGCCGGGTCGGCGAGCTCGACGAGGAGATGGTGTACGAGTCCCGGGTCGGCGACGTGTTCACCCTCGGCACGACCTCGTGGCGGATCCAGGACATCACCCGGGACCGGGTGCTCGTCACGCCGGCGCCCGGGGTGCCGGGCAGGCTGCCGTTCTGGAAGGGCGACCAGCTGGGCCGCCCCCTCGAACTGGGCCGGGCGGTGGGCGCGTTCCTCCGCGAGGTCGGCGCCCTATCGGACGACGACGCGCGGCTGCGGCTGCTCGCCGCCGGCCTGGACGCCTGGGCCGCGGAGAACGTCCTGGCGTACCTCAAGGAGCAGCGCGAGGCCTGCGGCCATGTGCCCGACGACCGGACGATCCTGGTCGAGCGGTTCCGGGACGAGCTCGGCGACTGGCGGGTCGTCATCCACTCCCCGTTCGGCGCGCAGGTGCACGCCCCGTGGGCGCTGGCGCTCGGCGCGCGGCTCGCCGAGCGGTACGGCATGGACGCGCAGGTGATGCACGCGGACGACGGCATCGTGCTGCGCCTCCCGGACGCCGACCTGATGGGCCTGGACATGGGCCTGGACCTCCTCGACCACGAACCCGTCGACCCCGGACGGCACCTCGACACGACGTTCGACGCCGACAAGGCGCCCGTCGGCGCGGCCGACGCCCTCTTCGACAAGGGCGAGATCGGTCAGATCGTCACCGACCAGGTGGGCGGCTCCGCGCTCTTCGCGTCCCGGTTCCGGGAGTGCGCCGCGCGCGCCCTGCTGCTGCCCAAGCGCAACCCCGGCAAGCGCACCCCGCTCTGGCAGCAGCGTCAGCGCGCCGCCCAGCTCCTCCAGGTGGCGAGCGAGTTCGGCTCGTTCCCGATCGTCCTCGAGGCCGTCCGCGAGTGCCTCCAGGACGTCTTCGACCTCCCCGGTCTGACGGAGCTGATGGGGGACATCGAGGCCCGCCGGGTCCGCCTGGTCGAGGTCACCACCCCCGAACCGTCCCCGTTCGCCCGCTCGCTCCTCTTCGGCTACGTGGCGCAGTTCCTGTACGAGGGCGACTCCCCGCTCGCCGAGCGGCGGGCGGCCGCGCTCTCCCTGGACTCCCGGCTGCTCGCCGAGCTGCTCGGCCAGGCGGAGCTGCGCGAGCTGCTCGACGCCGATGTCCTGACGGAGCTGGAGCGGGAGCTCCAGTGGCTGACGGACGACCGCCGCGTCAAGGACGTGGAGGGCGTCGCCGACCTGCTGCGGGTCCTGGGCCCGCTGACCGAGGCCGAGCTGGCCGAGCGCGGCGCCGAGGCGGGCTGGGCGCCCGGGCTCGGGGCGGCACGCCGGGCGATCCGGGTGCGGATCGGCGGCCGGGAGCACTGGGCGGCCGTCGAGGACGCGGGCAGGCTCCGGGACGCGCTGGGCACGGCCCTGCCGGTCGGCGTACCGGAGGCCTTCACCGAGCCGGTCAAGGACCCGCTGGGCGACCTCCTCGCACGGTACGCGCGGACGCACGGCCCGTTCACCTCCTCCCAGGCCGCCACCCGCCTCGGCCTGGGAGCGGCCGTCACCGACGGCGCCCTCCAGCGGCTCGCCGCCTCGGGCCGCGTCGTCCAGGGCGAGTTCCACCCCTCCGGCATCGGCCAGGAATGGTGCGACGCCACCGTCCTGCGCCGGCTGCGCCGCCGCTCCCTCGCCGCCCTGCGCCACGAACTGGAGCCGGTGCCCCCGGCGGCGCTCGCCACCTTCCTGCCGCAGTGGCAGCACCTGGGGAGCAACAGCCTGCGCGGCATCGACGGCCTCGCCCGCGCGATCGAGCAGCTCCAGGGCGCACCGGTGCCCGCCTCGGCCCTGGAGAAACTGATCCTGCCGTCCCGGGTCCGCGACTACTCCCCGGCGCTCCTCGACGAGCTGACGACCACCGGCGAGGTCGTCTGGGCGGGAGCCGGGGCGCTGCCCGGCAAGGACGGCTGGGTCTCGCTGTATCTGGCGGACGCGGCGCCCCTGCTCCTCCCGCAGCCGCACCCACTGGAGCTCTCGGCGCTGCACGAGTCGGTGCTCACGACCCTCTCCGGCGGGTACGGCCTGTTCTTCCGGCAGATCGCCGACCAGATCCGCGCCACCACCCACCCGGACGCCACCGACCCGCAGCTGGCGGACGCCCTCTGGGACCTGGCCTGGTCCGGCCGTCTGACCAACGACACCCTGGCCCCGCTGCGCGCGCTCCTCGGCTCGGGCCGCACGGCCGGCTCCACCGCCCACCGCGCGCGCCGCACGGTCCCGCGCGGCCGGTACGGCACCCTGACCGCGGCCGCCCGCCCCGTCTCCCGCACCGGCCCGCCCACCGTCTCCGGCCGCTGGTCCCTGCTCCCCCCGCCGGAGCCGGAACCGACCCACCGGGCGCACGCCCTCGCCCGCACCCTCCTCGACCGGCACGGCGTGGTCACCCGGGGCGCGGTGGCTGCCGAGGGCGTGGAGGGCGGCTTCTCCGCCACGTACCGGATCCTGGCCGCCTTCGAGGACAGCGGGCAGGCCCGGCGCGGCTATGTGGTCGAGGGTCTCGGCGCGGCCCAGTTCGCCATGGACGGGGCGGTGGACCGACTGCGGGCCGCCGCGACCGCCCGTGACCGCGGCGCGGAGGCCGCGGCGGGCCCGCGCGCGCTGGTCCTCGCGGCGGCGGACCCGGCGAACGCCTACGGGGCGGCCCTGTCCTGGCCCGAGCCCCCGACGGGCGCCGGCCACAAGCCGGGGCGCAAGGCGGGCGCCCTGGTGGTCCTGGTCGACGGCGAACTCGCGCTCTACATGGAGCGCGGCGGCAAAACGCTCCTGTCCTGGCCGACGGACCCGGACGACCCGGCCCTGAAGGCCGCCGCGGAAGCCCTGGCGACATCCGCGAAGGCGGGCACCCTGGGCACGGTGACGGTGGAGCGTGTCAATGGAGCGACGTCCCTGACGTCCCCCCTGGCAGCCCCCCTGGAACAGGCGGGCTTCGTCGCCACCCCGAGAGGCCTCCGCCTCCGCGCGTAGGCAGCACCCCCGCGCAGCACAGCCACCAGCTCCAGCTCCCGACCCGCACCCGCACCCGCACC
>NZ_LIPQ01000209.1 GCF_001418135.1 Streptomyces aureus
CCGGGCGCGCCCGGTACGCCCGCGGGCGGCATCGAGCACGCCGCGACGATGCTGGCCCACCCGGGTCCGGCCGGTCCGACGGCGCCGCAGCCCCCGGGGCCGCCGGCTCCTCCGCCGCCGCTGCACGGGGGTCACGTACCGCCGCCCGCGCCGGGTCCCGTACCCGGTCCGGTCGCGGGCCCCGGTCCCGGGGCCGCACCCCCCGCGTACGGGTATCCGCAGCCGGCGGGTCAGCCGACGGTCGGTCCCGGCTACCAGGCGGTGCTGCGCTATCGCGCGCCCGACGGTTCCGAGGCGCAGATCATCCGGCGTTCGGCGCCGGGCACCCCGCACCCGGAGTGGCAGATCCTGCACGAGCTGCGCGCGATGAACGTGCCGCCGCAGCAGGTGCTCGAACTCCACACGGAGCTGGAGTCCTGTGAGCTGCCCGGTGGTTACTGCGCGCGGATGATCCGGGAGACCTGGCCGCAGGCGCGGATCACCAGCATCGCCCCGTACGGCCGTGATCACGCGGGCCGTCAGCAGGGGATGCGGCAACTCCTCACCCATCAGGGCGAGTTGCACCAGGTCGCGGACGGTCCCGCGCGCCCGGCGCCGGTGCGGGCGCCGCTGCCGCAGGTACAGCCGGCGCCGCCGGTTCCGCCGGAGGCGATCGCGCAGGAGCTGGCCGGGGCGTTCGGTCCCGGCATCCTCCGCTTCGACCAGCGCGCCGTGTCGCGGCAGGGCGTGCCGGAGCTGGTGGCGCGCACGCTGGTGTGGGCGGGTCTGCCGGCGGACTTCGGGCCGTTCTTCTGGGCGCAGCCCGCGATGCCGGTGGTGCCGACGCTGGCGGAGCTCGCGGCGCAGCGACAGGTCCAGGCCGCGCCGGACGCGAGTTCGTACCTGGTGCTCGGTTCGGACTTCGGCCGGGCGATCTGTGTCCAGTACGGCACCGCGCACATCGTGGCGGTGCCGGTGGAGGCCGGTCCCGGCGGGCAGTCGGTGCCGCCGCAGTTCGTGAACACCGGGCTGCCGGAGTTCACGCGCGCGATGGCGCTGCTCGGCCGGATGTGGCGGCTGAGGTTCGGGCTGAACCCGGAGCAGGCGGGCCGCTGGACGGTCGACTTCCAGGCGCAGTTGGCGATGCTGGACCCGGCGGCGCTGTCGTCGCCGGAGAACTGGTGGTCGGTTCTCCTTGAGCAGATGTGGGACGGGCTGCTGTAGAAGGTGGGCCGGGGTTTCCCGCTGACGCCGCTGGACAGACTCCGCTGGACAGAATGTGATGAAAGGCGCTCGACGTGTATGCACGTTGGGCGCCTTTTGTCCGTTCTGATGCAGCATCCTGGATGTTCGGGTCGGGCACAGGGAAGGGGCGCCAGGGATGAGTTTCGCTGTCGGACGGGGGCGCGGGTACCGGCCCGAGCAGGTCGACCGTCGTCTCGCCGCGCTCTCCGAGGAACGTGACGCCGCCTGGGAGCGGGCCGCACGGCTCACCGTCCTCGCGAAGGAGACGGAGGCCGAGGCGGCCCGGCTGCGCGCGGCCGTGGAGGCGTTGGTGCCGCACCGGTACGAGGCCCTCGGCGACCGGGCGGGGAAGATCCTGGAACTGGCGGAGCTGGAGGACGAGACGCTCGTACGGACCGCCGAGGCGGAGGCGCAGTCCCTCGCGGAGGCCGCGGAGACGGCGGCCCGGGAGGCGGCGGAGGCGGCGCGGGCGTACGCGGAGGGCGTCCGGGCGGCGGCCGACGCGGCGGCGGGCGCGACCCTGGCCACGGCGCGGGCGCGGGCCGAGGAGCTGGCGACGGAGGCGCGGCGCGAGGCGGAGGAGCGGCTGACCGGGGCGCGGGAGGTCTTCGAGGAGACCGAGCGGCGCGCGGCGGGTCTCCTCGCGGAGCAGGGCGCGGAGCAGACGGCCGTACGGGAGGAGGCGGAACGAGCGGCGGAGGGCCGGGCGGCCGCCCTGGACGCCCACCACGGGGAGTTGACCGCCGCGGCGGAGGCGAGGCTCGCGGAGGCGCAGCGGTTCCTGGCGGAGACCGAGGAGCAGGCCCGGCACGGCCAGGAGGACGCGGAGGCGAGAGCGGCCGGGCTGCTCGCGGAGGCCCGGATGAGGGCGGAGCGGGTCGAGCGCGAGACGGAGCGGGTGCTGCGGGAGCACGAGGAGGTCCGGGACGAGATCCACGGCCACATGGACCACATCCGCGACTCGCTGGCGGCACTGACGGGGCGGGTGGCGGGCTCGGGCTCGGAGCAGGGCCCGGACCCGGAGCAGGGCCCGGACCCGGAGTAGGGCCCGGACCTCAGGCCTGGAATAGGGCCCGGACCCGGGACCGGAACGGGCCGAGGCGCGGGGCGACTTGGGGTCCGGAGGGCTCCCGGGGTGCGAAGTAGGCTCGTCGGTCATGCTGATGAAACTGACGGCGGTCAACCTCGACTGCGCCGACCCCCTGGCCCTCGCCGACTTCTACCACCGGGCCACCGGGCTGCCGCTCCACGAGCGGTCGGACGCCGACTTCGCGGGGGTCGGTGGCGGTGAGGGCGGGCTCCTCCTCGGGTTCCAGCGGGTCGAAGGCCACCGCCCCCCGACCTGGCCGGGCCAGGACGTGCCGCAGCAACTGCACCTGGACTTCGACGTCGACGACCTGGACGAGGCCGTGGCGCGGCTCGTGGAGTGGGGCGCCACCGTGCCGGAGGCACAGCCCCGCCCCGATCGGTGGCGGGTGGTCCTGGACCCGGCGGGGCACCCGTTCTGCGTCTCGCCCCGGAAGCGGCCGGGCGGCGCGTGACCGAGGCCGGTGATGGCCGAAAGGTGACTGCCGGTCAGCCCCCCGTTCCACGGGAGGAACCCATTCACGCGCGTCACACGGACGCGCGGCCGTCGATTCGCGGCAGCCGCCGTCCCCATGACCCTTGCCGCCACGCTCACCGCGTTCCCGGCCACGGCGGCACCCGCCGTTCCGGGCGCCACGCAGGAGGCCCGGCCGGTGCCCTCCTCGCCCGGGACAAGGCCGGTGCGCTGTGGCTGTACCTGGGCAGGGGTGACGGCACCTTCGCCGCCCGCACCCCGGTCGGCCGCGGGTGGGGCGGCCCCACCGACCTCGTCCGCGTCGGGGACGCCGACGGCGACGGCCGCGCCGACCTGATCCGCGGATCCGGCTTGACCCTCACGTTGCGGGAGGCCGGAGGGTGGCGTGCATGAGCGACTACTACGACGCGTTCGAGATGAGCCCCGTCCCCACTCCCGGCCCGGACGCCGTGCCGCCGGAGCCGTTCCACGGCATCTACGGAATGCCCGCGTTCGTGACGATCCCCACGAGCGACATGGCGGCCTCGACGGAGTTCTGGACCCGGGGGCTCGGGTTCTTCGAACTGTTCAGCATCCCCGGCACGCTGGTGCACCTGCGCCGGTGGGCCTTCCAGGACGTACTCCTCGTCCAGGCGGAGAGCGTCCCGGACCAGCCGCCCGCCATGAGCTTCAGCTTCGCGGGCGTGCTCAGCCAGGTCGATTCCCTCGTCGAGGCCTGCCGGGCGCTGCGCCCGGACTCGGTCGACGGTCCGCGGGACACGCCCTGGAACACCCGCGACGTGGAGGTGATCACCCCCGAGAACGCGCGGATCGTGTTCACCGCGGCGAAGCCCTTCGACCCGGCAAGTGAGGAAGCCCGGAACCTCGAAGCCATCGGGATCAACCCACCGGGTGCCGGTCGGGGAGACAATGAGGAGCATGTCTGATGCCACCGCCGCCGACGGCCTGACCGTCGGTCAGGTCTCGGCGCGCCTGGGCGTGACGGTCCGCGCGCTGCACCACTGGGACGAGACCGGTCTGGCACGGCCGTCGCTGCGCACGGCCGCCGGATACCGGCTCTACACCGCCGGCGATGTCGAACGCCTGCACCGCGTCGTCGTCTACCGGGAGCTCGGTCTCGGCCTGGACAGGATCGGGGCCCTCCTGGACGACCCCGCCACGGACGTGCCGGGCGCCTTGCGCGCGCAGCGCGGTCAGCTCACCGAACGGATCGAGCGGCTCCAGCAGCTCAGCGCGGGCCTTGACCGGATGATCGAGGCCCACGAGCGCGGCCTGCTGCTGACCGCCGAGCAGCAGGCCGCGATCTTCGGCCCCCGGTGGGACCCGGAGGGGCCCGCCCAGGCCCGCCGGCGCTACGGGGGCACGACGCAATGGCGGCAGTACGCCGAACGCGCGGCCTCCCGCGTCCCGGAGGAATGGCAGGCCGTCGCCGACGCCATGGCCGAGCTCGACCGCGCCCTCGGGGACGGGATGGACGCCGGCGTCGCACCGGGCAGCCCGGAGGCCGGGCGGCTCGTCGAGCGGCACCGCGAGGTCTTCTCCTCGTACTTTCCCCTCACCAGGGAGATGCAGGTCTGTCTCGGCCGCATGTACGAGGCGGATCCGGGGTTCGCCGCCCACTACGACGGCATCCGCGAGGGCCTCGCCACCTGGTTCCGTCACATCGTCGACGCCGACGCGCGCGCCCACGGCATCGACCCCGACACGGCGACCTGGCAGTAGGGCCTCTCAGGTGAGGGCGCACTCCGCCCACACCGTCTTCCCCGGAGCCCCGGGACGCGGGCACCAGCCCCAGCGGTCGGCGAGCGCGTCGACGAGCAGCAGACCCCGCCCCCCGTCCGCCGGTTCCGCGCCGGGGCCGGGGAGCTTTCCGGGCCGGGGCGGTACGCGCTCGGCGCGGGTGTCGCTGACCTCGATCCGCGCGACGGGCGGGGGCCCGTCGGTGACCCGGAGGAGCACCCGGAAGTCCCGTCCCGGCACGTGGCCGTGCCGCACCGCGTTGGTCGCCAGCTCGGAGGCGACCAGGACGACGGTCTCGTGCGCCCCGGTCCCGTACGGGACACCCCACTCGTCCATCCGGACGGCGACGAGCCGGCGCGCGAGCCGTGCGCCCCGGGCGGTCGACGTGAACCGGAGGTCGAAGACCCTGCAGCCCAAGTAAGGGGAGGAGCCGGAGAGTTGGGCGGTGTAGGTGGGGCTGAGGTTGTTGCTCGTCATGCCTCCCACGCTCCTCTTGGTGGCGTAGCGTGACCAGTGGTGACGCACCGACGCGATGGCCTTGTACGCGGCATGTCGGTGCCGGTACGAGAGGTGGGGTGCGGTGGCGGAAGAGCAGGTGGGTGCGGAGCCGGAGGCAGGGCCCGGGGCGGACGCCGGGCAGACGGCGGACAAGTCCGGGCAGGGCGTGGTGGCGGCGTTCGGGCAGAGCCTGAAGACACTGCGGACGCGGGCGGGGATGGAGCGGGAGGAGTTCGGCAGGCGGCTGGGCTACTCGGCGTCGACCGTCGCGTCGTTCGAGCAGGGCCGGAGGATTCCGCCGCCACGCGCGATCGACCGGTCGGATGAAGTGCTGGACGCGGGCGGACTGTTGAAGGTCTGGAAGGAGCAACTGGAGAGGGCGCAGTACCCGGCGTTCTTTCAGGGAATGGCGCAGCTGGAGAAACGAGCGATAGAGCTGCTGGCGTACGACACCTTGGTGGTCAAGGGCCTGCTCCAGACCGAGGAATACACGCGAGCGCTGCTGAGTAATCGACGCCCGCCCCTCGACGCGGAGACCATCGAGCAGCGCGTGAGCGCCCGGTTGGCTCGGCAGGAGATCTTCGATCGACGCCCCGCGCCGCTCCTGAGTTTCGTCATGTGCGAGTCCGTCCTCCGACGGAAATTCGGCGGCAAGGAGGTGCTGCGTGGACAGCTGGAACACCTCCTCCTCATCGGCCAGCGGAAGAACGTCGAGCTCCAGGTCATGCCGCTCGACTGCGAGGAAAACGCCGGTGTGGACGGTCCGTTCACTGTCATCACACGCGAGGACGGCAAGCGGTTCGTCTACGCCGAGGCGCAGGGCGCCAGTGTTTTGGAGACCGACCCCAAGCCGGCAGTTCTCGCCGCAGCCCGCTATGGGATCATCCGCTCGCAGGCTCTCACCCCGCGAGAGTCGCTGGCGTTGATCGAGAAGTTGCTGGGAGAGCTATGAACAACACGGAATCCCTCGCCTGGTTCAAGAGCAGCTACAGCGGCGCTGAGGGTGGCGACTGCATCGAGGTCGCGGCGGGCGCGGGAGCCGTGCACGTCCGTGACTCCAAGGACGTGGCCCGCCCCGCCCTCCGCGTCTCGCCCGACGCGTGGGCCGGATTCGTCGGGCTCGCCGCGGCGGAGTAGGTACACGCGTCGGTTGTACGCGCGCGAGCCCCGCCTGTCCGGCCCGGACGGCGGGGCTCCGGCTAGGCCGCCCAGACCGCGAGGCCGACCGCGATCGAGCAGATCACGAGACCTGTGACGAGCGCGCGGGCCGGGACGGACAGGCGGCGGACGGCGGGCGTGCAGAGCAGGCCGACCGGTGTGGCCGCGATGGCGAGGCCGATCAGCCACCAGTGGAGCGGGATGCCCTCGGTCGTGCCCGTGTCGGCCGCCGCCCACAGCGCCAGGAACCCCAGCCCCGCGAGCAGCAGCAGGGCGACCGCCCACAGCACGGCCGCCACCACGGCGACGCCGGTCCCGCTGCGGGGCCGCACCGGGCGGGCGGGGCCGTAGAGCGTCGCGTACGTGTCGGAGTTCATGGTCGGCTCCTTCGGATGAGGTGACCCCATCGTCGGGTCCGGGGCCGCGGCCGGGCATGAGCACCGCTGCTCATCTCCGGGCGGGCACGTACTCAGCCGACCCGGCCTCGCGGGTCTCCTGCGGTCAGCCGACCCGCTCGTAGGTCTCCTTCGAACCCTGGCCCTCGTCGTTGGTGAGGATCAGCCGCTCCTCGCCGTCCACCTCGCCGAGACGCAGCGTGACCGTCCTGTTGCCGGCCCAGCCGCAGTCCACCTGCGCGAGGAAGCGGCGCCAGGTCTTGTCCGTCTCCGACGGCTCGGCCTGCACGCTGCCCTCGCAGGTGTCGCTCCCGTCGCTGGTCCAGAGCTTCCCGTCCGCGGAGATCCGCAGCGTCCAGGGAGTCTCCTCCCGGGTTTCCTTCCACTCACCGACGGCCGGGGCCAGGCCGGTGTCGCCCGGCTTCGCGGCCGGCTCCGTCGCGTCCTGCGGCTTCGCGTCGGCGGGATTCGCCGCGACGTCCGAGGTCTCACAGCCCGTCAGGAGCAGCATCGCTCCCAGGGCGGCCCCCGCCGCACCTCGTGTCCATATGTTCATGAGCCCTACCGTACCCACCCCAAGTCGGGGGTCCGGCAGCGGCATTGGCGCCCTAGCCCTCGTCCTCCTTCAGGACCGGGAAGCGGCGGGGAGCCAGGGTCAGCAGCACCAGGAGCGCCAGGGCCGCCGCCCCCGCCGCGCCCACGAAGACGTAGTCGACCGCCGCGTCGACCGCGCGACGCAGACCGTCCATCGTCCCGGCCGTCAGCGAGCCGGGCGCGTCCAGGGCGCGGGCCAGGGTGTCCAGGTCGCCGCCGCCCAGGCGGGCGGCGAGCACGCCGTTCGCCACGGCGCCGAACAGTGCCGCGCCGACGCTCTGGCCGACCTGGCGGCAGAACAGCACCGACGCGGTGGTCGTGCCCCTCTCCTCGTACGGGACCGTCGACTGGACTCCCACGATCAGCGGCAGTTGGAAGAGGCCGAGGGCGCCGCCGAGCAGCAGCATGATCAGGGCGGGCTGCCAGGGTTCCCCGGGGAACGGGAGGAACGGGAACGCCAGGAGCAGGACCAGGGCCAGGGAGATGCCGATGACGGCCGTCAGGCGGAAGCCGATCCTGCTGTAGACCCGGTTCGAGAACGCCGCGCTGATCGGCCAGCTCAGGGTCATCACCGAGAGCACGAAACCGGCCGCGATCGGCCCGAGGCCCAGGACGGACTGGGCGTACGTCGGCAGGAAGACCGTCGGCGCGACCATGAGCAGGCCCAGCGCGCCGAGCGCGAGGTTGACGGCGGATATCGTGCGGCGGCGCCAGACCCAGCCGGGGATGATCGGCTCCGTCGCGCGCTTCTCGACGACCACCGTCACCGCCCCCAGGACGGCCGCTCCCGCCAGGAGCCCCAGGGACGGGGCGGACAGCCAGGGCCAGGCGACGCCGCCCTGGACCAGGGCGGTGAGGAGGAGCGCTCCCGTGGCGAAGACGGACAGGGCTCCCGCCCAGTCGATGCGTACGCGCGCGCGTGGCGTGGTGCGGGCCGGTTCCTTCAGGTGCCGGACGATCAGCCACAGGGCAACCGCCCCCACCGGCAGGTTGATCAGGAAGATCCAGCGCCAGTCCGCGTACCCCGCGAGGAGCCCGCCGGCCGCCGGGCCGGCGACCGAGGAGGCGGCCCAGACGGAGGAGAGCCTCGCCTGGATCCTGGGGCGTTCCTTCAACGGGTACAGATCGGCGGCGATCGTCTGGATCGTGCCCTGGAGCGCACCGCCGCCGAGGCCCTGGACGACGCGGAAGGCGATGAGGGAGGCCATGTTCCAGGCGGCCGCGCACAGCAGGGAGCCGATGAGGAAGAGGACGACCCCGGCGATGAGGACCGGCTTGCGGCCGAAGGTGTCGCTGAGCTTCCCGTACACCGGCAGGGTGACCGTCACGGCGAGCAGATAGCCGGAGAACAGCCAGGAGAAGACGGCGAGTCCGCCGAGGTCGCCGACGATCTGGGGGACGGCGGTGGACACGATCGTGCCGTCGATGGCGGCGAGGCCCATGCCGAGCATGAGGGCGGCCACTACGGGACCGCGGTGGGCGGCTGGGGTGGCCGGACCGGTTGTCGCGACCCCCTTCACGTAGGGCTCCGTCACCGCGGCATTCCTTTCTTCGTACACCTAAATGATCGGGGTCAGGGTCCCACCAAGACCACGGGTGGAGGAACCCCTAGGGGCGTCTCCCCCATACGGGCCAGGGGTGCTTCGTCCCGGCGGAGGAGGAGAAGAGCCGTTCCGGCTCCTTAACTTGAACTTACAAACCCACCCACTGCTCCACGCCACCGCTAGGAGAAAACCGTGACCACGGCTGTGACCATCCCCAGGCACGGGGGTACTGGAGGGCGTACGGCCGTCGCCGCGCGGGCGCGTCAGGTCGTCAAGGCGTACGGCTCCGGGGAGACCCGGGTCGTCGCGCTGGACTCCGTCGACGTCGACATCGCCCGCGGACAGTTCACCGCGATCATGGGCCCCTCGGGCTCCGGCAAGTCGACCCTGATGCACTGCCTCGCCGGGCTCGACACCGTCACCAGCGGCGAGATCTTCCTCGACGAGACCGAGATCACCCGGCTCAAGGACAAGAAGCTCACGCAGCTGCGCCGGGACCGGATCGGCTTCATCTTCCAGGCGTTCAACCTGCTGCCGACCCTGAGCGCCATCGAGAACATCACACTGCCGATGGACATCGCCGGCCGCAAGCCCGACGCCGAGTGGCTGCGTCGGGTCGTCGACACCGTCGGTCTCTCCGAGCGGCTCAAGCACCGCCCGAACGAGCTCTCCGGCGGCCAGCAGCAGCGTGTGGCCGTGGCCCGCGCCCTCGCCGCCCGGCCCGAGATCATCTTCGGTGACGAGCCGACCGGAAACCTGGACTCGCGGGCGGGCGCCGAGGTCCTCGGCTTCCTCCGCACCTCGGTCGACGAGCTCGGCCAGACGATCGTCATGGTCACGCACGACCCCGTCGCCGCCTCCTACGCCGACCGGGTCCTCTACCTCGCCGACGGGCGGATCGTGGACGAGATGCTCCGGCCGACCGCCGACGCCGTCCTCGACCGCATGAAGGACTTCGACGCGCGCGGGCGGACGTCATGAGCGTCCTGAAGACCTCGCTGCGCAACTTCTTCGCGCACAAGGGACGCATGGCGCTCTCCGCCATCGCCGTCCTGCTCTCCGTCGCGTTCGTCAGCGGCACCCTCGTGTTCACCGACACCATGAACACGACGTTCGACAAGCTCTTCGCGTCGACCGCCTCCGACGTCACCGTCAGCCCCAAGGGCGCGGCGGTCGACGACGAGACCCCGCAGAGCGGCCGCCCGGAGTCCTTCCCGGCCTCGCTCGTCGAGCAGGTCCGCAAGGTCGAGGGCGTCCAGGCCGCGCAGGGCTCGGTCATCTCGACCAGCGTCACCGTCGTCGACGCGAGGAACAAGAACGTCGGGCCCACCAGCGGCGCCCCGACGATCGCCGTCAACTGGAGCCCCAACGAGCTGCGTTCGGTGGAGATGGCCTCCGGTCACGAGCCGCGCGGTCCCACCGAGGTGGTCGTCGACGGCGACACCGCCGAGAAGCACGGCCTCAAGCTCGGCGACGAGCTGCGGACGATCTCCGTCGCCGGTGACTTCACCGCGAAGATCTCCGGCATCGTCGACTTCAAGGTCACCAACCCGGGCGCCACCGTCGTCTACTTCCAGACCGCCACCGCCCAGCGCGAACTCCTCGGCAAGGAAGGCCTGTTCACCCAGATCACGGCCGACGCGAAGCCCGGTGTCAGCGACGAGACCCTGAAGAGCAGCATCGCCGCCTCGGTCGGCGGAGGATACAAGCTGCAGACCGCCGCCGAGGCCGCCGACGCGGGCCGCGAGGACGTCGCCGGCTTCCTCGACGTCATGAAGTACGCGATGCTCGGCTTCGCCGGAATCGCCTTCCTCGTCGGCATCTTCCTCATCGTCAACACCTTCTCGATGCTGGTCGCCCAGCGCACCCGCGAGATCGGCCTCATGCGGGCCATCGGCTCCAGCCGCAGGCAGGTGAACCGTTCCGTCCTCATCGAGGCGCTGCTCCTCGGCCTCTTCGGCTCCGTCGCCGGAGTCGCCGCCGGCGTCGGACTCGCCGTCGGACTGATGAAGCTCATGTCCTCGATCGGCATGGAGCTCTCCACCGACGACCTCACCGTCAGGTGGACGACCCCGGCCGTCGGCCTCGTCCTCGGCATCGTCGTCACCGTCCTCGCCGCCTACATCCCGGCCCGCCGCGCCGGGAAGATCTCCCCGATGGCCGCCCTCCGCGACGCGGGCACCCCCGCCGACGGCAGGGCCGGCCGGATCCGCGGCGGCATCGGTCTCGCCCTCACCGCCGCCGGAGCGGCCGCGCTCGTGGCGGCGGCACGCGCCGAGGAGGCCGGCCCCGGCTCCCTCTGGCTCGGCCTCGGCGTCCTCTTCTCCCTCCTCGGCTTCGTCGTCGTCGGCCCGCTCCTCGCGGGTGGAGTCGTCCGCGCCCTGGGCGTCGTCGTCCTGCGGATCTTCGGCCCGGTCGGCCGGATGGCCGAGCGGAACGCGCTCCGCAACCCGCGCCGCACCGGCGCCACCGCCGCGGCCCTGATGATCGGCCTCGCGCTCGTCGCCGCCCTGTCGGTCGTCGGCTCCTCGATGGTCGCCTCGGCCACCGACGAGCTGGACCGGTCCGTCGGCGCCGACTTCATCGTGCAGTCCGGCACCGGGCAGCCGATCGTCCCGCAGGCCCAGGCGGCCCTGGAGAAGGCCCCGGGCCTGGACCACGTCACCGAGTACCGGTGGGTCGACGCCACCGTCACCGACCCGCGCGGGAAGGCCGAGAAGGTCGGCCTGGCCGCCACCGAACCGTCGTACGTGAGGGACCTGCGCCGGGAGACCACCGCCGGCACCCTCACCGACGCGTACGGCAAGGGCGCGATGTCCGTCGGCAGCGACTACGCCACCGAGCATGCGGTGAAGGTCGGCGACGTCCTGACCGTCGCGTTCAAGGGCGGCGAGACGGCGAAGCTGAAGGTCGCGGCGATCACCGCGGACACCGGCACCGTCGACAACGGGGCGATGTACACCAACGTCACCACGCTCGCCGAGTACCTTCCCGCCGACCGCATGCCGCAGAGCCTGCTGCTGCTCGCCAGCGCGAAGGACGGCCAGGAGACCCAGGCCTACCAGGCCATGAAGGACGCGCTCGCCCCGTACCCGCAGTACAAGGTGAGCAACCAGGCCGACTACAAGGAACAGCTGAAGGACCAGGTCGGACAGCTGCTCAACATCGTGTACGGGCTCCTCGCCCTGGCGATCGTCGTCGCGATCCTGGGAGTCGTGAACACCCTGGCCCTGTCGGTCGTCGAGCGGACCCGGGAGATCGGCCTCATGCGGGCCATCGGCCTCTCCCGCCGCCAGCTGCGCCGCATGATCCGCCTGGAGTCGGTGGTGATCGCCCTGTTCGGCGCGCTGCTCGGCCTCGGACTGGGCATGGGCTGGGGCACGGCCGCCCAGAAGCTCCTCGCCCTGGAGGGGCTCGGGGTCCTGGAGATCCCGTGGCCGACGATCCTGACGGTCTTCATCGGCTCGGCCTTCGTGGGGCTGTTCGCGGCGCTGGTCCCGGCGTTCCGGGCGGGCCGGATGAACGTCCTGAACGCGATCGCGAGCGAGTAGGGCCACGGCCCGAGCCCCCACGGCTGGGCGCCGCCCCACCGGGCGGCGCCCACCCGCACCGGACGTGTCCGGTGCGGGCGCCCGCTCCGCTGTGCCGCAAGGACTTCGTCCAGGGGGGGACCCCCAAGCGGGAC
>NZ_LIPQ01000021.1 GCF_001418135.1 Streptomyces aureus
GGCCGGGGAGCCGTTGTCCGACGTGGTCGCGTACGGCCCTTCCCCGCCGAAGGGAATCCACAGCAGCGTCCACACCACGCCGACCAGCGCCACCGCGGCGACGGCCGAGCGCCAGCCGTGATGGTTGATCAACCACGTCAGTACGGGAGCGGCGACCAGGACGCCCAGCGTGATTCCCAGGACGATCAGCGCCCCGGGCAGGTTGCGCCGGTGGTTGGGGAACCAGGACAGGGTCGTCTGCTGGGCGACCGGGTAGGCGGGCCCCTCGGCGGCGCCGAGGAGAACACGAGAGGCGATGAGGACCGCGAGCCCTCCTCCGATCGCCAGCGGCGCCTGGGAGACGGACCACAGGACGGCCATGGTCAGCAGCAGCCACTTCGGCCGTACGCGGTCGGCGAGCAGCCCCACCGCGGCACCGGAGATCGAGAACAGCAGGAAGAAGGCGCTGCTGGCGAGTCCGAAGGCCGATGCGGACAGGCCGAGGTCCTGTCGGATCGCGTCCGCGGCCAGACCGAGGACGGACTTGTCGGCGAAATTGATCATCATGAAGACCACGAGCAGCGCCGTGACGATCCAGGCACGGCGTCTCGTTCTGCTCGGCGCCTTCGGGGGGCCGGCGGGCACAGCGGGTGCGACGTCGGTGTCGGTCACAGGGGCTCCGCGGGGACTGGGTGGGGAGGGGGAGGGGCCGGGAGGCTGGTTCAGGAGAGGCGGACGCCGGCGATGGCGATGCGCTCCATGACACGGCGCTGCGGGAAGTAGTCGTTGATCGCGTAGTGCTGGGTGGCGATGTTGTCCCAGATCGCGACGGAGCCCGGCTGCCAGCGGAAGCGCACCTGGTACTCGGGGATCCGGGACTGGAGGACGAGCTCGCCCAGCAGTTCGCGGCTCTCCACGTCCGACAGGCCGACGATGCGGGTGGTGAAGGGCTCGTTGACGTAGAGCAGCTTGCGGCCGGTGCGCGGATGGCGGACGACGACGGGGTGCTCGACGGCCGGCAGGTTCGCACGGTGCGCGGCGAGCTGGGCCTCGGTCATCAGCGAACCCCAGCTGGGCACCCAGTCGTGCACCGCGGTGAGGTCTTCGATGCGGTCCTTCATGGACTCGGTGAGGTTGTCGTAGGCGGCCGCCATGTCCGCCCACATCGTGTCGCCGCCGGCGGACGGGACCTCGACGGCGCGGAGGACGGAGCCGAGTGCGGGCGCGGCCATGAACGAGTGGTCGCTGTGCCAGATGTTCTCGGTCCCCATGGCCATGGCGTCCTTGGCCAGCCGGGACACTCCGGCCGTGTCGCCCTTGGGGAAGAACGGGTTGGCCTCCGGCTCGCCCCACAATGCGGAGAAGGCGAGCTGGGACTGCGGGTCGAAGCCGTGCTGGTCGCGGAAGAAGAGCACCTTCCACTCCAGCAGCGCCTGCCGGATCTCCTCCGCGACGTCCTCGCCGATCGGAAGCGAGAGGTCTACGCCCTCGATCTCGGCGCCGATATGCGGAGTGAGCGGGCAGATGTCCAGGAGCCGGTAGTCGGGCTGGGCCATGTCCGGCGCGATGCGGTTGAGCGTGCGCTTGCCGTAGTGCATCAACGGCTTGTCGAGCGCGGGGGCGGGGGTGGTGACGGCGCTGTCCATGAGTCCTCCGTAACGGCCGGGGCAAAATCGTTACCGGAAGTATCGTTATTGGGGTGTGGTGAGGCAAGGGCTTGGCGGCACGAAAAAATGAGGCGTGGGAAAGCCGTTGATGCCAGGCGTCAGCCGGTCGGGCCCACAGCTCGGGCCACGAGCTCGACCAGCGTCTCCACGAAGCGTGCGTCGGGCATCTCCTGCTCACCGATCAGCCGGAAGAGCAGCGGAGCGGCCACCAGAGTGGTCGCGGCCCGGACATCGGTGTCCGGGTCCACGTCACCGCGGGCCATCCCCCGCTCGAGGATGCGCCTCGTCTCCCCCGTGATCCGCTCGGTGTACTCCGCGTACTGGCCTCGTCCCGCGCCCGTCTCGGCCGCCGCCCCGATCAGGCCCGCAATCAGCCGGTCCGACCCCGGCAGCCGATACGTTTCCAGGCGAGCGGTGAGGACAAGGCGGAGCTCGGCGCGGAAGTCGCCCAGATCGGGCACCGACAGGACGCCGAGACGGCTCTCGGCAGCGGCGATGATCAGATCCTGCTTGGTGGGCCACCGGCGATACATGGCCGGCTTGCTCACCCCGGCGCGGGACGCGACGGCGTCCATCGTGACCGCCCCGATCCCCTGCTCGGTGACGAGGTCCACGACCGCGGTCAGGACTGCTCCCGTGACCCGCTCCTCGCGCGGGCGCCCCGGCCCTCGTGCGGCTCCGTCCTGCTGCATACCCACCATGCCCAGAGCCTACGGTCTCCGCCGGACCGGCCGGAACGAGGTGAGCTCTTCGACCGGACGCCCTACGAGGGAACTGCACCGACGCCCTGGTGATCGACCTGCTGGGCAATCGCACGGCTTGTTGCGTCTGGGCTCGCCGGGGACGGCGGAACGGGCCCTTGGCTGAGGATGTCGGCGGAGGACCGCGCGAGCGCGTACGCGACCTCGATCGCGGCCCGGGGCTCCGGCAGGCTCTTCGCCCACCTCGCGTGGACGCGGACGTCGGTGTCCCGGCCGTAGGCGCGGCCGTCCTCACCGGCGGTCCGGCGCGTTCGAGCGGGCCGGACCCCTGCGCACGACGGAGTGATCCAGTCCCTGCCGAACGGCACTGGGCCCGCAGCGCGCGCCGGGCCCCAGCCGACGGCCTGACGTCATCCGCAGGATGCGGACTCTCCTCAGGTCGGCGCTTCATCCCAGCAGGACGAGTTCCCGAGGCGCTCCGTTGAGCCGCTCCGCGCCGATGTACGGCTCCTCGTGCGTCTCCAGCCCTCGGACCGGCAGCTCATGATGCGCCCATGCGCCCCATTCGATGCGCGCGTGGGCGATTCCCGGACTCGAGGGGCTGGCGCAGTCCGCCGGCAGATCATCGGAGCCGTGCCGCCCGGCCGCGCGCTCCAAGAGCTTCCCGGCCAGGCCGCGTGCCTGCGGGCTGTGTGGTGCGAGGCGCACCAGGCGTGGCAGGGCAGCGAAACCGGCGGCAGACAGCAGGGCGTGCTCAAGGACGAGCGGCCATCCCAGTTTCTTCCACGCTTCTGCGTCGCCTTGTCGCTCCGCCCGCTCCAGGAGCTCGGGAACGCGATCTGTGTCGGACGATCCGTCGCGTATGTGCGTCCAGTTCACCCCGTGGGCATGGAATCCTCCCGGGACGGCCGGGGGCGACTTGGCATTTCGATGTCTGTGGTGGTGGTGTGTCCGGCCGGTTTGCGAGCCGGGTCCTGTTGGGGGCGTTCTGGTGCGGGGCTTTTGGTTCCTGGGTGGTCTGGTTCGCTGGGCGGGGTGGTGGCTGTCCGGAGTGCTGCTTCGATCTGGTGGTTGCTGGTCATGGTCGATGTGAGGGCGGTCATGGTCAGGAGGAGGCCGGCGGCGATGTAGAGCGGGGTGCGGACGTCGTAGGTGGTGGCCAGCCAGCCGCCCAGGAGGGCGCCGAAGGGTGCTGCGCACATGGCGAGCATGCGGGAGGTGGAGGTGACCCGGCCGATCAGGTGGGCGGGGACGATGGCCTGACGGAGGGAGGGGGCGAGGACCATCGTGGCGCCCATGCCCGCGCCGCAGACGGCGAGTGCGAGGCCGGCGGTGTAGGGGTCCGGGGCGGCGGCAAGGCCCAGGATGGCGAGTCCCTCGACTGCGGCTGTGCAGGTCAGTGCGGTGCCGGTGCCCAGTCGCCGGCCGAGGGAGGAGGCGATGGCCGCGCCGAGCAGGCCGCCGGCGGCCTCCGCGGTGAGGAGCAGGCCGAAACCGAGGGGGTCGAGGCCGAGGCGCTCGTGGGCGAAGAGGGCGAGGACGGTCTCCACGGCGAGGAAGGCGATGTTGCCGACTGCCGGGCGCAGCGCGAGTCCGAGCAGCAGCCGGTTCCGGAAGACGTGGGCGGCGCCGGCTCGTGCCTGGCGGAGCAGTGACTCGCGGGCCTGTGGTGCGGGTCGGGGTGTGGCGGGCAGCGACCGTACGAGCAGTGCGGAGAGCGCGAAGGAGACCGCGTCGGCGAGCAGCGGAACCGCCCGCCCGAGGGTGAGCAGCGCACTGCCCGCGGGTGGTCCCGCGAAGCCTGACATGGCGGTCTGGGCGCCGCGCAGGCGCGAGTTGGCACGTTCCAGGAGCCGGGGGTCGCGGCTGAGGAGGTCTGGCAGGTAGGCGGTGGCCGCGGTGTCGAAGAAGAGTCCGCCCAGGCCGAGGAGGAAGGCTACGGCCGCGAGCAGTGAAATGCTCAGCATGTCGAGTGCCGCGGCCGCCGCCGGTATCGCGAGCAGCGCCGCACGTGCCGCGTCCGCCACCCACATGGTGCGCCGGCGGTCCCAGCGGTCTACCAGGGCGCCGCCGACTACTCCGAAGAGCAGCCACGGCAGCGTCCCGGCGGCGGTGACGACGGCGAGCGCCATGGGATCGCGCGTCAGTGTCAGCGCGAGCAGCGGCAGCGCGGCATGCGACACCCCGTCACCGAGTGAGGACACCGTCTGCGCGGTCCACAGTCGCCCGAACCCCGTCGGCAGTTTCCTTGTCTCTTCAGTCACTTGGCGTCTCCTTCTGCCTGCTCGCGCGATGCCGGGTGGAACAGTGCGAAGACGAGTGAGGCGTCCGGCAGCGAGGGATCGGACAGCTGCCGGTACTCGTCTGCCAGTGCCTGCAACCGCGCCCCCAGCTGCGCGAACTGCTCTTCGGTGAGCCGCAGGTGCGCCATCCCTACGTGCCGTTCACTGTCCGCCGGTGCTGCTTCCAGGTCGGCCACCGCATGCCGCATGAGCACATCGGGCCCTCCCTCGCCCGGGTCCGGCAGCACGATCGCCCGCGCGGCCATGGCGTAGTACCGCTCGGTGACGCCCCGGACCTTCCGCGTGCGCACCACCTTGACCAGGCCGGCCCGCTCCAGCAGCCGTACGTGGTAGCTGGAACTTCCCTTCGCGAGGCCCACTCGCTCGGCGATCTGCGTAATCGTCGCGGGTTCGAAGCGGAGCACGGCCATGATCCGGTGACGCGTGAGATTGGAAACGGCGCGTAGCTGTTCGTCGGTGGTGACGTGGAACGTCTCGGGAAGATCATCCGTAGGCATGTCCCCAATGGTCAACACTTCTTGACCATTGGTCAAGGGGTTTGTGCTTCCGGCTTTAGGAGCCGGCTCTCGGGCATGTGAAGGCTGGGTCCTGGAGGGGCGGAAGTCCTTGGTGCCGTGAGCCGGGTCGGGCCGGCTCCCGCCGGCGCGGGCCGGGCGGTCGTGGCGGTGATCAGCCCCCGTTGGGCCGGCTGCCGTTTCACGTTCGGGGTCCTCCGTGTCTCAACCGGGTTCGCCGCGTGCGGGGATGGACGCGGGGCGTACGTCGAGGACCTGATTCCGTGTGACCCTGTTCGCCGGCCCGCGCGGGTGTGGCGGGTGTGGCGGGTGTTGCCGGTGTGCTGACGTGTGCTGACGTGTCCGCGGCCTGCTTGCCACCGGGCCCATGGGTGATCACCGCCCAGGTCCGGCCCTCGTGGCCCGCGTGGACACCGCGCCGCGGCCCCACGTACTGGCCCTTCTCTTCACCGGTGGCCTCGACCGCATGGCGACGGCCGGCCGGGCCTCTGCGCCGTGGTCGACCAACGGGACTGACCGAAGTGGTCGGTTTGCGGCCACAATGCGGAGCCATCTGGCTCGGCGTTGCCCGGAGTCGTCTGGCTCGGTGTTGCCCGGAGCCGTCTGCTCCGATTCCTGGGTGGACGTCCGCCGGTGGCTGGGCCTGCTCGGTGATGGTTCCGGCTCCGCGGGCGTCGGGCGGGATCGTGGGCCTGCCTATCGTGCCTACGGGGGCGGTCGGGGCCGGCCGGTCATCGCCGACGGGACGATTGCCCCGGGGCCGACTGCCATGGCTGGTGGCGCATGTGCTCCCGTGTCTGCGGGGGCGCACCTGAGCATGCCCGGGAAGGGCCCCGCAAGGGCCTGCTCCCCGGGCTGGCGGGGAGGGTCCCGGCGTACGTAAGGAGTGTGGGGCCGGCGTTCTCTGCTTCCTGCACTACATCGCCGTCTTTCTTGCCACACACCTAGGACTTGTCCGGCCGATCATGTGCGGAGCCAGATCGCGACGGCCGCCGCAGTGGCGGTGCCGAGGAAGACGCAACCGCGCTTGTCGTAGCGAGTGGCGACCGCCCGGAACTGCTACTCGGAAGTTCGGGCAGGTCACGCCACTGCACTCCGGTCCGCACCCGGTGCAGGATCCCGTCGATCACCTGCCGGTGATCCCGTCACCTGCCACACCGCCGGTTGCTGACCGGCAGGAATGGCCGCAGCCGTTCCCACTCGGCATCACGCAGATCACCCCGCCCCATGCTCGCAGCAACGGCTGGAGCACGCTGGCTGGCACGTGGCCGGCACGACACCTTCGTGCTGGGCGTTCTTCGGCCTGGAAAGAAAGATTCGACGGGTCGGCAGGTCGATTTCCGTGACGAAGACGGTGATCTCCTCTCCGGCCTGGAAGTCTTCCACCGGACTCACCGCGGGCCGACCGTCGATCTCTCTGGAGGGGATCAGCCCGACGATCCCGTCTCCGAGCTCGACGAAGACGCCGATGGGAACCGTCTTCTCCACTGTCCCGCGGATTGCCTGACCCACCGGCGTGCGGTCGGCGAAAGCCCGCAATGGGTCGGGCTCCAGCGCCTTCAAGGACAGTCTGGCCTCCGCGTGGTAGGTGTCGAACTGGAGGAACTCGCACGAGACACGCTGGCTTACGTGAACGACATCGGTGGGGGCGTCGATGTGCCGCCAGGACAGTTCGGGCATGACGATGAACCCGACACCGGGGAAGAGGGGATGGGCAGGTCCGTCGTCCAGGGCCACGAAGACCCCGAACCGCTCGATCGCCGCAACGGTGCCAGACAAGATGTCGCCGCGGTGCAAGGTCTCCAAAAATGCCCAGATCTCCGGGCTCTCAGACTGCCAATCCACACCGTCACCCTGGCACACGACATCGCAGGCCGACTATGACCTCGACAGACTGAAGCCCCGCCGTGCCCCAACAGCCGGAACCATGATCGGCCGGACAAGTCCTAGTGGTCGAGGTGCGGGCCGCCTCACTCACTCGCCGGCCATCCGGAGGACCGTGCGAAGGCTGGTGGGGGGCCACTTCCACAGACCGCGGTGGGCTGGCCCCCGCCGTCAGAGCGTGGTGGGGCGGCCTCGGCGGGAGCGCAGGATCGAGCGCACCAGCAGGTACAGCACGGCGGCGACGAGAAGCAGCACTCCGGTGGAGAGCAGGTACAGCATTCCGTCCACGACAGCGCCGATGACCATCAGTGCGATGGCGCTGCTGAGAAGAATCAGGAAGAGGAACATCGTGCTGCGCCTCCCTGCGGCAGGACGGCCAGATGAAGACTCGACCACGGGGGCTGCGTCGGCTCGGGGCCGAGCCGCCTACCAGTGACGGCGTCTGCCGACTGCGTGACCGACCGCCCGAGGATCCACAGGACGCCCCGATCACGGCGGAAATTCTCAGTCGACCCGATGGGCACGGTGACGGACTTCCCGGAGGCTTACCTCCGCCGGCAGACGGTCCAGGCCCGCCGAGTCCCGTGCGTGTACGAGGGTGTCCCGGTCGAGTCGGTCCAGGATCCGTTCCGGTTCCGCATGAGGCTCCAGCCAAAGCCGCGCTCTTACGACCGGTGCGGTACGTCGGCCCCCCAGGCGCACCCGCGCCCGTGCGACTCCGTCCAAGGCTTGCGCCTCTTTCTCGATCACGTCCTCCAGGGCGCGGCCCTCGAGCCGGGCCGCCGTGCCGTCCTGGCTGTCGACGAGGACCTGGTGCAGCCGGTCTTTGCGCAGCAGTGTCCAGAGCCACCACAGCAGCAGCACCAGCAGCACGGCGAGCACCGCGATGACGGTCGGCCACCACCAGCCCTCCGCCCGCCACCGAAGGCGTCCCTCGTCGCCGAGGACGACATCGGCCGGGCCGCGGAAGGGCCACCAGCCCGGCATGTCGAAACCCCATCGGTGCTGGAGATCCAGACCGCCCAGTAGCACGCCGCCGCCCAAGGCGAACAGCCCGAGGCCGAGCAGCCCCAGCAGCACCCGGTTCACTGTCTTGATCATCGGGATCAGCGTCCGCCTTTCTTCGGGCGTCGGACGTGGACGGTCAGCGTGGGTCGCCGGGCGAGACCCAGGGACGCCACGGCTTCGTCCAGCGCGGCATCGAGGTCGGCACGGACCTCGTCGAGATCACGGAAATGTACCTGCGCCCGGGCTTTGATCTTCCGGCGCCCGACGTCGATCCGGGCCGACTCGACACCGGATACCCGTACGGCCCTGTCGCGCAGGATCAGGGCCACCGCCCGGCGGTCGAGACCGGCGCGGACGTCGCCTGTGCCTCGACTGCCGGGGGGCTGCCGCATGGGAAGCAGTCTGCGCAGGCCCGGTGTCACCGCCAGCACAACGAGGCACAGGCCGAGGGCCATCGCCGCCGCGGCCCCGACGATGATCCAGACGTCGTCCAGCGGCCGTGTGGCCAGCTCATCCGCGAGCCGGCGCCGCCAGCCCATTCCGGGCCGCCCCGCCCGTACCGAGACCACGTCGTACAGGAGCAGCCCGACGGCTGCGAGGGACAGCAGCGCCACGATGACCGCGGGAACCCGCCGCGCGGACCAGAAACGACGCGGCGATCCGACCGGCTCTCTCTCCGCCGGTGTCGTGTCGGTGTCCGGGGCCGATGCGAAGGAAGCCGGCCGCTCGGGTTCGGGGGGGAGGTCGCTGTCGCCGGGCCGCTGCCGCCCCGTGTGCGCGCTCATCTCACCCTCTCCCGTTCCGTCCGCCGCGAGTGGGCCGAGTGCAGCCTCTCGACGCCCACCACGAGGTCGGACACCTCCACACCGGCCCATGCCGCGACGCGTTCGGTGACCTCTCGGCGCACCGCCGCGCACTGCGCCCCGATGTCCGACGGATAGCCCAGTTCCAGGGCGATGCGCATCCGCGCATGCCCGAGCGCCGGTCGGCTTCCGGCAGGACCGTCTGCCCTCTCCGGACCGTTCCTCTCCGGTGCCCCTCGCACCACCGCCGTCACGTGCGGTGTGCGGTGGCCAGGAGGCACGTGCCCGGTGGGCTCGGTGAAACCATTCAGGGCCTCACGCGCCACCTGGGCAGCGATCTTCGCGACAACCCGGTCGGCGACCGTGGTCGCACCCCGCTCCCGGCGGGGCACGGTCGGGCGCCTTCCGGCTTCCCCGGTCACTGCTGCCAGTCTCTCCGTGCCCGGCGCTGGTCGTCACGAATACGTTGTTGATCGTCCCGGCGGCGTACGAAGTCACCGGGGGCGAGATTGCCATCCATCAGAAGCCCGGCCACGAGTCCGACGGCACCCAGCACCAGCACCAGCAGGAAGGCCCAGAAGCCACCGAAGTACGCGGCGAAACCCAGCGCCATTCCGGCGGCCAAACCCACCACGGATCTGCTCATCACACGCTCCTTCACCCGGTAACCGCCTCCGGTGCGGTTACTGGAGCCGCTGCCGCTCCTGCCCCTCGTCCTCTTCGTCCTCCTCGTCGGGCAGCTTCACATCGCCGACCATGATGTTGACTTCCACGACTTCCCGACCTGCCATCCGCTCCACCGCGGAGATCACGTTCTCCCGCACCGCCCCGGCCACGTCCGTGATCGAGACGCCGTAGTCGACGACGAGCTCCAGGTCGATGGCCGTCTGTACCTCACCGACCTCGACGCTGACCCCTCGGGTGACGGACTTGCCGCTACCGGCGCCAGGCATCCGCTCCCGCATGGATCCCATCGAGCGCGCGAACCCGCTGCCCAGGGCATGGACGCCGCGCACGTCCCGTGCCGCCATCCCGGCGATCTTCTCCACCACCACATCGGCGATGGATGTCCGGCCACGAGAGCCGGGCGCGCCGCCACGCTTTGCGCCGGTGTGCTCAGTCATCAGGCACTCCTTCTTCGAGAAGTCAGCCGTGCATTCTCTATAAGATCTACATTCACTTTAGACCGTTTTATCCTGACTTTGTGGGTCGAGGGAGAGGCGGAGAAGTGAAGACCGAGACGTTGATGCAGTCAGTACGCGGTGGGCTCGGCCTGGGGCGACTGCTGCCCCTCGGGGGGCCGGACGACGGCACGTGGATCACCGAACAGGCGGCCGTCCGGGCTCTCCGGCGGAAGGCCGCCGGGGTTCCCGGCGTTCGACTGGAGAGCATGCGCATCGGCCCGATTCCGCACGAACCCGTGCTCGAACCGACTGTTCGCCCGCCCGCCGGCGCGCTCCCGCCCGGCCCGCTCGGCATCGAGGCGGCCTTCACCGGGTCCGTGACCACACCCGTGCCTCAAGCAGCCGAACAGTTGAGGACGGCCCTGCTCACGGCAGCCGACGAAGAACTCGGCCTGAGCGCCGTGACAGCCGATCTGCGCGTCACGGATCTGCACGAGGGCCCGGAGGCAGACGGAGGGCTGCAGAGCGTGGAGAACGTCGTGCCGCCCCCGTCCCAAGAAGCGCCCCCGCGAAGCTCCCCCCGCGCGACCGCAGCAGAACCCCTGCGAGGGCCGATCGGAGAGCTGGCCGACGTCGCGTCGGCCGTGCCGGGCGTCGCGCGCCTCACCGCCCCACTGGGCGGCCACCCCGTCAGGGTGACGCACCAGGACGATCCGCCCGCCCGCCACATTCAGGTCCAGCTCGCGGTCGCACCCGGCCGCCACCCCCTGGAAGTCGCCCGGGCCGTCCGGGACGCCGTGACCGTCGCGGCCACGAGTGACGTCCAGATCCCGACAACCGCTGCCGTCCTCATCACCGAAACCGCGGCGTAGCGGCATCGACCGGAGGTCTTCAAGCGGGGACGAACGCGTACGCACACCCCGTCACCAGAAGGGCTTCTCCAAGCGGGAGCGGACCCGCCGAGGTGCGGCGGGGAGCGCAACGTCTCAGGACGCGGTCGGCGGGTCGGCCGCTTGGGCGGCGCGGCGGTATTCGGCGTTGATGCGCTGGGCCTCTTCGAGCTGGTCTTCCAGGACGATGATGCGGCAGGCGGCTTCGATCGGGGTGCCCTGGTCGACGAGTTCGCGGGCGCGGGCGGCGATGCGCAGCTGGTAGCGGGAGTAGCGGCGGTGGCCGCCCTCGGAGCGCAGCGGGGTGATGAGGCGGGCTTCGCCGATGGCGCGGAGGAATCCTTGTGTGGTGCCGAGCATGTCGGCGGCCCGGCCCATCGTGTAGGCGGGGTAGTCGTCGTCGTCGAGACGGCCGTACGAGTCATCTGCTGTCATCTGCACCTCTCTCTGGAACGCGTTGAGGGGCCCTGGTGCCGTACGGCACCAGGGCCCCGAAGGAACTACTACACCACCTGCCGGCCCTGATACTGCGCCGGCCTCCTGTGTCCGCGGACCCGACCTGACTGCTGTCGGGGGCGCGGGGATCGCGGTTGCTTGACCGGAGACCACCTCGCTATCGATGTCCTGCGGTACCCGGACTCGAGACTTCGCGTCCGGGCGATCCTGATGGCGCTTCGTTCCTCCGTGCTTCCCTCGTGATCAACTTCCTACCATCGGGGTACTGCGTACTGCTTGTTCTGCGTACTGCGGGTGATGCGTACTGCTGAGCGACCTATGACAGCGTCACTCTTCGGCAGCCAGCCCCGTTGCCCGTCCTGCGTCTGCTCTGGCTTGGAACCCCACTGCCGAACTTCCCGGTGCGCGCGTCCGCAGCCGACGCCTTCACCAGGGGTACCGCTCACTGACTTCACTGCTGGGTACTGCGCACTGCACTCGCGGGTACCGCACCTGCCATGACCGCGGTCCCGCTGCGGCGGCCCCTGATCACTGCGGGCCACCCGGTCCGGCCGTCGGCCCCGTCGCCGTCCTGCAACTTCCCTGGCTTCGGAACTCCACCGCCGCACCGTCCTGCGAACTGCAACTACCTGTACTGCTGGTACCGCTTGCCGGTAGTTCGTCTCTGCCAGGCCCTGCTGTCTCTCTGGGCTACGAGAGAAACCATAACCACGCCACCACTCAATGTCTACTCCGGCCGAGATAGATTTTCGTGTCTCCGGTGGGGAGGTAATCGACCTCGAACAGTGACGCGGGTGGAGGCACAGCGCAGCCACAGCGGGCTGTGCGCCGCTTGTCGGGGCGGATGCGGCAGCAGGGAGTAGCGGGCATGGGCGATCCAGAGACCGGGGAGACGTGATGGACACGATGAGCGTCGACGTCGCGACCGACCGCCCTGCGGGTTCCGTCGCCTCGGCACGCGACAGCACCAGGTCCTATCTCGAAAGGCTCGTGCCCCCCGCTCGCGCCCGAGGGCTCCGACACCGTGGTCCTTGTGGCGGAGGTTTCGGCTGGCCGCTGGTCAACCGACTCGCCACAGCGACCTCGGTCACCCGCCGTGCATCCGCAGGCGCGCCGGGCGCCCCTTGAGGGCCGAGAGCGGGTACGAGAGCCACGACGTCGATCACGGAGACCCCCGCGGACGTGGCGATCCGGTCCGCCTCGGCCTTCTCGAACGCACCCAGATCCACCATCCGCTGGTCCCGCCGGGTTTCCAGCTTGGCCAGTTCCGCCTGGAGCTGGCCCCAGCCGTTGATGTCGCTGCCCGTCCGTGCCCTGAGGGCGGGGGAGGGCTGGGCGAACGCCCTGTCCGCGTGGCTGCTGCCCGTCTACCCCGAGGGACTGCATGCCGCCGACCGCCGCGACCTCATCCATGTCTTCTTCGGTGACGACACCCTCGCCGAGGCCGCCTACCCGACCCGCTTTCAGGGCATGGACGTTGTCCCCTCCGGCCCGCAGCTCGGCCTGCCGAGGCCGAACGCCCCGCGGGAGCGGAGACCTGCCTCCGGGCCGAGATCGACGCCGTCCGCGACCAGTTCGACGTAGTTCTCATCGACGCCGGTCCGACCCGCGGCCTGCTCACCGACGCCGCCATGGTCGCCTCCGGCGACGTCGTTAAACCCACGTTGGCCGGCGGGCTCGACGCCAAGGGCGTCGACGACCTGAACCTCACCTCACACGCGTCCGCGACCGGCTGAACCCGACGCTCGACGTCCGCGCCGTGCTGCTCGCCGCTTCGGGAGAAAGCCACCCTCGCCCGCGAGATGAGCAGCGCCATGGATGCCCGGTTCCCCCCCTCGCCCGCTACGGCCGCGTCGATCTCCTCTGCATCGATGCGCTCGGCTACATGGAAGTCGACCGCCACGGCGCCGAACTCCTCTTCCAGGCTCTGACCGAACGCGGGGGGAAGAACAGCGTCGCGATCGCCTCCAACGAGTCGTTCGGCGGCTGGACCAAGACGTTCACCGACCCCCGCCTCCGCGCGGCCATCGTCGACCGGCTCACGATCAACGCCACCATCGTCGAGACCGGCGCCGACTCCTACCGCCTCGCCTCCACTCGGGCACGAGCTGAGGACGAAGGCAGGCTGATGACAGCTTCCCGCTTGATGGCCCGCTGTCCAGATGGACAGCCGGATTCCCCTCGATGCCGAGGGAAAAGCTGTCCAGGAAGTCGTTGTCGGTGACTGGCAGGCCCTGCTGCCGCGTCGACTGGCGCGCTGGTTCGAGCCAGACCCGGACGGCGAGACCGTGCTCTGCGGCCAGCGCGACCGTAGGGTCGAGGACGTCGTCGCGGCCGCCGTCGGCCAGGCAATGAAAGTCCAGATGGGTCGGCGTGAGCCCGGTGTCGGCGACAGCAGCGATCTGGGCACGGAATTCGACCTCGACCTCATCAGGTCGAGCCTGGCCGAGCAGGGCCGCCCGTCCGGCGGGTGTCGGGGAAACAGCGCGCCTGCTGGGTCAAGCATCGAAGGAACCCGTTCCCTGGCAGCCAGCGGTCCCCAGAGCATGCTGGGGAGTCGGACACCAGGGTGAGGTGGTTCCCGAATGGGACCTGCGGCCGTCCCCTGAGCAGATCCAGGGCATGCGACGCCGCGGGAGGCGGGACCATCAGGCTGCACGAACTGGCGATGCCCTCTTCGACCGACTCAATCACTGCGGCGTTGATCGCTGGATACATCCCGAAGTCGTCGCAGTTGATGATCAGCAGCCGGGTGTCGGGCGAATACCCCAGTAACTCACTCGACTTGGCTTCAGGCGTGAAGGCTGCGGGCCTACTGCTTTCGTCCATGCCCGCAGTCTGAGGCCCAGCCAGACGTTGCGCACCGGGATATCCACGCGGCTGTTGATCACCCACCGGCGCCGGAACCAGTGAACAAAAGAGGCTGCTCGGCATCGACAGCCAGCGAGGAGAAGGCGGCCGCGCCGGTCGTCGACCTGATGGCTCCGCTGGAGAAGCCCGTTGCTGGCGCCCGCGAGCGCTGGGGTGAGACCGGCGGCGGGGGCGAGGTGACCGTGCATGAGATGCCCGCGAAGCCGAAGCCTGGCGGCGCGAAGCCAGTTGTCCCGAGTGCGCGCAAGGCCCCGCCCGCAGGCGGGGCCCCTTTCGCGCGTCAGAAGGCGCCGTTCAGGTCGTGCCAGTCTCCGCCGCCGAGCCAGTCGCCGGCTCCGAGACCGCCTCTGCCCGTACCCGCGTACCGGTACAGCATGCCGTCGTCGGCCTTCGTCGCGATGAGGTCCGGGCGGCCGTCGCCCGACCAGTCGCCGTTGGCGATGATCGTCGGCATGCCGTTCCAGCCGCCGCTGCCGACCAGCGCACGTGAACCGAGCGCGCCGGCCTTGCCCGGGTAGAGCCAGAGCTTGCCGGTCGACGCCTCGCGGGCGTAGAGGTCGGCTCGGCCGTCGCCGTTCATGTCACCGACGCCCGCCAGGGCGTTCATGGCGTTCCAGCCGCCGGTGCCGAGCAGCTTGCGTGCGCCCAGGGTACCCGTGGAGGTGCCCGGGTACAGCCACAGCTTGCCGGTGGACTTCTCCACCGCGAGCAGGTCGGCCCGCGCGTCGCCGGTCAGGTCGCCGAACGCGGCGATCCGGCTCATGGCGTTCCAGCCGCCGGCGCCGAGCAGCTTGCGCGCGCCGAGGCCACCGGTCCCCGTGCCGGGGTAGAGCCACAGTTTGCCGGTGGACGCCTCGCGGACGATCACGTCCTCGCGGTTGTCACGGCTGAAATCGCCGTGCCGGACCATGGCGTTGAAGGCGGTCCAGCCGCCCGTGCCGACCAGACGGCCACTGCCGTCACCGGGCAGGAACCACAGGCGTCCGACCAGGTCGCGGACGAGGACGTCAGCCCTCCGGTCGCCGTTCATGTCGCCGAAGCCTGCGGCCTTGGGCGAGGTCTCCGTGAGCCAGTAGGGGTACGCGGGTCCCTCGCACTCCCGGATCGTGCGGACGATCTTCACCGAACTGACGGACCTGCTGGCGATGCTGGTGGGATAGCCGTCGTTCCCGTACCGCCCGGCACCGTCCTCGTAGTTCGGCTCGTCAAAGGTGCAGGCGAAACCCGGCGTGCGGTTGATGATCAGGCGGAACTTGTTGTCCCAGGTGCCCAGTGTCGCCTTGCTCGACTGCGTCTTGAACATCGAGCCCGTGCTGTCGGTGTTCGCCCACGCACAGAAGTAGCCCGTGGGGCAGTCGCTCAACGCCGCATGGGCGGGCGCGGCGCCCGCACCGAACAGAGCGATGGAAGTCAGTCCCAGCGTGGCAGCCGTGGCGGCCAGACGCCGGAACAGGGGTGTGCGCATGAATTCCCTCCCTAACGTGACGCGTGCATGATTCAATCCGCGCCACAGGCAGGACCGTATCCGCATGCCTCCGCCTGCTGCTACGTGGTTCCACCGGCCCTCACAGGCGGGGATGACAGCGAAGCGTCCACGGACGCGGCGTGGGCGAAGGAGGCGACGGCCGGGAGGCATGCCGAGTGTCCTGATTCGAGATCGTGGTCATCCCGGAACCGAAAACCACAGGAAGCACCGTTGCAGTACTAGGGTCTGACCGGCCGATCATGCGGTTGATCCTGCACCGGTCTGATCCTGCACCGGTTCGATCCGGGAGGTCGGGAGGGACACAAGGGAGAGCCGGGCCGGAGGATTCCTGGCGCGCTGACCCTGGTAGAACATCGACTGGTGGGTATCCAGGAGCGCGAGCGCAAGATGTACCGGCCGCTGCGGCGGGCCGGTCTCGAGGTGATCCCGAACTCCGTGCCGGACGGCACGATGCCGTTTGTCTTCGGATATCGCCCCGAGGACTTCGTCGGCCGCTTCTCCCACCGGTACGAAACCCCACGACTCGTCGAGCGTCTCAACGAGGACTGGTACGACCTGGCGGTCTCCTCCGGTCTTCTCGACCACCGGCGCGAGTTCCTCATCCTGCTTCCCCACGGCACGCACACGCACCAAGCCGTCCTGCGGGAGCGGAGCCAGCCCTATGGCCGCCGTGCCGCTCCGGCGGTCTGGACCCGGGTCCGGCTCCTGGACCGCTGGGACATCATGGGCCGGGGTGCGGCATCGGCGTTCCTCGGCATACGTGCGGGCCACCCGGGCTTCGGCATGATGGCCCTCGACAGCAGCGTGTACATCAGCTGCTCGACCGGCGAGGCCGGTGTCGACGTGGTCGCAGTGCGCCACCCGGCCCGCTCTGAGAACGTCCTGCAAGAGCTGGAATGGTACGCACATGGGGACTCTCCCCGCGGCGACAAGGAGTTGCGGAAGCGGATCGCCGTCTGGCTCGCGGGCCGCGCAACGGGGACCGTCAACCGTTCCGACCGATGACCAAGCCCCCCGGCAGCGAGGCCGGCAAGATTGTCGCCGTCCAGCTGGTCATGTGACCACTCCGTTGCTGAATCGTTCACGTGGTCATCGGGCGGGGCTTCACCATCGTGCGAGCGCATCAGCACGCCGTCGGCGCCCGCACCAGACGACAGAACCTGGCAACTCGCCTCTGCATCACCGTACGAGTCGACTCTGATCGAGTAGCCAGCCTCGGTGATGAGGTAGTGCGCGGCCACGTCGGCCTGCGTACCGACGAAGGTGTAGGTCCTGTCGGCGTACACCACGACGTCGCCGCTGTCCGCCCAGCAGCCGGCGTCCACCTCCTCGAACCTCCGGGCGACGGCGGCCCGGTCGAGCCTGGAGTCGAGGACGTCGAGCGCCGCGATCTATTTAACCCTGTTTAAGCTCCTGTAGATCGTCAACCCGGTCCGGGGAGTCCATAGGATGCGTTCGTGGCTCGGTTTGATGAGGTTAAGGCGACGTTCTGGGGCGAGGGCCTGTACGGGGTTCAGCCACCGCTGACCGACGCGGTCGTTCAGGATGCCGAGCGCCAGCTCGGTGTCCGTCTGCCGGCCTCGTTGCTGGAGATCCTGCGGGTCCAGAACGGCGGCCTGGTGGCGGAGCTGTGGAACGCGTTCCCGACCGAAGTGCCGACGTCGTGGAGCGAGAACCATGTGCCGCTCGACGACATGATGGGCATCGGCCGTCACGACGACCGACTTTCACTGGTGGACTCGCCCTACTTGGTCGAGGAGTGGGGTCTTCCGTCTCCTTTGGTTCTGCTCTCCGGTGATGGCCACTGCTGGACTGCTCTCGACTACCGGGCATGCGGAGTGCGTGGGGATCCGTCCGTGACGTGGTTCGACGTGGACACCCACACGGAACTCCCGCTGGCGGCGGACTTCCAGGCGTTCGTCGAGCGGCTGACTGCGGCCGCGTCGTTCGACGTCCCGAGCGCCCACGGCGCGCCGGCGGGAGGCGTGGCCGTGTCCCTGGGGTGGGTGAATCGGCCATGCCTCCCCGAAGAGTGAGCACTGTGGGGGTTAGGTCGGGTGCTTCAGCGTGCCCCAGGCGTTGCCGCCGCGGAGATGATTGTTCCCGTGAGCACGCTCCGTACCCGTCGCCCTTGTGGAGGTCGAGGGTGCCGTCGTTCCAGAAGGCCATGCGGTCGCCCATCCGTCGCCGTTGAAGCCGGCGGCGGTCATATCTGCCTGATGGAGACCCAGGTACCAGACCAGCCACGATCCCGGCCCTGACTTGCGCGAAGAGAACCCCGGTCAGAACGCGCTCCAGGCCGGCGGGGCCGCCTGGGCAGCATGAAGCAGCTCGCCAGGACGGACTTCGACGGCGATGGCTTCGCTGACGTTGTCGCCATCTGGGCGGACGGAACCCTGCACCTCTACAAGGGACGGAACCCTGCGCCTCTGCAAGGGTGACGACAAGGGCAACATCACCGGCGGTACCACCATCGCGCTCGGTCTGAGCACGTGCGGTGACGCCAGGGTTGTGCAATGCGCATCGCTGCCCTGCCGATGGTCACCACGCACTGGTCAGGCACCGTCCGGCTGCGGCAGCCGGGGGACGTGCTCCTGGTGCCCACCGCCGTGGCGACGACCCTTGAGCATCAGGGGCACGACCTGGCGGGAGTGCGGAGACGTGTTGCCGAACCGACGTCTACTGGTAGGCGGGTACCGCCCAGGTCGCCCGGTAGTGCCGGTCCGCGGTGGTGGAGGCGAGCCGGAGCGACTGCGTTCCACCGGTGGAGACGAACCGCAGGTAGGCCGTCGTCCATGTGGGGTACGTCGTCTGTGTCTCAGGGCAGCCGGTCTGCGCGCACGTGGAGAGCACGGCCCCGGACACCGGGTCGTTGCCGACACTCTTGATCATCGAACGCCCGTTGACCACGGCCTCCACCGAGCTGTCGGCGTAGTCGTTGCACCAGCGGTTCTTCGCGTCACCGACGACGTGCTTCGCCAGCGGCCACCGCCCCGTCTCGACGTGACAGGAGACGGCACCGCTCTTCGAGAACCTGGATGATGCCGCCGTTGCCGCCGACCCAGAGGCGGTCGGAGTTGCCGTAGACGGGGGTGAGCTCGTGTCCGTACGCCGGAGCGTCACCCGTCTGACGCGGAAGAGGGAAGCTCTCGCCCCAGCCGAGACGGCCGTTACTGTACGTGTACCGCACGAGGGCGTCCGTCCCGACTGCCCAGACGTACCCGGAGTTCTGGTCATAGAGAACCTCGTGAGCTCCGGCGAGCGACGTCTCCTGCACCGGTGCCGCACTCCAGCTGCCGGGCTTGCCCTGAGCCTTGGAGTAGACCGCGAGACCGCCGTGGATGCCCTCCGCGCCGAAGACCCGGTCCCCGAAAGCGCCGATGACGGTACCGTCCGGGAGCATCTCCACGCCGTGCAGGTCCTTCGGGTTGTTTCCCACGTTGATCGCCCAGTGATAGCCGGCGAGCGACGGGTAGGGGACCACCCCGATGAATCCGCTGGCACCGTCGCCGGTGACCAGGACCGATCCGCCGTACGTTCCGCCGGGACGGAGCTTGTGGGAGGTGCCGCCCTCCCATGTGTCGCCCTTCAGGGTCGTGTCGAGGACCGAGTGGTAGGCGTCCGGGATCCACCGCTGGTACGGCCCGGAGGCCGGCCAGACGGAGGGGCTGGTCGAGTCGAAGAACTCCAGTGCGGCATGCTGCCCCGGGTATCCGCCCGGGTAGGTGGGGCCGGTGTCGTTGCCCGTGATGACCGGAGTGTGGCCCTCGTTGAACACGACTTCCAGGGTCGGCGCGTTGTACGCCGCGTGGCAGGCGTACTCGGTGGCCACCGGATTCATGGAGCAGAAGTCCTTGTAACCCGTGCTGACGTCCTCAGCCGCGCTCAGCCGGATGCCGTGGTTCGGCAGCGTGGTGTCAGCCCACCCCTTGACCCAGTCGGTGACATCGATGCGCTGGATGCCGTTGGAGGCCGCCGGATCGGTCTTGTTCGGCACGCCGGGGCAGTCCGGGTGCCCGAGCCCGAACCAGGTGCCCTTGCCCGCGCCGACAGAGGGCTGGTTGGCCCAGGTGACGGAGGACTGGTCCCAGGCCGAAGTCACCGGATACACGCCCATCCACGCCTTCGCCGAGCAGTCGGATACGAAGGAGTTGTAGACGCGCAGAGTAGCCTGCTTGATCGGCGCGCCCCGCAGCTTGGAGACGTCGAACTGCATGAAGCTGCGGTACTTCGTCGCACCGCCGTCGGGCGAACCCACATGAAGGAGCTGTTCCTGCGAGTGGTCGGCGCTGTCGGTGCTACGAATGTAAGTGTCCTGCAGCCGCTTGATGATGTTGCGAGGCCCCGTCTGCACCGTGGGCGAGACGGTCGGGGTGGCAGAGGCGACGGACGCGCTCGCGGTCTGCGCGGCCGTGCTGGAGGGCTCAGCGGCCTGTGATGTCGGAACGAGGAGCGCTGCCGCGAGCGCGACCCCGGACCCCGCTGCCAGTAGGCCCTTCCGCAGGAAGGCCCGCGGCGTATGGCTGTGCGTGTGTGGATCCACCCTTCACGATCTTCTTCTTGGAGATCGGCAAAGAGACAGGATCACGCCGGGACGGGAAGTTGTACACGAGAATTCGCACACCAGACCAGTGTGGAATCCTCCACCGGCAGCCATGGGCGAAGCACAGTGTCTTTGGCGAACCGCTTGCGGGCTGGAGGGCGAGCAGGGGTCCGCGGCGGTCGATGATGCGGTCCGCCGCCGACTTCGAGTCCCCGCACAGCAAGCATGTTGCGCCTGTTCCGGGGTGACGGGCGGCGGCACCGGTACGCGTGGCAGTTCGGCGGGGACATGTTCCACATGACTTCCCACGACAACAGCCCCGACGCGGCACACCACCGGCCCCAGGATGTCAGCGACGCGACCGTGGAGGCGCTGGGCTCCCTCTCCAAGGCGCTGGAGACTGTCGAGCGTGCCCGGGGGCACCTGTACGGCTTCCACCAGCTGACTGGTACGGCCGACTTCGAGCTGGACCACGCGGTCGACCTGCTGCGCGCCGCCGGTCACGACGACTGGGCGGACCGTGTGGAGTCCGAGATCATCGGACGCAACGTCATTCCCGGTCATTGGACCTTCCAGATCGTCGAGGCCTATGACAGGACCTACTACGAGCCCTTCCGTGACCTGGAACGCGGCGTGGTGGCCGACCTCGCCGACGGAAGACCACACCTCCAGGAGGCCCGGCTGAAGGAGGCACGGCGCACCACCGGCCACCCCGATCACACGGCCCGCCCCGGAGTGTCTCCCACGAAGGACTCTCCGAGTGGAGAAGCCGGTCCGCCGCGGCCTGGACGTCCGTGAGGTCCGGAGGACCGCGGGGCGTTGGGCGAACTGCGTCGTCGCGGTCAGGCGGGACCAGTCCAGACCGGCGGCGACCGCCACGGACGTCACCCGGCACCGCCGGCACAGGCGCCGGCCGACCTTCAGCCATCGGGCGCTCCACGGCCAGGCGTCCAGGACGGCGGGGGACGCGAAACGCCGGGAGTGGTCGACCGGCTTGCGGACCAGAGCGGCATACGATCACCGTGTCCGGCGCCGCGGTACCTGGGGCCTCGGCGTATCCCCCTGGCCGGAGGAGGACACGTGGTGCCGCAGTGTGACGTGGCCATTGTCGGGGCAGGCGCGGCCGGACTGTCGCTCGCCTGGCGCCTGCTCAGCCCACATGCCGGTGTCCCCGCCCTCTCCGTAACCCTTGTCGACGCGCCGCCCGGCTCCCTGCGTCCGCCCGAACGCACCTGGTGCTACTGGGAAGAGGGACCGGGAGAGTACGACGATCTGGTGACCGCCACCTGGGACCACCTCCGGGTACGTGCTGCCGACGGCCCCGCCACCCTCCGAAGCCTGGGACGGTTCCGCTACAAGATGCTGCGCTCGACCTCCTTCGAGGAGGGCCTGCGCCCGCGACTGGGCGCCCTGACCCGCGCCGAGGCCGTCGTGGAGAGGATCGAGGACGGGCACGACGGCGCCGCACTCCTCTGCCGCACCGCCGGTGGCGCGACGACATCCATGAGGGCGCGCTGGGTCTTCGACTCCCGTCCTCCCGCGCTCGCGCCCGCCAGAACCGCGCTCCTGCAGCACTTCCGTGGCTGGTTCGTTCGTACGCGCCGGCCGGTGTTCCAGCCGGAGGTCGTGGAGCTGATGGACTTCCGCACACCACAGCCCCGGCACGGGCTGTCCTTCGGCTACGTGCTGCCCACGGGTCCCCACGAGGCGCTGGTGGAATACACGGAGTTCGGCCCGGCCGCCCTGACGGAGCATGCGTACGAGGCCGCGCTGCGTCACTACACCCAGGACGTGCTCCGTCTCGGCCCGCACGACGTCCTCGCCCGGGAACGAGGCGTCATCCCCCTGACCGACGCCCACCACAGCCCCCGCGCCGGGCGCCACGTCTTCCGGATCGGCGCGGCCGGCGGAGCGATCCGTCCCTCCACGGGCTACGCGTTCTCGGCGATCCAGCGCCAGACCCGCGCCGTCGCGGCCGCCGTCCACCACGGCCGCACACCCGTTCCGCCCGCTGCCTACACCGCCCGCCATCTGGCCATGGACGCGATCCTGCTGCGCGGTCTCGCCACCGGACGGGTGCAGGGTGCGTCGTTCTTCAGCCGCCTCTTCCGTACCGTCCCGGCCGAGCGCCTTCTGCGTTTCCTGGATGGCGAGACACGCCCCGCTGAGGACGTGCTGGTCGGGCTGCGGACCCCAGTCCTGCCGATGCTGCGGTCCGCCGCGGGCCTCCCGTTCCTCGCTCGTTCCCCCCGCTGATCCGCACCTTCCTTCCCGTACCGGACCCCAGAAAGGCCGTCAGATGAGCCCTCAGCCCGTACGGGCCGCACGCCGTGGACGCGACCGGAAGGCCGAAGTCGTACCTGCCCACGAAGGCCGGGCCCGGCACACCGGAGGAGGGGCGCCACGCTGCGCGGTCGTCGGGGGAGGGATCGCGGGCCTCGCGGCGGCGACGCTCCTGGCTGAGCGCGGCGTCGGCGTCACCCTCTACGAACGGGAGGCCTCGCTCGGCGGACGCCTCACCGGGTGGCCCGTCGAACTCGCCGACGGCTCGTCCGTCACCATGAGCCGCGGCTTCCACGCCTTCTTCCGGCAGTACTACAACCTGCGCGGCCTTCTCCGCCGCGTCGACCCGGGACTGGAACGTCTGCGAGGAATCGGCGACTACCCCCTTCAGCACGCGTCCGGCCTCTACGACAGCTTCGCCCGCGTCCCGCGCACCCCGCCGTGGAACGCCCTGGGCTTCGCTGCCCTGAGCCCCAGCTTCGGCTGGCGCGACCTGCACCGGCTGGACGCGCGGGCGGCCCTGCCCCTCCTCGACGTCCGGTTGCCGGACCTGTACGAGCGCTACGACCGGATCAGCGCCCGCAAGCTCCTGGAGCGCATCCACTTCCCCGAGGCGGCCCAGCACCTCGCCTTCGAGGTCTTCTCCCGCAGCTTCTTCGCCGACCCGTCAGAGCTGTCCGCGGCCGAGCTCGCCCTGATGTTCCACATCTACTTTCTCGGCTCCTCGGAGGGCCTCCTCTTCGACGTGCCCGACGAGCCCTATCCGCAGGCACTGTGGGACCCCCTCGCACGCTACCTCGACGGTCACCGCGTACGGATCCGCACCAGCACACCCGTCCACGCCGTGGAGCCCGACCCGCACGGAGGGCACACCCTCGTCACCGAGGACGGGACGGACCGCGCCGACGCCCTGGTCCTGGCCCTCGATCCGGGAGGGCTGCGTTCCCTGGTGAGGAACTCGCCCACGCTCTGCGACGAGATGTGGCGTGCGCGGATCGGCCGCCTCGCCTCTGCGCCGCCCTTCCTGGTCCACCGGATCTGGTTCGACCGCCCCGTCAACGCCGAACGGCCCGGTTTCCTCGGCACCAGCGGCTACGGACCGCTGGACAACATCAGCGTCCTGGAACGCTGGGAAGGAGAAGCCCTGCGCTGGGCACGGAAGTCCGGCGGATCAGTCGTCGAACTCCATGCCTACGCCGCCGCGCCGTCGGCCGACCCCGAGACGCTCTCACGCACCCTCCTGGCCGAACTCCACCGCATCTACCCCGAAACGCGGGCCGCTCGGGTCGTCGACGAGCGCCGCCTGTGGCGCGCCGACTGCCCGTTGTTCGCCGTCGGTACCGCCGCCGACCGCCCCACGGTCGACACCCCGGACCCCACGGTGACCGTCGGCGGTGACCTCGTCCGCAGCGACCTGCCCGTAGCCCTGATGGAGCGCGCGGCAACCACAGGCTTCCTGGCAGCCAACGCGCATCTACGCCGCTGGGGTCTGCGCGGCCAGACCCTCTGGACCGTCCCCCGGCGCGGCCGGTCCGCGCTCCCGCGCCGCCTCGCCGCATTTGCGGAGAGCCCGTGATACGAACGCCGAAGGGCCCGCCCGGCGTTCCCCGCCCGCCACTGCGGTGAACCCTCAGCCCGGGAACCGCCCCTGGCGGCGCAGCGACCAGCGCCGCTCCGCGTACCTCAGATCGTCCCGCCACAGCCGGCCGGCCGCCGCCCGGATCGCCGGCCGGAGCAGTGGCGCCATGGCCCTGGCGACGGCGAAGCCGCGCCGGTCCGAGACGGCCACGACCGCCTCGACCACGGCCGTGCGGGGGCGGTCGGACCCGGTCGCCGTCAACGGCGTGGCATGCGTCTCCACCACCGATCCCGCACCCTCTCCCGCCTCGATCCGCATCACGACCGTTCGGGGTTCCGGCGCGGTGAAGGCGGCCCGTACCGGTACGACGCCGCGGCCCGCGACCTTGAACGCCACGTCCACCACCAGGACGTCCTCCGCGTCGGCCGCGTCCTCGGACGGAACTTCCAGGACCTTCAGGTCCACGAACGAGTACGGGTGCAGCCACGCGCCGTGCCATGGGTCCAGACGGTTGGCCACGACGTCCTCCGGCTCGCAGGCCCCCACCCCGGTGTAGACGGCGCTCACCGCTTCGGCGCCGTTCGCACGCTGCGGCACCACGGGCCGCTCGGTGGGCGTCTCCCCGCCCACCTCGTCCAGGCGCACCCACACCAGCAGTCCGTCGTCATGGACGGGCCACGGATCCCAGCCGGCGAAGGGACGCCCGTCCAGACTCATACCGTGCCAGTGGCAGGTCAGCGTCCCGCACCGGACGACGGCGTCCTTCAGGGGCGCGCCCAGATGGGGACAGGCCCCCGGACCGGCCACCGCGACGCCGGCCGCATCGCGCCAGAGCACCACCTCGACCCCGCCGACATGGCGGCCGAGCGGACGGTCGGACCGCACGTCGCGACTGTCCGCGACGACATACCAGTTACCCGACGCGCGGGCCTGCGCGCGCCGCAGGGCGGCCGCGATCGACGCGGGCCGCGCCTCGCGCCAGGTCGGCCGCTGCCGCTCCCAGGCGACCGGCTCCTTCCGCCATCGCAACGGAATCCCGCTCACCGCTCCGCACCTCCGGCTCGCGAGGCGTGTGGCACCCAAGCCGATTCCGGGAGCCTCGGCGGCACTGGTGAGACGCATGCCCCCCGGGGCCGGTCCGGCTTCCTCTCGGCAGACTGCCGAAAGAGGGCCCACCCTCTGCGGGCCGCGACGGCGCGGACGAAGCCGGGCCCGGCTACCGCCAGCCGCCGTCGCCTGCCCACGACGGCCCTCCGGTGCACCACGGAGAAACCGTCGTCCTCGATGGCCTGGAGGATGTCCCGGTACAGCACGAACGCCGTCCGGACACAGGGAGCCGACACCGGGTGGAGCAGGCCGATGCCGGGCTCCGCCGCACGGTAGACGTGACGCGTGAGAGAGGCGGCGGCCCTGAGAGCCTCGGTGATGCGCCAGTCGTGCCGCCCCGTCGAACGGCTCCACAGCAGCAGGGAACGGTCCACGCCGTAGGCGCCCAGCAGATCGGCGGGAAGGTAGATCCGGCCCCGGTCGAGATCCTCCCCGACGTCCCGCAGGAAATTCGTGAGCTGGAACGCCACTCCCAGCGCGGCGGCGTGCGGCTCCGCCTCGGCGCTCGGTACGACCGTGCCCAGGACGGGCACCATCTGCAGTCCGATCACGGCGGCCGAACCGTGCATGTACGTGGCCAGCTCCTCGTACGTCGGATAGTCCGTGACCGACAGGTCGCTGCGCATGGAGGTCATGAAATCCGTGAAGTGGCGCGCCGCAATGCCGTAACGGGCCCGCGTGTCGGCGACGGCGCGGACCACGGGCTCCGCTACCCGGCCGCCGCCGAGCGCCATCGCCCACTCGGTCTCCAGCGTGTCCAGAGCCGCCTCACGCTCGGCGAACGTGGCCCCGCTTCCCAGGTCGTCGACGATGTCGTCGGCACGTCGCGCGAAACCGTACAGGGCGTGGACGGCGGACCTCCGGTCCACCGGAAGGAGCCTCGTGGCGAGGAAGTAGGTCCTCCCATGACGCGCGTTGAGCCGGCGGCAGGCCGTGTAGTCGGCGCGCAGCCCGGCCTCCTGGATGCCCGCCGCGTCCAGCTCGCGGGCGGTCACCTCGTCACCTCCTGCCGGTTCGCGACCGGCAGGGCGGGCCCCGGGCGGCGGGTGCGGCCGTCCGGCGCACCGGTGATGCGCAGGGCGGCGAGTCTGCCCGAGAGCAGAACCGTCGGCACACCCACGCCAGGAGTCGTGCCGCACCCCGCCAACACGGCGTTGTCGGTGCCGCGGACGAGATTGCGCGGCCGGAACGGACCGGTCTGGGCGAACGTGTGCGCCACCGAGAACGGCGTGCCGGCCGCATGCCCGCGCGCCGCCCAGTCGGCAGGCGTCACCAGGCACTCCTCCTCGATGGAGTCGCCCAGCCCATGCATGCCGCGCCGCTCCAGCTCCGCGACAAGCGAGTCGCGGTACGGTGCGCCCAGCTCTCCCCAGTGCACCGCTTCGGGACCCACCTCGGTGTTCGGGCACGGTGCCAGGATGTAGTGCAGATGGCGACCGGGCGGGGCCAGTGACGGATCGGTGGCAGTCGGACGGGTGATGAGCAGAGAGGGATCGCTCATCACCCGCCCGGCACGGGTGAGCTCGCGGAACGTGCCGTCCCAAGCGCCTCCGAACGAGATGGTGTGGTGCCCCAGCTGCGGCCAGGTCCGGTCGGTTCCAGCGTGGAGCACGACCGCGCTGGGGGAGTGCCGCAGCCGGGCAGGACGCCGGGGACGGCGCCCCAGCAGCTGATAGGCGACCGGCAGATCGGGGGTCAGAACCACCGCGTCGCATGCGATCCGGCCGGAGGCGGTGACGACCGCGGTCACCCGCTCTCCCCGCCGCTCCAGGGCTTGCACCTCCTCGCCGAACCGCAGTTCCGCCCCTGCGGCGCCGGCCACACGGGCCATCGCGGCGGGTACGGCATGCATGCCGCCGCGAGGGAAGTACACGCCCGCGACCGTGTCCATGTAGGCGATGACCGCGTACGCGGCCAGGGCCCTGGAGGGCGCCACTCCCGCGTACAGCGACTGGAAGGAGAAGACCCTCTGAAGCCGTTCGTCCTCGAGGAAGCGGCCGATCGCCCGGTCGAGCGGTCCGAAGCCACCCGCGAGCGCCAGCCGCACCAGATCGGGGTGCACCAGCTGCCATGGCGAGTCGAAGTTCGCGTCGATGAACCGACCCATCTGCAAGGCGTACAGGTCGGTCAGCCACCGGCGCAGGCGGCGGTACCCGGCAGCCTCGCGTGCCCCGGCGAACCTTTCCACTTCCGCTGCCATGGCCTCGGCGTCGGTATGGACATCGATCCGGCTGCCGTCCGCGAACCGCGCCCGGTAGGCCGGGTGCAGGGCTACGAGCTCGAGGTGGTCACGCATCCGGGCGCCCACCGCCGCGAAGGTCTCTTCGAGCACATCCGGCATCGTGAGCACGGTGGGACCCGTGTCCATCAGATACCCGGCTCGCTCGATCCGCCCCGCGCGGCCGCCCGCGTGGGCGTCACGCTCCACCACCGTCACACGCCGCCCCGCCCCCAGCAGGTGCAGCGCCGCGGACAGCCCGGCCAGACCGGCTCCCACGACCACGACGTGATCGGTCCGCCCCGACAGCGCCTTCACCGCAGATCTCCGATCAGCGCGTCGTCGAACGCCACCACCTCGGTCTCGAGCCCCGTCTCCGCGGCCGGTTCCGGACTCCCGCCGGGTGGCAGGCCACAGGCACCGCGCAGCAACCGCACGAGATGGGACGTGGCAGCCCGGTCAAGCACCGCCCCTGCGAGCGCATCCTCGCTTCGGCTGCACAGCCGCTCCACCTGGGCGACGACCTGCTCGCGCGCGCCGGAACGATCCACTACCTCGTGCGCCCGCCGGACGTCCTCCTCGGCCGTCCCGTACCGGGCACCGACAACCTCGTCCAGGACACGCAGCCCGGAACGGTCCCCGGCAGCCTCGCAGCGCTCCCGGGCCACCGCGACCAGATACGTCAGCCTGCCCTCGCGCAGATCCTCGCCCACCGGCTTTCCCGTCGAAGCCGGGTCACCGAACGCGCCCTGCAGGTCGTCATGCAGCTGGAAGGCCACCCCCGCGAAACGGCCCGCCTTCCGGAGCGCCGCAAGGGCGCTCGCCGACGTCCCGGCGAGTGTGGCACCGAGCACCAACGGACGCTCCACCGAGTACAGAGCGGTCTTCAGCACGGCTGACCGCACCGCCCGCGCCGAAGACCGGTCGGCCGTCACCTGGGCGTGCAGATCCAGATACTGGCCGGCCACCATCTCCGTTCGCATGGACCGCCAGACGGCGGCCGCCGGTACCGCGGCCGGGGACCCGGCCGTGGCCTCCGCGAAGGCGTCGTCGGCCCACACCAGAGCGAGATCGCCCGCCAGCACGGCTGCTGCTCCGCCGAATGTGCCGCACGGGCGGTCGCGTCGCTGTGTCGCGTACTGCTCGTCGATCTCGACGTGCACCGCCGGCCGTCCCCGGCGGAGCGGCGAGCCGTCCATCATGTCGTCCTGAATCAGCGCACACGTCTGAACGAGTTCCAAGGCGCCTGCGACACCCAGGGCGGTCTCCGCGAGCGGCGCCCCGCCGCCCGCAGCGCGCATGCCCCACCAGCACAACCGCGGACGCATGCGCCGTCCCCCCTGGAGGGTGAACCGTACGACCCGACCAGCCAGGTCCGCAGCGAACAGGGGGTCCAGAGCCTCGGACTCCTCGAGCCGACGGTCGAGCATCGTCGCCAACCTTCTGTTCACGGCCGCCGCCACATCGCTGTCGACATGAAGCGGGTCCATTGCACGCATGGGGACTGCCCTTCACCGCCGGTCGCCGGGAGACCGGCTCGCTCGGCGCATGCGTACCGCGGCGGAGGCGCCGCACATCCGCCCTTACGCCGTACGGATCAACCCTTCCGTCCCGGATGACCCCTGAGCGTGAAGCAGGACGGTGTGCAGCCGGCCCGGCCCGGTCCGCGAGCCCCGCGAAAGACACTCGGACATTCCGGCGTGGCACACAGCGCGTCGAGGAGGCCAGGCGCAGGCTGGAGCCGACCAGGAGGATCCCATGACCCTGCTCCGCGACGACGACCTCACCGCAGCCTTCGACCGCGCCGCTCCCTCGTACGACCGCATGACAGCCGCGAACCCCGGCTACCACGGACACCTGCGCCGCTCCGCCCGCCGCCTCTGCCTGCCCGACGAAGGCTCCGGCCTGTCCGTCCTTGACCTCGGATGCGGTACGGGATCCTCGACCCGGGCCCTTCTCCACGCCGTACCCCGCGCCACCATCACCGGTGTGGACGCCTCGGCCGGCATGCTGGGGCAGGCGCGGGCCAAGGCCTGGCCCTCCTCCGTCTCCTTCGTGCACGCGCCTGCCGAGGATGTCGGCTCCACCGATGCCGCAGGGCCGTACGACGCCGTATTCGCCGCCTACCTCTTCCGCAACCTCGCCAACCCTGACACCGTGCTCCGCACGGTCCGCGACCTCCTGCGTCCGGGCGGGCGGCTGGCGGTCCACGAGTACACCCTCAGCGGCCGAACAGTCCACCGGACCGTGTGGAACGCGGTAATGCGAGGCATGGTCGTGCCCTGGGGCCGGCTGCACGGGGACGCGACCCTCTACCAGCACCTGCATCGCAGCGTGCTCGAATTCGACACGGCAGAGCAGTTCGCCGACCGCCTGCAAAGTGCCGGATTCGTCGACGTCCGGGTGCTGCCCCTGCCTGGATGGCAGACGGGCATCACCCACACGTTCCTCGCGACCCGCGGGTGAGACACCCCGCGCCGCTCCGCTTGTCCAGCCCGCCGCCCCTACCCTCGTGCGCCCGCCCTGCCAGGTGCTGGTCGTCCGCCGGGCGCTGCGCGCGGCGGTGGACCGCCACCGGGACGCCCGTGTGCCTGCGGCAAGCCCCGGACCCCATGCGGGTCCGGGGCTTGCCGACACGCTGCGAAGCCCCCCTGGAGGGTCCCCGCAGGCCGTTGAGTCACACAGCGGCCGGGAAGCGTTCCCAGACGCGGTGGGCCGCGAGGAGTTCCAGTAGCTGGGGCAGTGCCTGTGCTCCGTCCGAGAGGATGACGCCAGGCGCACCTGCGGAGATGCCGGCGGCTTCGAACAGTGCTTCGGCTCCGTCCCGGCCTGCGAGCGCTTTGCCGTGCCGGTATGCCTCGGTCAGCAGCGTGAGGACGCGGGGGTCGCAGGGGGCGGCCGTGGGGGAGCCGGCCTTGGCGTCGCGGGCGCCATACGCGTCGGCTGCCGCCTGCGGGGCGCCGATGAAGACGAGGGCGTCGAATTCGACGGAGCGGGCGGTGGCGAAGGTGCGCTGCACGGTCACTGGGTCTCCGTCCGTGCCGAGCACTCCGCCGGCCGCGGACACCACCAGCGGCACCATGCCGGCATCCAGGACAACCTGGCGAACCGCCCGCACGGTGGCCGTGTCGACGGCTTGGTCGGTGACGATGCCGATGACGCGTCCGTCCAGCGGCCAGGTGGCGCCGATCTGCGACAGGGCCGGACTGGGGGCGACATCGGCGAGTGCTTCGGTGGCGGCCGGCACAGCCAAGCCCAGACCGGCCGCGACCTGGGCGCACAGTTCGCCGTCGATGTTCGCGAGGACGCTCAGGGTGCGTTCCTTGATGGCCTGCTCGTAGCACTTGCTCAGCTCGAAGGTGTAGGCGGCGATGACGTGCTCGCGCTCGACCGGGCTCATGCTCAGCCAGAACTGGCGCGGCTGGGAGAAGTGGTCGTCGTACGAGGCCGGGGCCGCGCGGACTTTCCGCCCGGCCGGCACCTCCACGGGGACCTCGATGAACGCACCCGTGTTGGCGCCGGCGAAGAAGGGGCAGCCTCCGTCGAGGCTGTTGGGTTTGTAGGGGGCCACGCCCCGGTGCACAGCCGTTTGGTGCAGGCCGTCGCGGAGCATGTCGTTGACGGGGGCGTGGGTGCGGTTGATCGGGATCTGCGGGAAGTTGGGTCCGCCGAGCCGGGTGAGCTGGGTGTCCAGGTAGGAGAAGTTCCGTCCCGCGAGGAGGGGGTCGTCGGTGGCGTCGATGCCCGGGACGAGATGGCCGGTGTGGAACGCGACCTGTTCCACCTCGGCGAAGAAGTTCGACGGGTTCGCGTTCAGCGTCAGGAGTCCGACGGGCTGCACGGGCGCCAGCTCCTCTGGGACGATCTTTGTCGAGTCGAGGAGGTCGATTCCTTCGAACATCTGGTCGTCCGTGTCGGGGAAGGTCTGGATGCCGAGCTCCCACTGGGGGAAGGCGCCGGATTCGATGGCGTCATAGAGGTCGCGGCGGTGGAAGTCGGGATCGACGCCCGCGAGGATCTGTGCCTCCTCCCAGACCAGGGAGTGGACGCCGAGTTTGGGCTTCCAGTGGAACTTGACAAGTGTCGTGGCGCCTTCGGCGTTGACGAGTCGGAACGTGTGAACGCCGAAGCCCTCCATCATTCTGTACGAGCGGGGGATCCCCCGGTCGGACATGTTCCACAGGGTGTGGTGGGTGGCCTCGGTGTGCAGGGAGACGAAGTCCCAGAACGTGTCGTGCGCGCTCTGTGCCTGGGGGATCTCCCGGTCGGGGTGTGGCTTGCCGGCGTGGATGACGTCGGGGAACTTGATCGCGTCCTGGATGAAGAACACCGGGATGTTATTCCCGACCAGGTCGAAGACGCCTTCCTCCGTGTAGAACTTCGTGGCGAAGCCACGGGTGTCACGCACCGTGTCGGCGGAGCCCCGGGAGCCGAGGACGGTGGAGAAGCGGACGAACACCGGCGTCTCGACGTCCCGGGCCAGGAACGCGGCCTTGCTGACCGTCTGCCCTGTGCCGTAGGACTGGAAGACGCCGTGCGCGGCGGATCCACGGGCGTGCACCACGCGCTCCGGGATGCGCTCGTGATCGAAGTGCATGAGCTTCTCGCGCAGGTGGTTGTCCTGCAGCAGCACCGGCCCCCGCGGTCCCACTTTGAGTGAGTGGTCCGTATCCGGCAGTCGGACACCCTGGGCGGTGGTCAGGTACGCGCCGCTCTGCGCCGTCCTGGCCTGCTCCGCGCCGGTGGGCTGCCCGGTCGGGCTGACGGTTTCCGGGCCGCTCTGATCCGCCTTCGGCGGCAGCGGCTCGACCGGTGTAGTCGGCTCGACCAGCTGCGGCGACACGGGGGCCGGCTTGCCGGGCACACCCTCTTCGGGACCCTCGGCGGGGCCGGTGCGCATGGCGCCGGCCCTTCCTTCGGCGACGGCCTTCACCGGATTCTTCTCGGACATCACTTCTCCAGACGCAGCGGGGCATGCCCTCGGGCCCTACACCTGTGACCCGAAGCGATACGTCCTGAAACCTGGACTAGCCTGTCCGGTCCGGAAGGCGAGTCGTCGTCATGCCGGCTTGAGCCGCCGCCTCGTCCTGGCCGCGCGACGGCAGCACGACTGTCGAGATGACGTACCCGACGTCGATTCCGCGAACGCCGTAGCCGCCCCGGTCCCGTATGGAACGGACGCAGGCGGGCAGGGGCATGGCATGAGGCCCAGAGCCCGCCGGTACCGCACCCACTCGCACGCGAGCCCACTGCAGGGCCGGGTCGCCGTTGTCACCGGCGCCGCCCGGGGCATCGGCGCGAGCACGGCGTATGCACTGTCGCGGCGTGGCGCCCATGTGGTCCTGCTCGACCGGGAAGGGCAGCGGCTGCACCAATTGGCGGCCGAGCTGCCGGGACCCGCTGCTCCATGGACGGTCGACGTCACCGATGTGGCCGCACTCTCGGCAACAGCCGAAGAGGTCCGCAACACGCTGGGCGCGCCCTCCGTGGTCGTCGCGAACGCCGGAGTCGCCATCGGAGGCGCGCTGCAGGACTGCGATTCGGAAGACTGGCGGCGGGTGATCGACGTCAACCTTGTCGGCAGCGCCCTCACCGCCCGCTGTTTCCTGCCCGACCTCTTGCGCAGCCACGGTTACTACCTCCAGGTCGCGTCCCTCGTCGCGTTGGCGCCCACCCCGCTCCTCACCGCGTACTGCGCCTCCAAGTCCGGGGTCGAGGCCTTCGCGCACGCCCTGCGTGCCGAGATCGCTCACCGGGGCGTCGACGTCGGCATTGCCTACCTGAACTGGGCCGATACCGCGATGATCCGCCACGCGGACCAGACAGAGGTCTTCCAGACACTACGCGCGCACCTGCCATGGCCGACCTCCGTCAACCAGGACCCCGCCGCCTACGCGGCGGCCATGGTACGGGGTATCGAACGTCGCTCAGCTCACATGTATGCCCCGCAGTGGGTGCGCGTCGCGCAGGTGGCCCGGGCCTTCATGCCCACGCTCGTCACGCACTACTTCCGGCACGTTCTCTCGGCCCATGAGGACACGCCGCTGCCCGCCACCGGCCTCCTTGGACCAGGCGGCGCTGCGGCCGATACAAAGGACCTCGCGGGACCGGGCCGGCATCACCCTCGCCCAGGAGGACAGTCATGGCCGTACGACACCACTTGATCCACGCCACGCCGAGCCAAGTGTGGGCGGTCCTTGGCGACGGGCGGCGCTACGCGGACTGGGTGGTGGGCACGAGCGAATCGCGGGTGGCCCGCGGCCTGTGGCCCGAACTCGGATCCGTACTGGAGTACACCGTCCGCCTCGGACCGTGGACCGTTGCGAGCACCACCGTCGTACGACGCGTCGACGTTCCTCAGGAACTGGAGCTGGAAGTCGACAGCGGACCTCTCGGCACCGCCCGCGTGGCGATCGAAGTCCGCCCCTGGGGCGACGAGGCCCTGACAATCGTGGACGAGCACCCTCTGCGGGGCATCGGCGGAACGCTGCACAATGCCGCAGTCGACGCACTGATCCAGCTACGCCACCGCAGCATGCTCGCCAGGCTCGCGAACGTGGTGGAGGAACAGGCCAGCCACGCACAGGGCTGAATCCCCCCGGCGGCCATCGAGGACATGTTCCTCCCAGGCCCGCGTGGTCAAAGGAGAGGGGCGGCCTGGTCCCGGATCGGTTCAGCCGGGCCAGGGGGCGGCGAATACGCGTGGACGGTAGGGGAGGGGCCGCCCGCCGGGGCACTCGGTGGACGAGCGAGCGGCTCCACCACAGCTCGCGGCCGTAAGTCATCTTCTTCAGATGGTGGCGCTCGGCGGCGGTCAGCACCACGGGCACGGCAGAACAGGCAGGCATCGCAGGCGGGGCGACCGATCTTCCAGAGCGGGTACGCAGTGATGGGGCTCCCGCGCGTGTGGCGGCCGCGGGCTCAGCTGGCGGGCGGGGCTGTCGCGTGGCGCGTCTGCTGGATCAGGACGGTGGTGGCGCGTTCCAGAAGTTCGCAGAGTGAGGCGTGTTCGGAGGGCGTGAACGCGTCGTTGAGCGCGCGCTCAAGGATGACCACCTCCTGGTAGGCGCGGTCCAGCAGCGCCCGGCCCTCATCGGTGAGGGTGGCGATCTGCACCTTGGCGTGCACGGGGGACGTCTCGCGGCGGATGAGTTCCTTGGTCTCCATGTTGGTCAGCACGCTGCTCATGCTCTGCTGCGTGACGCCGCAGGAGCGGGCCAGTTGGGCGCCGGACATGCCGCCTTCGCGCGAGAGGATCAACAGCACGGTGTACTGCGTCATGGTCAGCCCGTAGGCACGCAGTACTGCCTCGTGGTGCGCCATCAACGCCTGCTCTGACCGCCTGATTCGGGTGCAGAGGTCGTTCTCGATCCGAGCTTCCACCGCGTACTCCCACTTCATTGACAGGTTCATGGGTTGACTCAGGAACCTTATATGCCTACCGTTCTCGACTGTAAGGATACTGAGTCAACACAGGGGGCTGTAACCATGAAGGCTGTCGTTCTCGACGCTGATGACCACTACCGGGTGGCCGAACTCGATGAGCCCGCCCCCGGCCCCGGCCAGGTGGCGATCCGTGTGGCCTACGCCGGGATCCAGTGGGGCGACACCATGGTCAGGAACGGCCAGTTCGCCGTACCTCGCCCCTTCGTCCCGGGATTCGAGGCGTCCGGGCACATCGTCGCGGTCGGCGCGGGTGTCGACGCACGCCGTGTTGGTGAGGCCGTCACCGCGCTGACTACCTCCGGCGCCTACGCCGAAGTGGTCCTGGCGCCCGCCACGCTCACCTTTGGCGTCGGCGGCGTGCCGCTGAGGACAGCCGCAGGTCTCGGGTGGGGCGCACCGACCGCCTACGACCTGATCAACACCGCTGCGAACGTGCGGCCCGGCGAAAGCGTGCTGATCCACGCCGCCGCCGGCTCAGTCGGCACGCTCGCCGCCCAGTTCGCCCGACTGGCCGGAGCAGGCCGGATCGTCGGTGTGGTCAGCACTGACGACAGGGCCGACTACGCCGCACGGTTCGGGTACGACCAGCTCCTGCTCCGCGAGGAGTTCCCGGCCAAGCTCGGCGACGAAAAGCCCGACGTCATCCTCGACCCGGTCGGCGGCTCGACCCGCACCGCCGGCCTCGACCAGCTCGCAGCACACGGCCGACTGGTGGCATACGGCAACCTCGCCACGTACGAACCCGTCCTCGCCAACGCCAACGACCTCCTCATGCACGGCAAGTCACTCCTGACCTACAACAGCAACCTGCTCAGCCGGACCCACCCCGAGCGACTCGCCGCCAGTACCCGCCGCGTACTTGACCTCGTCGCAGACGGCACGGTCCGCATGGACATCACCACCGAGTACGCCCTCGGAGACCTGGCCACAGCTGTGCAGCACCTCGCCGAGGGCACAACCCATGGCAAGAGCATCCTCCGCGTCGCCTGACGACACGCAGAAAGCCGGGCGGCCGATCTCCAGCCTCACCGCCTGGACGCGAACGAACGGCGCCGCAAGGCCCCCTCCGCCCCCGAGTGGTGGGCCGACCGGATCGGCGCCGCCGCCGGGCCCGTGCCCGGCTCGAAGTTCGTGACGAAGGTCCGCGACGAGGACCGCAAGGTCACCCACGACATCGCCCAGGTGCCCGACGAGATGGGCGAGCCGCCCGTCAACCTGACCATGCTGGAGGCCGCGCTGAAGACCAAGTACGACGAAGGCCGGGTGTTCGTCACCGTCGACGGCAGCCCTGGCCGGTGCAGCCGGCCTGGCGGGGTTCATGCCGTTGTGGTCCCGTCGGGAAGTGGGGGCGGGGATGGAGGTCAGGGGGCGGCTTCGACGGTGATGCGACCGGCTCGGCCGAGCTGGGCGGCGCCCACGTCAAGCTGGCCGAGGATGAGCAGGTCGGCGGAAGCGGAAGGCCCGTCCTGGTAGAAGAGCGCCAGGTTGCCCCGGGGGGCGTAGTAGGCGATGTCGCCGATCTTGGCCGCGGTCGGGTCGGGGGCGCCGGAGGTGTCCAGCTTGCGCGGCAGGCCGGCGACTCGCTCGGTGCCGTGGAAGTCAGTGAGGGCCAGCGTGAGCGGGAGCAGCTCGGCGAAGTCGCGGGCGGCCGGGCTGTCGTTCAAGGTGGCCTCGACCGGGCGGCCGTCGAGGGTGACGCGGATGTCCACGGTGGTGTTCCTGTCAGAGGCTGGCGACGGGGAGGCCGGTGCGCTGGTCGGCGCGGCGGGCGCCGCCGTCTCCTGCCGCCCGACGGGCTCCGAGAAGGAAGCCGTGGGGGCGGTCGGAGTGGCTTCCCGCGGGTCGCCGGAGCAGGCGGCTACGGCGAGCAGCAGAGCGCCCGCGGAAAGGATGCGGACCGGACCGCGAAGGACTGTGGAGTGCATGGAGAGGACCTCCGGGGCCGTCATGCGGGCATGGACGCGGCGCCGGGCGCGGGATCAGACGGCCGGGCCGACGGCGTAGTCGTCGTCGGTGACGGGGGTCAGCCAGTGCACTACGTCGTGGTCGGCGTCGCCCTCGTTGATGGCCAGTGGACCATCAGTCGGTACGGGGCGGCGCTGTGACAGTGCTCCTCATCGGCCTCGAACAGGACGCGGTCGCCGGGCCGGATGACCTCCACCGGCCCGCTCCGGCGCTGGCACAGTCCGACGCCCTCGGCGACGTAGACGGTCTGGCCCAGTGGGTGGCGGTGCCAGTGGGTGCGGGCGCCGGGCATGAGGTGGACCAGGTTCGCGGTGACCCGGGAGGGGGCCGGGGCGGCGGCGACGGCGTCGATGTAGACGTCACCGGGGAGCGTCGAGTACTACGCCAAGCTGGAGCGCGGCAACCTCGCCGGCGTCTCACCGGCCGTCCTGGAGGCCATCGCCCGGGCCCTGCGGCTCGACGACGCCGAACGCGCCCACCTGCTCCACCTGGCCCAGGCCGCCGACGGCTCCGACGCCCTCACCCGCCCCCGCCGCCGCGCCACCACCAGGCAGTGGAAGCCGCACCCGAGCCTGCAATGGACCCTGGACGCGGTCACCGCAGGCCCGGCCTTCGTCCGCAACGGCCGCATGGACCTCCTGGCCGTCAACCGGCTCGCCCGCGCCTTCTACGCCGACGTCTACGCCGACCCCCACAACCAGGAAAACCTCGCCCGCTTCACTTTCCTCAGCCCCGACGCCCGCCGCTTCTACGCCGGCTGGGACCAGGCCGCCGACATCAGCGTCGCCGTCCTGCGCACCGAAGCCGGCCGCGACCCCCACGACAAGGACCTCCACGACCTCGTCGGCGAACTCTCCACCCGCAGCGACGCCTTCCGCACCCGCTGGGGCGCCCACAACGTCCGCCACCACGGCACCGGCTTCAAGCGCTACCACCACACGGCCGTCGGCGAACTCACCCTCGCCTATCAAGGACTGGAGATGGCCGCCGAACCCGGCCTCACCCTCACCATCTACACCGCCGAACCCGCCTCCCCCTCCGAACAGAGCCTGCGCCTGCTCGCCTCCTGGGCCGCCACGCCCCGGACCCCCGAACCCGCACCACACACCGGCGACTGAGGGTCCCGAACCGAAGGAGGCCACGCGGCGACGGCCAGGGCTGAGCAGGCAGTTCACACCTGCGAGAACCAGGCCTCCGTAGCGTGCGTGTTCTGGTGATCAGGCCGCAGCTGGGGAAACGGCGTGTGGAGGGGGATCGGTGGACGGAAGCCCGGTGTTGTCCGGGCTGTGCCGGACGGCGAACGCGGACTACCTTTTCGTCGAGCATGCGGCTCAGAACCGGGCCAAGGCGTTGTGCGCAGAGTGTCCGGTGCGTGCCGAGTGCCTCGCCTACGCGCTCGACAAGCGCGTCGAGTACGAGGTGGCGAGCGGGATGACGGAGCGGGAGCGGCGTGCGTTGCTGAAGCGCCGGCCTACCGTGGGGTCCTGGGCCGGGGTGCTCCAAGCGGCCCGGCGGGAGCGATGCCGTCCCGGAGCCGTCCGGCCCGCCGCTGCTCGGGCAGCATGCTCAGGCTGGGGCGAGATCAGTCCGCCTCGACGTACGCGACCAGGACCAGGGTGCCCAGAGCTGTCGGGACGTACAGCACGCGGACGCCGTCCTCGCGGTGTTCACGGATGGAGCCGTGCTTCGAGAGCGCGCCCAGCTCGGGGTTCCTGGAGACAGCGACCAGCACGGGGTCCAGCCGAAGGCGCTCGGCCTCCGTCATCTTCTCTATCTGCTCCCGCGCGACGTCGTAGAAGACGATGCGGGCGCGCTTGGGGCCGTGCCGCCCCATCAGGCGACGTTCGAAGCGGGAGCGGAGTCGTCGAGCGGGGGCTGCCCGAGGTTCTCGCGCAGGTCCTCCCACGAGGTGACGCGGTCCAGTTCGACACCTTCGCCGGCCAGCCGCTCCAACACGTAGGCGATGCGCGGGTCGTGGTCAGCCATTTCCCGTGCGTCGGCCCGCAGGGCCTCCTGCTCGGCCGGGTCGAAGACAATCCGCATCACGGCCTCCAAGTCATTGATGCTGCATCGAGGCTAGCGCAGGAGCGCTCCGCCGGAAGCCGGAAGGTGAAGACGACGCGGAGACAAGCCAGTACGCGTGCTCACCAGAGGCCGGCAGACACGAAAGCGGCCGGCGCCCACTTCCGCCGAGGCGGGTGGCAAGGGCGCAGGCCAACCGAAAACACACACTCCACGGGTGACCCGAGAGACGGATCGCGCTTCGGCGTGTATCCGCACGACGCGATGCTGCGGACGGTTCCACTCGTCAGGTGACGCAAGGTGGGTAATGTTTTTTATCGACGGGTGGTGGCAACTCATCGACACCGAACACACCAACCCCCGGAGGCACCACGTCCCTCCCCGTCCACCAGCCTGACCCACTCGACGGCGCAGCAGCCCAGTGGCCGGCCACCGCCGAAGCCGCCGCAGCGGAACTCGTCCGACTCGGCAGCCTCCTCACGAACGTCGGCACCACCGTCCACGCCGCCGCGGGCCTTCTCTTCATCCCCGACCTCGCCCGCGCCCAGGGCGACGACACCGGCATCCGGGTACGCACCACCAGCCGCCCGCCGCACGCCCTGCAGGTCATCACCGCCAACGGACTCACCCCGCACACCGTCGCGGACCACGCCTTCGCCACCTTCACCGCCTCCTCGAGTCGAGGCAGCCGCCCGCTCCTGCGACGGATGCGGCGCCGAGCCCGGCGAGCCCTGCCGACCGAACTGCCTGCCCGACCCCACTAGGGCCTGTCCGATGGGT